>DDTV01000011.1:0-18748 GCA_002344425.1 Candidatus Falkowbacteria bacterium UBA2355
TAGGCCAAGTTCCGCCCTGGTTGGGGGCGGAACTTGGCCTAAGCCGGGTGAAATATCTTTGGCTCATCGCGGCGTATTGTTTCTTGATGAATTTGCGGAGTTTCCTCGTCCGGTTTTGGAAAATTTAAGGCAACCCTTAGAAGACGGCGTTGTTTCAATCAGTCGCGCCGCCGGTCAATTGGTTTTTCCGGCAAAATTCATGTTGGTCGCCGCCATGAATCCTTGCCAATGCGGTTATTTGGGCGACGGCGAAAAGCACTGCGTTTGTTCGCCGGCTCAGATTATCGCCTACCGCAAGCGCATTTCCGGGCCGATTCTCGATCGGATTGATTTGCATGTCGAAGTGCCGCGGCTTAGTTTTGAGAAGTTGGAAAGCGAGCCGATTGGAGAAAATTCGGCGCTTATAAAAGCGCGCGTCGAGGCGGCACGAGGGCGGCAAAAAACCCGTTTTACCGGTCTGCGATTTATTTCCAACGGCGAAATGAGTTCGGTCGCGGTAAGAGAATTTTGCCCCTTGGACGAAGCGAGCAAAAGCTTGATGCAAGCGGCCGTCGCTCAGTTCGATCTTTCAGCGCGAGCCTATTTTCGCATTTTGAAACTGGGCCGTACTATAGCCGACCTGGCAGGCAGTGAAGAAATAAAAGCCGAACATTTGGCCGAAGCTTTGCAATATCGACCGAAGGTTGAATAATTGGTATACTAAAGGCAAAACATATCTTGCCTATGAAAACAAAAATCATCGCCCTCGGGCTCTTGTTGGCCGTTGTCGCTTCCAGCGGTTTCGGTTGCAAAACCGTCTCTAAAGACGTGCAGGAAAAGATGCAGCCAATCACCTTGAACTATTGGCGCGTTTGGGACGGACCGGACGATTTCGCCCCGCTGATTGCTGCCTATAATCAGTTGCATCCTTTCATAACCATCAATTACCGCAAACTGACTTATGATGAATATGAGCAGGCTTTATTGGATGCCTTGGCCGAGGATCGCGGTCCGGATATTTTTTCAATTCAAAATACTTGGGTACGCAAATATCAAACCAAGATAGCGCCACTGCCTGATACCACTTCCATTGTTTATCCGGTTACCAAAGGAACTTTGAAAAAGGAAGTTATTCCGGAGTTGCGCACCAATCGCAGTATAACGGTGGCCGATGTAAAAAATAATTTTGTTGATACGGTTTATAACGATGTCGTTTTATCGGTTGCCGGACAAAGCAAGGTTTACGCTTTGCCGCTGTCAATTGATACTTTGGCCATGTATTACAATAAGGATTTATTGAACAACGCCGGTATAGCCGAATTGCCGGCTTATTGGAATACAGATTTTCAACAAGCTGTTAAAAAATTAACCAAACAAGACTTAAAGGGTGACTTGATTCAATCGGGCGTGGCGCTCGGCGGCTCGACCAATATTGAACGTTCAGCCGACATTCTTGCCGCTTTAATGATGCAGAACGGCGCGATTATGATGGAAGGCAATAGCGTTACCTTCAGTTCGATTCCGCCGATTTTCCGAGAGCGCGGTTATAACCCGGGCATGGAAGCGGTGCGTTTCTTCTCCGATTTCGCCAACCCCGCCAAAGAAGTTTATAGTTGGAATTCCGAATTAGATAATTCGCTTAAACGTTTTATTGACGGCAAGCTCGGCATCTTCTTCGGCTACTCTTATCATTTGCCGATTATTCAAGGCCAGGCGCCTAAGTTGAATATGGGCGTAGCTAAATTCCCGCAAATCGAAGGCAATCCAGGCGAAGCCAACGTCGCCAACTATTGGGTGGAAACCGTTTCCAACAAAAGCAAATACCAAAACGAAGCTTGGGACTTTGTTCAGTTTATGACAACCAAACCGGAACAGGTTAAGCTTTATTTGGATAAGACAAAACATCCGACCGCTCTGCGATCTTTGATTAATGAACAGTTGGAGAATCCGGACTTGAAAGTTTTCGCTTCGCAGTTATTAATCGCCAAGAGCTGGTATCGCGGCCGCGATTTTATCTCGGCGGAAAAAGCCATCAATGAAATGGTTGATGCGGTTGTCGCCAATCCGGAACGCTTAGAGGATATTGTCAACGTCGCCGCCGGCCGTGTTCAACAAACCGTCGGCCAATAATCATTTGATATGTATTTATTTGCCATTGTCACTTCCAGCGATCCGGCCCTCGACTTAAACAGTTTTGTCGGGCTCGGCGTTAACGTCGCTAATTTTATTCTCGGCATTGTCGGCGCCTTAACTTTATTGATGTTTGTCTATGGCGGCTTCACTTGGATTTTGTCCGGAGGCTCGTCTGATAAAGTTAAAAAAGGCAAAGATATAATCATCGGCTCGGTTATCGGTTTGCTGATTGTTTTTTCCAGCTACATGATTATTCAGTATGTCGTTAATGATGTTTTTAATTCTACTACTAAATTTACCGGCAGCCCTCCACCGAGCACGACACAACAAAAAGTGCCAGGTGATGACTGCAGAAGCAATAATGGAAGATGCAGCGATGTTTGTTCTCGACAGGAATCCAGAATCGGTAAATCCGACTGTCCTGGGGAAGAGACATGTTGCGTTGCTCCGGCTAATTGATTTTAATAATGTTTTTCGAAAGAAAACAAATCGCCGCGGAAGAGACTGTTGGCAGCCAGCTTAGGCAGGCGCGCGAGCAGAAAAATCTTTCACTGGAAAAAGCCGCCAACCGTCTTAACATCAAACGCGATTATTTGGCGGCTCTTGAACAGGATGATATCAAGCGCTTGCCAACCGGAGTTTACGCGCGCAATTTTCTGCGCGAGTATGCTCGCTTATTGGGCTTGGACGCGCGTTCCTTGGTTGAACAATTTGCCAAAACCGAACATCGCATCGAAGAACCAGCGCCCTTTGAACGTCAGATTGTCGCCAAGCGTTATTTGGTAGCTGTTCCGGTTTTAGTGCGTAATGTTATTATTGCCGTCGTGGCTTTAATTTGCCTGGTTTACTTGGGCTTTCTGGTTGATAAAATTTTTCAAGCGCCTTTTTTGACCCTTGAATACCCCGGACTTGATACCAGCGTGCAAGACAGGCGGCTTGAAGTCAGGGGGCTGACAGCGCCGGAAACAGATGTTACAATTAACGGCCAGACGGTTCAGGTTTCGGTAGAAGGGCGTTTTATCAAAGAATTGTATTTGGAACAGGGCTTGAACACGATTACCGTGGTTGCCAAGAAAAAATACAGTCGCCCGGCCTCAGTAGTTCGTTATGTTTTATTTGAAACCCCGCCAACCCCTTTTAATTAATTTTTTATTTTATGAGCGAAGAAAAGAAAAAGAAAAACACCTCCAGCGGCGGCGACGCCAAGCATAATGCCGCTGACGCGGCGGTCGAACAAATCAGATCGATGTTCGGCGAAGGATCGATTATGAAATTCGGCGATGTTAAGGCGACTGATATAGACGCCGTTCCGACCGGCTGTGTTTCGCTTGACCTTGCACTCGGTATCGGCGGCGTTCCCCGCGGCCGTGTTATTGAAATATTCGGTCCGGAAGCTTCCGGTAAAACAACTTTGGCTCAACATATAATCGCTGAAGTTCAGCGTCAGGGCGGGATCGCCGCCTTTATCGACGCCGAACACGCGCTTGATCCGGAATACGCTAAAAAAATCGGCGTCAATGTCAAAGATCTGCTTATTTCCCAGCCCGACACCGGCGAACAAGCTTTGGAAATTTTGGAAACCTTAGTCCGCTCAAATGCGATTGATGTTGTGGTTGTCGACTCGGTCGCGGCCTTGGTTCCTAAAAAAGAAATTGAAGGCGATATGGGCGACTCGCACATGGGTTTGCAGGCGCGCTTGATGAGCCAAGCCTTGCGCAAGTTAACCGGTGTTGTCGCCAAAACTAAGACCGTGGTTATCTTCATTAACCAAATCAGAATGAAAATCGGCGTTTTCTTCGGCAATCCGGAGACGACTACCGGCGGTACGGCCCTGAAGTTTTATTCTTCGGTGCGCGTTGAAATTCGCCGTGCGGCGCAAATCAAGCAAGGCGAAAAATCAATCGGCAACCGCGTTAAAGTCAAAATTGTTAAAAACAAAGTTTCCGCCCCCTTTAAGACCGCCGAGTTCGATATCATGTATAACGAAGGCATTTCTTTGTCGGGCGATTTGATTGATACGGGAATCGAATATGGCGTGGTCACAAAATCCGGCAACACTTACAGCTTCGGCGAAGTTAAGCTAGGCACCGGCCGCGAAACCGCCCGTCAATTCTTGCGCGCGGATACTAAACTAATGGCGCAAATTAAGAAGCAGATTATGACCGCGGCCAAGGCTAAAGAGATTGATGGATAAATCTTAATTATATTCAAAACACCCTTCACTTCCGAGGGTGTTTTTATTTTATAATCATTTCTCCTGTCAGAACCACTGAAAACCCTGAGGGAATCTGACTCTCACTGACTATTAATTGAATATAATGCATTATATAAATAATAATTTTTATAAATCAGAAATAACTTCAAGGGTTATTAAGTGTGCTTATAACGTCCATGATTATTTGGGCAATGGATTTCAAGAGTTAATTTATCAACGTGCTTTAATGAAAGAGTTCATTAAAGAGGGGCTTATATTTGAAAGAGAAAAAGAAATGGATATTTGGTATTTAGGAGACAAGATAGGAGAACGAAGAGTTGATTTCTTAATAGATACAGATGTTATGGTTGAACTAAAGGCTGTAGCTAATTTAGAAGATGTCCATGTCGCCCAGCTTGTGAATTACATTGAAGCCTATAAAGTAAAAATCGGTTTACTTATTAATTTTGGTGCAAAGAAATTACAAATTAGGCGTTTTATTAAATAGTCAGTCCCCTCAGGGTTTTCAGTGGTTCTGACAATGATGGGCGGTTGTGCATCTGATTATCCTCTTAAAGCAGAAAATTACATATAATGTGTTCAGACAATAAATAGGTAACTAAAACCTCTCCGCAAGGAGAGGTTTTTAATCTTTTTTTAAGCTCGTTCCACGTATTGTTCAGTATCAGTATTGATTCTGATAACATCGCCTGTCTCAACAAACATCGGTACCGAGATAACGGCGCCGGTCTCGAGCTCGGCAGTCTTCGTGACATTGCCGGCCGAGTTACCGCGCACGCCTGGCGGAGCCGAAGTAACTTTCAATTCAACTTTGATCGGCAATTCTACGGTCATTGGTTTGCCTTCAAAGTGCAGGACAATGACATCAATGCCGTCTTTCATAAAGCGTTCTTTACCGCCGAGGTTTTCAACGGGCAAGCTGTATTGCTCGTAAGTTTCAGTATCCATGAAATGCGCAAAGGTTTCATCCTTATACAAATAATTGGCTTTGCGTTTTTGGACATCGGCTTCTTCGGCACGGTCATTGCCTTGATAGGTCCGCTCCATCATATTGCCGGTAATTAAGTTTTTCAACTTGGTTTTAAGAGTGGCGCCGCCGCGCGCGACTTTATGATGCTCGGATTTAACAACGACGTAAGGCTCGCCATTAATTGTAATAACGCTGCCGACTTTTATTTCAGTAAGGCTCAACATAGAAAAATTTAGCGACGTTGGTTCGGGAAGTGCAAGAGCGCCATAATACGAGCGCGCTTAACCGCTTCAGCTAACTTGCGTTGGAACTTCGCGGAAGTTCCGGTACGGCGGCGGGGCAGAATCTGCCCATAGGAGTTGATGAACTTCTTCAAGAGATCAATATCCTTGTAATCGATTTCTTTGATGTTGTTGCTCTTGAAGTAGCACTCCTTTTTGGTTTTTCCAATGGTTTGTGTCATAGAGGGTAAAAAATATTAGAAGGGAATGTTCTCGACTTTGATTTCGTCATCGGCGCCGGTTTCAAAACCGCCCGCCAAATCGCTTGGCTCATCATAATTGATAACCGGCTCGGCTTCGGGAGCTTTTTGCGCATAGGGATCATTGTTGGCGGAAGAAGCTTGGAAGGGTTGTCGCGCCCCCGGGTTATTGCCGGAAGGGCGGTCAAGCATAATCATGTTCTCAGCGATGATTTCAGTTGAGTATCGCTTGATGCCGTCTTTGCCGACCCAATCGCGGGTTTGCAAACGGCCTTCGATATAAACCTTCGAACCCTTACGCAAATATTGGCCGCAGATTTCAGCCAACTTGCGCCAGGCAACAATGTTATGGAACTCGACGCGTTCTTGGCGCGTACCGGCGGGGTCGTTCCAGAAGAAATTAGTCGCGACGGAAAAAGTGGCAACGCTGGCGCCGCTCGCCGTCTGACGGACTTCCGGATCCCGGGTAACGTTCCCGATGATCATGGCTTTATTAAGATTCATATATTTTCTGCCGCTTAAGGGAAAGGCGGCTTAAGAATAATTAATAATTACAAAAGATTAGTCGCATCGATAATCTTATCCAACTCGGTATCGATACTTTCGACGCCGACGCGCTTATCTTCTTTACCTTTGCTTTCATCAGCCTCGGCTTCGGCTTTGCGGCGTGCAGCGATTTTGGCTTTGACCGCGGCATCTTCAGCCAGTTCGGCGGCGGTCTTTTTATGCTTCTTGATAATTTGATGGCGCAAAATTTCGTTGGATAGACGCAAACGGTTATTTATTTCTCCGAGCTTAGGACCTTCGAGGTCGAATTCGGCTAAATAATAATAACCATGGCGAAAACCATCAACACGGTAGGCCAGCTTGCGCTTGCCCCAATATTCTTCAAAAGTTATTTTACCGCCTTGATCATTGATCAATTTGGCAACCGACGCACGAATCGGTTCGACCTCGGTCTCGCTGTATTTGTTCGAGATGAGGCAAAGCAACTCGTAGTGCGGAATATCTGACGACTTGGTTCTTGACATAATATATAAATAAAAAACCTCTCGGTATTCTTGTCCATTGCCAAACAATGGAAAACCGTGAGGGTTCAAGAGTACCTGTGGTAAAATGCTCAAGGCTTTTACCTGCTCGCCTTTGGCGTAGCAATGGAAGAGGTATTAATTAAATTGTATTAAAAGAATATCGCAATCTCGGCCTTATTGTCAAGTGGGCTTAAAACCGCTATGGTTGAGCTATGAACTACTTCTTTATTCTAGGTAATCATCCCTCCCTTTCCAGGGCCGAATTATTAACTCGTTTAAAGCCGGTCGAGCATAAAGAGTCCGACTCAGTTTTGTTGGCCTTGCTGCCGGAAAAAATCGAGGCTAAGGCGCTATTGGCCGAGTTGGGCGGTACTATAAAAATAGGCCGCCTGCTAGGTACCTATACCAATCGCGAATTGTATGAAGCGGCTTTGGCTGAATTGCAATCCGCGCCCAAAACTTCGAAATTCAATTTTGGCATTTCACTTTACGGCAAATCGGGCATTAATACGCATAAGCTTGGGCTTGAATTGAAGAGCGCGCTCAAGGCCGAGGGAATCAGCTGCCGTTTCGTTACCAGCCGTGAAAAACAATTATCAAGCGTAGTTGTTGAACAAAACAAATTAACCCGCGATGGCCGCGAGTTGGTGATTATTGCCGGCGGCTCTAAGTTATGGCTCGGAATTACCGAAGCGGTTCAACCTTTTAAGGATTTAAGCGAGCGCGATTACGGCCGACCGGCCCGCGACGATCATTCCGGTATGCTGCCGCCTAAATTGGCGCAGATTATGATTAACCTTTCGGGCGCAGAAAAAAACCAAACCCTGCTCGATCCCTTTTGCGGTTCGGGAACGGTTCTAACCGAGGCGATGCTGATGAATTACAAAAATTTAATTGGTTCGGATATTTCGCCTAAGGCAATCGGCGATACGGAAAAGAACATCGCTTGGATTAAACAACACGCCAATCGAAGCGGCAACATTAAACTCGAGGTGCTTGATGCGCAAAAGCTTTCGACGATTTTTGACAAAAATTCTATCGGCGCGATTGTCACCGAAACTTATTTGGGGCCGCAACGCGGCAAAGTCGATATTAAAAAAGTCGTCATTGAGCTGACGACGCTTTATAATCAAGTTTTGCGAGAAATGGAGATTGTTCTTAAATCCGGCGGTACGATTGTTTTGGCCTTGCCCTTGTTTATGCCTGCGCGACTTTGCGTTGAACTTAAAGAACCGGCTACTTTAAAGAAAATCAACTCCTTTACTTACGGTCGCGCCGGACAGAGTGTTTGGCGCGAAATTATCGTCCTTAAAAAAGTTTAGCGATTGATTAAAAAGTTACAAACATCGCCGTCTTTCATTTCATATTCCTTGCCTTCGGTGCGCATCAAACCTTTGGCCTTGGCTTCGACTTCGGAACCGGCTTGGACAAAGTCTTGCCAATTGATAACTTCGGCGCGAACAAAGCCTTTGATAAAATCAGTGTGAATTACGCCGGCAGCTTCCGGAGCTTTGGCACCGCGGCGCACGGTCCAGGCGCGCGTCTCGTCTTTGCCGGTTGTGAAAAAAGTAATCAAGCCGAGCAATTCGTAGCCGGCGCGAATCAAGCGGTCAAGGCCGCTTTCTTTTAAACCCAATTCTTGAATATAAGCGGCTTGTTCTTCTTCGGGCAAAGAAGCGATTTCCGCCTCGAGTTTGGCATCTATGGCAATGACCGAACCGTCGTTCCAAGCATGCCTGGCTTCATTGTCTTTGTCATTGACGTTAAGAACATACATCAGGGGCTTGGCCGTAATCAAGCACAGAGACTTAACAAAAACCGCTTCTTCTTCATTAAAGCTAAGATTGCGGATTGCGCCGCCCCGCTCAAGCTCGGCCTTCATTCTTTCCAAAAGTTCTTTGATTTTAAGAGCTTCTTTATTGCCGGTCTTGGCTTCGCCGGCCGCCTTTAACAATCTTTTCTCGACCGTCGCCGCATCGGCTAAGGCAAGTTCAAGATGAATGGTTTCCCGATCAAAGTCAGGGTCGATTTTATTGGCGACGTGAATTATATTGGTATCTTCGAATTGACGCACGACTTCGCAAATCGCGTCGCATTCTCTGATATGAGATAAAAATTTATTGCCCAAGCCTTCTCCTTCGCTTGCGCCCTTAACCAAACCGGCAATGTCGACAAATTCAATAACGGTCGGAATTATTTTTTCCGGTTTGGAAATTTCAGCCAGCGCGTTTAAGCGTTGATCCGGCACTTTGACAAGACCGACATTGGGTTCGATAGTGCAAAAAGGATAATTGGCGGCTTCAGCTTGTTTTTTTGTCAGGGCGGTAAAGAGCGTCGATTTTCCGACGTTGGGCAACCCGACAATTCCTATGGATAATGACATACTGGCTTTACCCTATCAGAAAAGAGTATAATTGTTAATAGCTATAATAGCTATATATATGAAACATCCCGCGACAATGAGTTGGAAAAGCGAATGGCCAAGTCTTCTTTTGATCGGTCTTTCAATAGTTATGGCCATATATTTTCAAGGCGCCTTTCCCGAGCAAGTACCGACGCATTGGAATTTAGCCGGAGAAGTCGACGGTTATTCGGGGCGCGTGTTCGGCGCTTGGCTTTTGCCTTTGATGATAGTTGGTTTGTATTTGCTGTTTATCGGTCTGCCTTATATTGATCCGAAAAAGCATCACTATGCCAATTTCAAGAAAAGTTATCACGGCATCAAGACCGCCATTATCGGCTTTATGTTTTTCATTTATCTATTCGTGGGCGGCGCCGGATTGGGTTATGATTTGCCTGTCGGCAGTCTGGTGCCGATCGGAGTCGCTTTGTTGTTCGTGGTCATCGGTTACTATATAAAGTCGGTTGAGCAAAATTGGGCCTTTGGCGTACGCACGCCTTGGACGCTGGAGAATCCCGTAGTTTGGAAAAAGACCAATCATCTGATGGGACGCTTAATGATGCTGGCCGGAGTATTAATGGCCATTTGCGCTTTCCCGATTTCTTATTTAGGCAAGGGCATAATCTTTATAAGCGCCATAGTCTTGGTTGCTTTGGTTCCGATTGTTTATTCCTATTTTGCTTATCGCGGCGAACAGAAAAAGAAATAGAGGTATTGACTCGCCTATATTATAATGTTAGTATTTTGAAGTAAATTTTCTCCATTTCACCTCACTCTTAAAGGGTGAGGTGAATTATGGAGCAGTAGCTCAGTTGGTTAGAGCGCTGCCCTGTCACGGCAGAGGTCGCGGGTTCGAGTCCCGTCTGC
Organism: Candidatus Falkowbacteria bacterium UBA2355; assembly: GCA_002344425.1. GTDB lineage: Bacteria > Patescibacteriota > Patescibacteriia > Patescibacteriales > Patescibacteriaceae > Patescibacterium. The sequence goes on from DDTV01000011.1 coordinate 10,078, forward strand.
TCCGCACTTAGTTTGTTTTTTAACGGAACCTCTTTTGAGGTTCCGTTGTTTTTGAAGCCGCGGTTGCTTTTTTACGAAAGATAATATAGCATAAGGTCAAATAAAATCAGCAATAAAAGGAGAGTGTACTTTGAAAAAAATAATGGTAATACCGCTTACCAAGCTTTTCGCCCAAAGAAAGTTTCAGGGCTTTATTTCGGCAGAAGAGTTTGATTTCGAATCCGTAATTCTTGAAAATTATGAATGGATGGAAAGAGAAGCGGCGGAACAAAATTTTGATTATAAACAACCGGTCGGTTATTGCGTTATTTATAATCCTAAATTGAAAACTGTTTTTCTTTATCAGCGCTCAAAGATCGACGCAAATTATAAAGAAAAAAGATTACAGGGCAACTGGTCTTGCGGCATTGGCGGACATATTGAAAAAATAGATACGGACGCCCTTAATCCGATTCACGAAAGCTCTTTAAGAGAAATCAGTGAAGAAGTCCTGATTAATGGAAATAAAACAGTTAGAGTCTTAGGCTATATCAACGACGACTCCAATGATGTCGGCAAGGTCCATTTTGCCATTTTGTATCTTGTGGAAATTGACAGCGCCAAAGTCGAACCTTTGGATGCTGAAATCAGCGAAGGCGGCCTTGTCCCAATAGAGGTTTTAAAGAAAATATGCAGTCACGGGGATATGAAAGTTGAGAATTGGACTATAATCGCTTTGGAAGCATTAAAAAATCTTTAGTAAAAATCGTTTGTTTTAGCAGTATCTTTTTGGATACTGCTATTTTTTTACATTAAAAAATTAAGACATGATATACTATTAAGAGTATGCAGACTAGGAAAAAAACATTAATTAGCAGTATATTGCTGGCGCTGTTCATATTTTTAGCCATAACACAAGCTGTTTCGGCAGAGGGTTTTGTATTTAATCGCAATTTAGGCTTAGGCAGTATCGGACAAGATGTTAAGGAGCTGCAGAAGTTTTTAAATAAAAATAATTTCTTAGTGGCGGTTTTTGGTTCCGGGTCGACTAATCAAGAAACTTCGTATTTTGGTTCATTGACCAGAGCCGCTTTGATTAAATTTCAACAAGCGAAAAAGATTATTCCGGCGTCCGGATTTTTCGGTCCGATAAGCAGAAAGGTGGTTAATGAGATAAATAAACCGCAAGAAACTCCGCCGAAAACCATTATAGATCCGACGACCAATTTAGACAGCGAATATATTCCGCGTTATTCAATCGGCGGAACCATCACGGGAATTTCCGGACCAATTACTTTACAGAATAATAAGGGTGATGACCTTATAATCACCCCTAGGGATAATAGTATTTTTAACTTTCCGACCAAACTTCTCGATGGGAGCGACTATTCCGTAACGCTCGGCTATGATGAATTAAGACATCAATGTTACTTTAAAGATAATTTTGGTCGTATTAGTGGTTCCGATGTTACTAATATAAAAATCGCCTGCGGACTTAGATTGTTCCATAACCCTTTCGAATTCATTTTGAACAGCGGCACCCCCGCGTCAGCGGCCGAACAGTTTGTTTGCGGGAATAATTTAATCGATACCCGCGACAATCAGGGTTATGAAACTGTTCTAATCGGTGATCAATGCTGGATGGCGGAAAGTTTGAATATTGGTACTAAGGTGACAAGCGCTTCTTCCGAGCCGGCCTGCCATGATGTTTCCGGCGCCAATGATTGGTCGTGCCAGGTGGATAATAATGTGATTGAAAAATATTGTTTTGATAATAGCGACGCCAATTGTGAGACTGACGGAGCCTTATATGAATGGGCAGAAGCTTTGAGTTTACCCTATGATTGCAATAATGCCCTGACCGTAGACAACGGCAACGGCACGTATTCTTTAAGTTGCCCGACTTCGGGCGCGAAGACCGTTCAGTCCGTACAGCAAGGCATCTGTCCGAGCGGTTGGCACGTTCCGTCTTTTACCGAATATCAAACTCTTGCCCAGAATTCGGACCCGGGGTGTGACCTTAAATGCACTGAGGGGGCATGTACCTGCACTACTGCCGGCGGAGAACTTAAAGCCAAGCCTACTAATTCTCCTATATCCTGGGACGGAACTGATATTTTCGGTTTTTCAGCCCTGCCTTCAGGCCGGCGCCATTTTGCCGGAGCTTTTCTTAATCGTGGCGCCGTTAACTTCCTTTGGACAACGGTTCCTAACTCGGTTTTCCAGGGTAGCGCATGGTTTGTCAGCCTGGGCACAGGCTCTTTGACAGCCAGCGGCAGTTACAGTATTCGCACCAACGGTTTTCAAATACGTTGTGTTAAGGATTAAGTCGGAAAGTGTTATACTTATAAGGGGATTGCCCCGCTAATTAATTTTTATGAACCAATTAGAGGCCTTTTTTGAAGATCTTTTTTTGAAAAAAATCTCCTTTAAACTTCCTGCCGGAGTCAAGGAGGTGATTGTTAAGATTGCTCCATGGGTGACTTTAATAATCATCGTACTGTCTCTGCCGGCTGTTTTAACCTTATTTGGTTTCGGTTCTTTCATGGGCGGCTTTGCTCCCTTTGTCGGTTACGGTCTTAGCTCGCGTTATTATTTGGGCATTATTATTTTAATCATTCAGTTGATCTTAATGATTATGGCCTTCCCCGGTTTGCAGAAGCGCGAAATCAAGGGCTGGCGTTATATTTATTATTCCAATTTGGTTTCGGGTGTTTACGGCATTGTTTCTTCTTATAATCTCGGAGCTTTAATTTGGGCTTTGATTGCTATGGGTATTGGCTTATATATCATTTTTCAAGTTAAGAGTTATTATAAGTAAGCTTATTCAGGCGGCAAAAAACTCCCGTCAGGGAGTTTTTTTGTAACCTTTAAGCATTCAATGGCGTTTTTAATTAACCAAGTAATCTGAAAATATTTATTATGAAATATCTCACTAGCACTTTACTGATTTTAATAGCCAGCCTGAGCGGGGCTTGCACCTTTGCTCCGGAAAAAACTTCCAATAATCCTGAACAAGCGGCGCTGGAAGAAGCCCAAAAGCTCGAACCGCTGAATGGCAAGAAGCTTGATTTGAGTTCGCAAAATCTTGATAAAGTTCCGGCCAATGTTTTTTCCCGCAGGGATTTAGATGAATTAGATTTATCTTACAATAAATTAACCGGCGCTATACCGGCTGAAATTCGTCACCTCTCTAATTTGAAGGTTCTTAAGCTCGATCACAATCAAATGACCGGAGTGCCCGCCGAAGTCGGCCAACTTTCCAAACTTGAAAATTTGGATTTGTCCTATAACAAATTGACCGGTCTTCCGCAGGAACTGGCCAATTTGAAAAATTTAAAAACGCTTAACTTAAAAGGCAATAATTATTCAAGTCAGGATTTGGAATATATAAGAAGTCGTCTGCCCAATACTAACTTTATTTTGAACTAACTTTTTAGGGTAATATCAAACAGGGCGAAAATTACCATTAAGGTAACGACAATGCCGGCGATAAATCCGGACAAGGAGGAGGCTACCATGTGCCCAATGCGGTATTTGAATTTTCTGTGTTCCTCGGAATAAAAATCTTTGGCAATCTCGGCCATATGATTATTAATTATAAATAAAGTCATTTATATTTTATCATAAGCAAGGACTTTAATAAAATAAAAAAGCCGAATTCAATTAAGAATTCAGCCTTAGACTTTGATGAATAGCTTTTTAATATTTAGTGTGCAATATTCTGTCAGCTATTTCTTCGTTTTTACCCCCAGGTTTGGCAGCTTCTTTAGCCACCTTAATCTCTTCTAGGGATTTTGCAGTATTGGTCATACCGGCTCTGGCTTTAGCGCTCTCAACACTTTCATAGTCGGTATTTTTAAAAATATCGAAATGTTCTTGAAATTTGGGGTTATATTTTGGCAAACTCACCTCCTATTTTAATTTTTGATTTCTTATTTATTTTGACGATACTATATAATGATTAATTTGTCAATAATAAAAACAGCTTCCTAGCATGGGGGACGGAAGCTGTTTTTGAAATCGATTTTAAGCGCTAGGCATCTGATTTTTTGCACCATTCATGCAGCGTTCGCAATTGCGGCAGGTGAAAATATCATAGACGGCGGCCAAACCGACGATAATGTAAATTATTTTGGCAACATCCATTCCGACGAGATCGGCGACGCCCCAATTAAAGAGGCCGATTAAAAGCCAGTTAAGGCCACCAATAATCAGAAGTATGTGAGCCAATTTGTGCAGACCTTTCATAGTAGGTTGATCGTTAATAAAGGGGAACAAGAAACAATCGACCTTTCTGGCTATAATTATAACACGAAATTCTATTTTTCCAGATAAGCATTGACTTTTTGGCTAATGTATGGCATATTAGAGAAATACAATTTCATAAAATCAAAACTTGGAGGGCACATGAAAGGTTCTTTGCAAAAACCGCCTGATTCAAAAGCTCGTGAGCTACTCAGCAATAATCATAATATTAGACTTATGATGACCGCTGAAATTATGGCCGAACATTACCATATCAGGGACATAAATATTGCAAAAGGTCGCATGGAGACAACTAATCCCGAAGATATATGCAAAGCCGCTCAAGAAGCTAAAGAATAGAAAGAATATTTTAAAGTTTAGAACCTGTTTCATATTTGAGACAGGTTTTTTATTGGGTTTTATTATGTTATACTGAAGCCAGACTTATGGGCAGACGAAAACAGAAAAGTCCTCTTGATTATATTTCGCTTCCGAATTTAAACCTTAATCCGGACGTTAAACGCAGCATCGGCGTGGTGCTGGTTTTTGTTATTTCCGTCGTCTTATTTTTAAGCTTATTGGATGTTGCCGGAGACATCGGTCCTTACCTTGCTAAGGCCATGTCGGCAATCGCCGGCTGGGCCAAATGGATTATTCCTTTCATTCTGTGCGCGATGGGAATTCTAATGATCGGTAAAGACAAGTCTTCGCTTGGCGCTTTGCATTATATTGGCGTCATTATTATTTTATGGTCAGTCTCCGCCTTGTTGCAATTCTTTGTTGATCCGCTTGATTGGGAGTTGGCGCTTGAGCAGGGCAAGGGCGGCGGTTATCTCGGTTGGTCATTGGCGGTTATGGTTATGAAGTTAGTCGGTTTTTGGGCCGGCATACTTGTTTTACTCGCACTGCTTTTCATCGGCTTGATGCTGATGTTCAATTCGACGCTATCCGCAATCTTTGCCAAAGGAACGGCGCCGGTCCGCTTGGCCTTTCATCCCTTTGCATTTTTGTTCCGCCGCGTTAAAGAAGCCCGCTTGGCTCGGGAATATGATGATGATTCCGACGAAACGCCGAGTGAAGAGGAAATCGCCGCGATTGCCGATTCGAGCGAAGAACCGGTTGAAGATAACTTTTCTTCGCACCCGATTGCTAACGGAGTAAGTAAAAAAGCCGCGCCGGTAGTTGAAGAAAAGAAGGGTTGGAAACCAAGCAACATCAAGATAGATTTGCCGCTAGATTTATTGAACGGTAAAACCAGCAAGCCTTCGGCCGGAGATATTAAAAATAACATGGAAATTATCCAGTCGACGCTTGAAAAGTTCGGCATTCCCGTAGAAATGGGAGAGGTCAGTGTTGGTCCGACTGTTACCCAATATACGCTTAAACCCGAGGAAGGGATTAAGCTTTCGCGTATTACCGGTTTAAATAATGACTTGTCCATGGCCTTGGCGGCCCACCCCGTGCGCATTGAAGCGCCGATTCCGGGCAAGGCCTTAGTCGGTATAGAAGTGCCTAACCGCAGTGTCGCTATCGTGCCTTTGCGCGAAGTATTGGAAAGCGAAGCTTTTAAAAAGCGTCCGAAAAATTTAATGACGGCTTTGGGCAAGGATGTTTCCGGCGCGGTGTGGCTTGATAATATCGGCAAGATGCCCCATCTCTTGGTTGCCGGTGCAACCGGCTCGGGTAAGTCGGTTATGCTTAACGCCATGATTGTCAGTTTGCTTTATCAGAATAACCCTGATGATTTGAAATTCATCATGGTCGATCCAAAGCGAGTTGAATTGACGATTTATAACGGCCTGCCTCATTTACTGACGCCGGTTATTACCGAGGTTTCAAAAACCATTAATGCCTTGAAGTGGTGTTTGAATGAAATGGATCGGCGTTTTGAAACCTTGTCGCAGACGCACAAGCGCGATATTGACAGCTATAACCAATCGGCCAAGGAAAAAATGCCTTACATTATATTTATCATAGACGAATTGGCGGACTTGATGGTTGTTGCCGCTAAAGATATGGAAGCCGGCATTGTTCGCCTGGCGCAGATGGCCCGCGCGGTCGGCATCCATCTTGTTTTAGCAACACAGCGTCCGAGTGTTAATGTTATTACGGGAACAATCAAAGCCAACATGCCGGCGCGTATCGCCTTCTCGGTTGCCTCGGGAATTGATTCCCGCACAATTTTAGATTCATTGGGTGCGGAAAAATTATTGGGACGCGGCGACATGCTCTATTCCAATGTTACGCTTTCCAAACCGAAAAGAATTCAAGGCGCCTTGATTACCGATCAGGAAATAAAACGCATTGTTAATTACATAAAAGAAAAATCCGGTGAACCGAATTACGATTCGGAAATCGTTGAGCGCCAAAAAGTTCGCGGCGTCGCCGGCGTCGGTATTGACGGAGCAAGCGATGACGATGATGAACTTTTAAGCGAGGCCAAGGAATTGATCATCAACTCGGGCAAAGCCTCGGCCTCTTATTTGCAACGGCGCTTATCAATCGGTTACGCGCGCGCGGCGCGTCTGCTCGACCTGCTCGAAGAGTCCGGCGTTATCGGACCGAGCAACGGTGCCAAGCCTCGGGAAATTCTAGTCAGCAAGGAACAGTATGAAGCCATGATGGAAGACGGCGGCATTGCCGGAACCCGGCTGCATGACCGCGAAAGTGCGGTGGCGCCTGATGAATATTTGCCCTCGGAAGAAGCCGAGGCGGAAGAGGAAGAAGAAGCCCCTGAAGAGGAGCCTGTGGAAGAGGTTGAGAATGAAACTGAGCCAGAGGAGGAAAATGATGAAAAATCAAAGAAAAACGACGAATCTGACGAAGATTTTGGCCGTTATTTCTCCCGTTAAGCCCTCGGGGCGAAATTCTCTTGACAGCTTTTATATATACTGTATAATACAGGAACCAATCTATGAAGAATCTTAATCATTCAACTAATCACATAAGTGGCTAAGCCCCATCTTTTCTTGTTGTCTGGCTTGGTCGCTAAGGCGACTTTTTTGTTTGAAAAAATTCTTCTAGAAGAACGTTAAAAATGAAATACAGTGTATAGATCATGATAAAAAAATAAGTACAAAAAATGTAAACCCATTTTTGTTCATTCTCACGTCCGAGAATGAAAACAGAAATGTGGGAAAATCTCGTAAGAGTACATGGTGGATGCCTTGACTCAAAAAGACGATGAAGGACGCAGCAGCCTGCGATAAGCTTCGGTGAGGTGGCAAGCAACCCTTGACCCGAAGATTTCCGAATGGGGGAACCTATCCTGTTGAAGACAGGATGTCCGCTCGCTGAATACATAGGCGGGTGAGAAGAGTACCCGGTGAACTGAAACATCTTAGTAGCCGGAGGAAAAGAAAAGAATTTAATCTTTTATCAATGTTGGCGGTGCTTCGTCAATCTTGATAAGAGATTGTCATTCCCTTAGTAGTGGCGAGCGAACGGGGAACAGTCCAAACCACTGTAGACCACGCATGTTTTTTTTCACTTCGGTGAGATGAAGTATGCTGAAGGAATTGAGTCCATATGTCTATGTGGTGTTGCAAGGCTGGTGTGCTGACTACTCAATGCGGTCAGGCAGAGAACGATTTGATTAGCCGAAGCGAACTGGAAAGTTCGGCCGAAGACGGTGATAGCCCGGTAGGCGAAAATAATTTCTACTCTGTGATACCAGTTCTTAAGTATCGCGGGACTCGTGAAATCCCGTGAGAATCCGGGTCGACTATGACCCAAGACTAAATACTTTTTGAGATCGATAGTGAACTAGTACCGTGAGGGAAAGGTGAAAAGCATCCCGGTGAGGGAGATGAAATAGTATCTGAAACCATGTACTTACAAGCAGTCGGAGCCCGGTTTACCGGGTGACGGCGTGCCTATTGAAGAATGAGCCAACGAGTTTGTTGCATGCGGCTTGATTAATTCGCCGAAGGCGAAGTAGTCTCAGTGAAAGCGAGGGTTAATCGCCCGTTATCTTACTTATTAGAAATGGCAATGAAATTTTTGTTGCCTTTCTAATATGTAAGAGTGTCGCATGTACAAGACCCGAAGCCGGGTGATCTAGCCATGGCCAGGTTGAACCTTGTAGAAATACAAGGGGAGGACCGAACCCGTAAGTCGTGCAACACTTTGGGATGAGCTGTGGTTAGCGGAGAAATTCCAATCGAACTCGGCAATAGCTGGTTCTCCTCGAAATAGCTTTAGGGCTAGCCTTGAGCGCTGAACATAGGGGGTAGAGCACTGAATAGAGGCGGGGCGCAAGCTACCGTCTTTAACCAAACTCCGAATACCTATGCGTGAAGCTCAGGAGTCAGACTGTGGGGGCTAAGCTCCACTAGTCAAAAGGGAAACAGCCCAGATCGCAATCTAAGGTCCCTAAATATATACTAAGTGTTAAAGGTGGTGTCGTGACTGCGACAACTAGGAGGTTGGCTTAGAAGCAGCC
>DDTV01000011.1:19009-19710 GCA_002344425.1 Candidatus Falkowbacteria bacterium UBA2355
AGCGTAATAGCTCACTAGTCTAGTCGTCTCGCGCCGAAAATGTATCGGGGCTAAGTATATTACCGAAGATGCGGACTCTCCATGCGAATGGATGAGTGGTAGAGGAGCATTCCAAACCCGCTGAAGCCGTAGTGTGAGCTGCGGTGGAGGATTTGGAAGAGAGAATGTTGGCATAAGTAGCACAAAGGCGGGTGAAAACCCCGCCCACCGAAAGTCTAAGGGTTCCTGGGCAACGCAACTCGACCCAGGGTTAGTCGGTCCTAAGGCGAGGTCGCTGTAGTGGCGACGTAGTCGATGGATGAGCTGGTTAATATTCCAGCACTACTTCAGTTTTCCGATGGGGGGACGAAGTTCCGTGATTCAAGCGTTTCTATGGTATGAACGTCGCTAGCCGCAAGAATAGATCCAGGCAAATCCGGGTCGATATTTCAAGCGGTCGGCGGAAGACAAAGCCCTCGGGTGGCGTCAATTTGAATAAAGGAGCTTCCAAGAAAAACCTCTAGGGTTAAGGCTGAAGTATCCGTACCGTAAACCGACACAGGTAGACGAGGCGAGAAGCCTAAGGTGTACGAGAGAACCCTTGTTAAGGAACTCGGCAAAACAGCGGTCGTAAGTTAGCAATAAGACCTGCCCGGAGCAATCCGGGCCGCAGCGAAAGATTTCAAGTGACTGTTTATCAAAAACACAGCTCCCTGCTAAAT
>DDTV01000011.1:20088-20675 GCA_002344425.1 Candidatus Falkowbacteria bacterium UBA2355
TAACAACTTGAAAACTGTCTCAACAAGGGACTCGGCGAAATTACAAGACCAGTAAAGATGCTGGTTAACCATAGTTGGACGAAAAGACCCCGTGAAGCTTTACTACAACTTGATATTGAGTTAGGGATATGTCTGTTCAGCATAGGTGGGAGCCTTCGGGCGCCAGTGAGATACCACCCTGACATGTTCTTAATTCTCACTTCGCTCCCTGAATCGGGAGAGAGGACAGTATCTGGTGGGTAGTTTGTCTGGGGCGGATGCCTCCTAAAAGGTAACGGAGGCGTTTACAAAGGTCGGCTATTCCGGGATGGAAATCCGGAAGATAGTGTAAAGGCACAAGCCGGCTTTACTGCAAGACCCACAAGTCGCGCAGTTGCGAAAGCAGAACTTAGTGATCCGACCGTACGAAATAGAACGGCGGAAGCTCATCGGATAAAAGCTACTCCGGGGATAACAGGCTAGTCACGCCCAAGCGTCCACAGCGACGGCGTGGTTCGGCACCTCGATGTCGGCTCGTCGCATCCTGGGGGTGGAGAAGCTCCCAAGGGTTAGGCTGTTCGCCTATTAAAGCGGCACGCGAGCTGGGT
>DDTV01000011.1:20928-21064 GCA_002344425.1 Candidatus Falkowbacteria bacterium UBA2355
CGTCGTAAGACAGGTCGGTCTCCTCTCCACTATGGTCGCGGAAATTTGAGAAGGCTCTTCCCTAGTACGAGAGGACCGGGAAGAATGAAGCTCTAGTGTGCCAGTTGTTCCACCAGGGGCATTGCTGGGTAGCTAC
>DDTV01000011.1:21383-31258 GCA_002344425.1 Candidatus Falkowbacteria bacterium UBA2355
TGAAAGCATCTAAGCGTGAAGCTGTCTTCAAGATTAGATTTCATAGGTTGGTCAGAGAATATGACCTTGATAGGCTCTAGGTGTAAGCCCAGCAATGGGTTAAGCCGAGGAGTACTAATAAACCATTAGATTTTCCCACATTTTTGTTTACAATGTTTTTTACATGAATCTTTATCAAGCCGATGTTTAAAGGCATCGTCTTGGTGCTCCAAGCGAAAGGGTCACACCTGTTCTCATCCCGAACACAGAAGTTAAGCCTTTCAGCGCCGATGATACTCGAGCCGTCCAAGCTCCGGGAAAGTAGGCCAGCGCCAGGACAATGCTTTTAAGCATCGTTTTTTTGATACCTTGACTTTTTTATTTATTCGTGATTTAATAAAGGAAATTAAAATTTTTACATAACTAAATCAGGAGGAAAAATTGTACTCAGTAACAGATGTAAAGAAAAACGAGTTCATTAAGGAAGTAGTAACCGCAGTTTTACTACCGGAAAATATATACCTTGTACCTACTGTTCTTTTAAAACCAACCAACGAGTGTCTAGAAAGACCTTGCATTGATATATTAAAAGCGGCTACGCTTGAAAAAATCAATGAAGAAAAAATTCAATCACTCCAGGATCAGCCCCGCACAACTTTTGTTGAACCGGTGGATGACAGCTTGGTTGTTTACCACAATGACGGTAAAACAATCATGATAATTCAATTTTTTCCTTCAGAAAAGGTTAAGGCCTTTTATGAAAAATATAAAGATGAGGGTTTTGGTCTAAGAATGTGCTTAGAAGAAGGCGAACATTTCGGATTGCACTTTTTGCGGCCAAGATTCTCCTTTAATAAAGGTAAGGCTGATTATAAATTTTCAAACAATTGATTTAGTAATTTTTTATCCAGAGGCTTAGCTTCTGGATTTTTTATTTCCGAAATATAAGAGAGCGCCTATTAATATGACGGCGCCGCCCGCGAGATATAGGGCAGTAATATTTTTGTTTGATAAATTTGGCTTTTGGTTTATTTCCTCGCCTAAGACTGAAGAAGAAATCGGCAGAGCGGCTGCTGTAAAATCCGCTGCCTCCGGCGCTATATCATCACTGGTTATAATATCTTCTGAATAACGCGGCTGAAGCCGGACTGTTCCGTTGGAAAGGGTCAGCACGCCCTTAACGGTAATTGTTTTTCCAACTTCAAAATCGCTGATTTTAAGCCCGGTATTTTTAGATAGATATATTTCAATTTCCCCCGTTTCATCGGCCAGGTAAATGCGCGGCGATTTTTTGGAAACTATTTCTCCGGTAACGCTCGCCAACCTAGGAAAAGGCGGTTTGGTAATCTCTGTACTGTTGCTCGGCACAGGGATCTCCAGCTCTCCCTCGCCGATAAACTTAACGTCTTTAGCTTCTTTGATTTTAAGGCGCGGACCTTGTTCGCGTTCCGTGTATTCACCACTGACGATTACTTGATCGCCGATTTTTAACTTGGGAAATAGTTTTTTTGAATTATAAATTTCAATTAAGGGTTCGCCGTATTCGGGCAAAAGATAAAAATATTGAACTCCGAAAACGCCCGGCTTCACGACAACGGTTCCGGCGGTGGTAAAGTCAGCGCCGTCAATCGCTTCAACCGGTTCGGGCGCCGTTTGGCCGGAAACTTCCTTTTCTCGGTCTAGCTCCACTGTTTTGTTTTCTCCGATTTTAATTTTTTGTTCCACTTTAGACAACCCGTAGTCGGTTTTAACAGCTAGCGATACTTGATAGGTTCCGTTCTTATCAAAAGAAAATTCAGGAAAGGGTTCAAGACTGGTTTTACCGGCGCCGAAATCCCATAAATATTCGGCCGCTTGGCCATTGGTAAAACTGTCTGAGCTGTCAAAGCGCAGTTTAACGTTTGGCATCAACACCCCGATAACTTCAAAGGCCGCCCTGGGCGCTTGAGCGAGTTGATTGACTTTGTCGGGCGTTGCCAAAGCGGTCCAGCGCCAAGTGCCTGAAAAGTATGCATAGCTCATGCCGTCCGGCGCTTCTTTATAACTGACGCTTTGCAGGGCGGTGGTTTTTTCAGGCGCAAAAAGTTTAATGGTTTCTCCTTTATTGGGTAAAACAATGTTTTTCGGATCGCGCAGACTTGTAAAGCCGCCGGGCGCTATAATCGTTCCTGCCGGCAAGGGAAAAACAATGTCGCCGATTTCAATTCGCCAATTATCAAGCGCCAGCGGAGTTTTGCCGCGATTGTGCAGTTCAATAAATTCTTGAGTCAAAGACAAGCTATCAACTCCCTTGGGGTTAACAAAGAGTTCATTGATGAATAAATCGTCAGAAGCCGGCGCCGGTGTTGAGCTGTCTGTTTGATTATTGGTTTCAGTTTCTTCTTCCTCGGGCGTCGCCGGAGGGAAAAGAATAAAGTCGTTGGCATTGTTGTTTGTGTCTTGATTATTAAGGTGCAATAAATATTGGCCGCCCGCCGGATTTTGCGGAAAAACCAAACCCTCGACAAAGGCATTGTCCGCGGCGCCAAAGGCGAGCGAGTCGATAATTATTCCGCTATCCGCCGCGCCTTCGCGCAGAGCAACTCCGTTATCGTTGGCGATCGTTTGTGTTGATGAAGTATCGGCGTTGATTGAATCGGCAAAACCGTCTGCGGAATTAGCCCAAGTATAACTTGCGCCGGCCGCCAGCGGAGTTGAACTTGTCCATGATTTAATCGTTGTGTCGACTGTGCCGGTTTTTGTGCGTTTAACAAGCCGCAAGCCCTTAAGATCAATGGTTGCCGAACTTTTATTTATTATCGTAACAAAGTCTTGCGAACTGAGCCCCGTACCGCCGCTGATTTGGACTTTGGAAATAACTATTTCCGACGGCGCAAGCGCCTTAACAGAAAAACCCCAGACAAAAAAGCCTGCGGTTGCGATGCCGATAAGCATCGCGCGGACCAAAGTCCGCACCCCTCCTTGATGCATATTGAAAATTTAATATTTAGTTGGAGAGTTTTTTCTTAAACCAGTCGACGAAGGGAATAGACATTGGATCAACATGGTTTTGAATAGCTATATGATACGATAACCAGCTGCCAAATTGCAAGAGCTCAAGACCCTGCTCCAAAATATTTTTGCCTTTAAGTCGATAAGAGACAAGTGAAATTTTTTGTTGTTTAAAAATTTCTTTGCTAATATCAGCCCTTTTTTGGATGATTTTATTATCGAGCTGACTATCAATAAATAGCGCAAGCAAGCGTTTGCGATTGCTTTTCGGATATGACAGGCCTTCCAGCGCATGATGATTCATGTCGGAGATAGTTAGATAAGAAGCGAAATTTTTTCCGCTTTCGTTAAATTGGTTGCGCAAGGCTTTAAGATTGCCGGCGAAAAGCGGGCCGCTGATAAGAATGATCTCTCGATTCTTAAGACGGCGCGCAATAGCCGCGCTGTCGTCGCGATATTTTTTCGCCGCCTTGCTCAATTCAAGTAAAATTGAATTTTTTAAAGCGCCGAGTTTTTGGAAAACAATAATGAAAGCGGCGATGCTGGCGCCCAAGCCGAGTCGAGGTTGCTTCGAAGGGTTGGCGGAGGTCGGAAATTCAAAAGCAGGAAAACCGTCTTTCTTCGCCAAATCGGAAAGCTTATTGCCGCCTTGCGCGGTTAAGGCAATGATGAGGGCGCCGCGCGCTTTGGCTTTTTTATAAGCAACGAGCGGTTCCTCAGTGGTTCCGGAATAAGACGAAACAATATAGGCGGTTTCCTTATCAACATAGCCGGGAACCTCGTAGCCCGCTTCGACTAAGACCGGAATTTTCAATTCTTTTTTTAAAAGCGAAACGATAATTTCTGCGCCGAGGTTAGAGCCGCCCATGCCGTTGACAATAATTGTTTTTACGGCGCGCAATTTTTTTTCATTGCTCCAAAGGCCCTTCTTCAGGGTATCAGAAATTTGCCGCGGCAAAAGTTCCAAAGATAGGCGGTAAAGATTTTTTTCTTTTTTGATTTTGAGAGATAAAAACATAGCACCATAATTATAACTAGAACAAAGTTTTTTGTCGATTCTTTTTCTCTTCGGGCGAAAAAATTTGAACGACGCCGTATTGTCCGTCAAAACCAGGGACGACGAATAATTCGCCTTCTCTCATCCGGCGGATGCCTTCGACTACTTCGGAAGGGGCATGATTCTTAATTTTTTCCAAAGGCATATCCAATAAAATTTCCAATTCCGGACCAAGTTCTTTAATCAGTTTGCTATGCATGGCCAATACTTCCTTTGAATTGCGGCTCTTGATACCAAAGGCTTCGCAAATTATCTTATCAAGTTCAACGGCTTGTTTGTAAGGCGTCGCGTCCTTCGGTTTAAAACCTTCGGGACGATCAGCTAATTCCGTAACACGATTCAAAACGCCGATAACCAATTCTTTGCCGCAGACAGGACAAATATTTTTTAATTTTTTAGATTCTTCGGGTGAACAAGAAAAATTACAGGCGCGATGGCCGTCGATATGGTACATTCCCTCTTCAGGCCAAAATTCAATAGTATGAAGAACCCTTTTTTTATCGTTGGTTTTGATAATTTCATAAATTTCGTCATAGCTTGGAGTTTCCGATAAATCAAAGACATTGGCTTCGCGCGCCAAGTTCGGCAAAGAGTGGGCGTCCGAGGAGGAGAGCAGAGTCAGCTTATCAAGTTGCGATAAGCGCCAATTCATTGCCGGATCGCTGCTTAAACCCGTTTCATAAGCATAGATATGTTTTACTTGGTCATGAAAACATTCTTCAAAAGTATTAAAACCTGATTTGGAACCGAAAATTGAAAACCAGGGCGTCCAAATATGCGCCGGATAAATCAAAAATTTAGGATGGATGGCCAGGCACATTTTTACCAAATCAGGACAGCTCATCCCGAGAATCGGCCGACCGTCGCTGCGAATGTTGTAATCTTTGTCCAGTTGCTTATTCAGTTCTTTGGCCGCGGCAAGATTGGGAGCCGTCACCATAATATGAACTCGACGCGCTTTGCCATTGTCTTTATAGATTAAGGAGAGCTCGGTGGACAGGATGAATTTTGCTTTGGCGTCCGGCGCGCTTTTTAATTTGTATAAACCGCTCGTCCCGATTTCTTCGAGCTCTTCTTCAATCGATTTCATCCAGGCGGGATAAGTAAAATCTCCGGTCGCCATAATATGAATGCCTTTTTCGCGGCAGACGCGATCAATATTGGGCAAGGTCAATTGCGGACTGCAGGCACGGGAATATTTGGAGTGGATATGGAGATCTAAAACGGTTTTCATAATAGTTTTAGTATATCAGCGCCGCGTTTGAAAATCTAGGATAAACAGGCTATACTGCTTTCGTATGATTATCTTCCTTTACGGTCCGGAAAGCTTTAAAGCCCGGCAAAAAATTAAAGAATTAAAGGACAAATTTATTGCCGAAGTTGATCCGACCGGTACGAGCTTTCTAGAGCTTGACGGCACCAAGCTTAAAATTGAAACTTTGGCGGAAGCCTATCGTCCGCAATCATTGTTTGCCAAGCGTCGTTTTATTGTTATCACTGATACGCTGGCTTCAAAAAATAAAGAACTGGCGATTGAATTGCTTGAGTTTTTAAAAAAGGAAAAGAAGAACGAGAATATTTTAGTAATTTATGAATCGTCGTTAACCGAGAAAAGCACCGCCGCTAAAAAAGGCATCGGTCGACTTGATAAAGACGGCAAGGTCGGCGCCTTATTGAAAGATGAAAAAGCCCTATTTGATTATCTTCTTAAACACGCTTATGCTCAGGCCTGTCCTGCTTTGACGAGCGCGCAAACAATCAAGGCCGTAACTCAGTTCGCTAAAGAAAACAGCGCCTCAATAACGCCGCGTGCCGCGCAGCTGCTGGTTAATTTGGTCGGCGCTGATTTATGGCGCCTCTCTTCGGAAACCGCCAAGCTTGCCGCCTTGTCAAACGCGACAGATAAATCGGCGACGATCACGGAAGAGCAGATTAAAGGAGTGACGCACGACTCCGTGACGGAAACTATTTTTGCCTTAACCGATGCCTTAGCCGCGCGCCGCGCCGATACCGCTTTGAAATTATTAAACGAGCAATTTCAAGACGGCGCCAACTCCCAATATTTGATTTCCATGCTCTTATGGCAATATAAAACTTTGGCCTCAATTCGTCAGGCGCTGGATAGCGGAGCGACGCAGCGCGAGCTGGCCTCTTCGCTCGGTTTGCATCCTTATGTATTGGAGAAAAATATCAATCAAGTCCGGCGTTTCAGTTTTGATTATCTCAAGAACATGATCAGCGCTTTAATCGATATCGATTATCGTCATAAGTCCGGCCGCGGAACAGCCGAAGAACTGTTGCCGGTTTTATTATCCCGAGTTTAAAAAAATCCCCCGCAGGGGATTTTTTTATTTCTTGGCAATTTTGTTAACCGCTTTATGCAAACGTGATTTCTTGCGATCGCGGGTGTTCTTTTTAAGAACGCCCTTTTGCGTCGCTTTATCAAGGGCTTTCAAGGCGCCTTTCAAAGCTTCGCGCGCAGCATCGGTCGCGCCGGCGGCAATCGCTTTCTTCACCTTTTTAAGGGTCAAAGAGAGTTCGTCGCGAACCGCGTCGTTGCGGCCTTGGCGACGAGCGCCTTTGCGCAGTTCTTTCTTGGCTGATTTGATTTGAGGCATAATGTCTTTAAATAAATAACCTTACTTATATTATCACGGAGATTGTAATTTGTAAATATTGACAGCGTTTCTATATAGTATAGGATAAAAGCATATGGAACCGATTACCCAAGAAATATTTGAATTAGTTAAGATTAAAATGCAGGAACAGGGCGCTTATGATCGCGATGCATTTAAACAACTTGTCGAAGAGACAATCGAATATTACCGTGAACGCGGATTATTAACCGATGATGATAATGATGAATTTATCGAAGATCAGATTCTTGAGCAATGGGAATGGTTGCAAGAGCATTTGAAAGATAAAGAATAAAAAAGAGTCGGGCTTTAAACCCGACTCTTTTTTTATTTAATTCCTAATTCTTTTTTCCTTGCCTGTATTTTATCAAGCGTTACTTTGCGCAGACGGATATTGAGCGGAGTAACCTCGACAAGTTCGTCGTCGGAAATATATTCCAAAGATTCTTCAAGATCCATTGTCTTCGGCGCCTTGAAATGTTCGGCCACGCCGTCGCCTTTCGAACGCATATTGGATAATTGTTTGGCTTTACAGACATTGACCTCTAAGTCTTCCGAACGGGCATTTTGGCCGACGATTTGGCCTTTGTAAACCGGAATGCCCGGACCGAAAAAGAGAATACCGCGATCTTGTACGTTTAATAAACCGTACAAATTGGTCGTGCCGGTTTCAAAGGCGATGAGCGAACCGCGATCCCTTTCCGGCCAAGCGGCGGAATCTTCGCGATAATCAAGAAAGCTTGTATTGATCAAACCGAGTCCGCGCGTATCGCTTAAGAATTCAGAGCGGTAGCCGAAGAGTCCGCGCGTCGGCATAATAAAATCAAGATAGGTAATATTGTTGTCTTTGCGCATGTCTTTCATCTCGGCGTGACGAGTGCCGAGTTTTTGAATTACCGTTCCGGAATATTCATCAGGCACTTCAATAAATACTTCTTCATAGGGAACCAAGGTTTTGCCGTTTTCTTCATGTGTAATAACTTGCGGACGCGAGACTTGCAATTCATATCCTTCACGGCGCAAGCGTTCGATTAAAATCGCGAGGTGCAATTCGCCTCGGCCGGAAACGACCCAGCCGCCGGCAGGAGCATCCTCGACTTTAAGCGCCATATCATTTTCCAATTCCTTCATCAAGCGTTCTTGAATTTGCCGGCTGGTTGTAAACTTGCCTTCTTTGCCGGCAAAGGGAGAATCATTGACCATAAATACCATTTTGACGGTCGGTTCTTCAATATGCAAAAGCGGCAAAGCTTTCGGCGTCGCCGGATCGGCGATGGTTTCCCCGATGGTGATTTCGTCTATGCCCGAAATGGCGATAATGTCTCCGACGCTTGCTTCCTTGGCATCGACGCGCTCCAAACCTTGATAGGTCATTAGCGAAACGAGGCGGTGCGTAGAGATTTGGCCCTTGCGGTTGATTAAGGCGATTTGCTGTCCGGCCTTGACGATTCCGTTGTAAACGCGCCCGGTCGCGATGCGCCCTTTGAAAGCATCGCCGGAAATAGTAGTAATGAGAATTTGCAAAGGCGCGGCGGCGTCGCCGGAAGGTTCGGGGACATGTTTTAAGATCGCTTCGAATACCGGCGAGATATTTTTCATTTCATTCAAATTGTCGCTTTCTCCCGCCAAACCGTTTTTCGCCGAAGCGTAAATAATAGGAAAATCGATCAATTCATCGGAGGCGCCGAGTTCGACAAAAAGATCAAAGGTTTTGTTCAAAGCGTAATCGCAACGGGCGCCGGGTTTATCTATTTTATTAACGACGACGATAATACGCAGATTAAGTTCCAAGGCTTTTTTTAAAACAAAGCGGGTTTGGGGCATCGGACCTTCTTTGGCATCGATCAAAAGCAAACAGCCGTCGGCCATTTTCAAAACGCGCTCGACTTCGCCGCCGAAATCGGCGTGACCCGGAGTATCGATAATATTGATTTTGGTTCCGTTATAAACGACCGAAGCGTTCTTGGAGAAAATTGTAATACCGCGCTCTTTTTCAAGTTCGTTCGAGTCCATAATCAACTCCGTCCCCGCGTCTTTATTAAGATGCGTGGCGGTTTGTTTAAGCAAAGCGTCGACCAGGGTGGTTTTGCCGTGGTCGACGTGCGCGATAATTGCGATGTTCCTTATATTCGCCATAGTGATTCATTACTATAGCAGAAATAGGAGAATAAGCAAGCCGGCGGCGATTCTGTACCAACCGAAACCGACAAAGCTACGTTTAGATACAAAGGCGATAAACCATTTAACGGCCAAGATGGCTGATCCAAAGGCCGTCATAAAACCAACGGCAATCATCAGCCATTCATTATTAGAAAAATTAAAATCGCTTTTAATCAAATCAAGGCCGGTCGCCGCCGCCATAGTCGGAATGGCCAAGAGAAAAGAAAATTCCACAATGGTTTGGCGGTTAATGCCGAGCAAGAGGCCGCCGATAATTGTTGCGCCGGAACGGGATACTCCGGGAATAACGGCCAAGGCCTGGCAGATGCCGACAATAAAAGAGCGACGTAGAGACAAAGGTTTATTTTTATCGGCTTGTTTTTTAAACCAATATTCAAAAATGATTAGAGCTAAACCGCCGACGATTAAGGCAACTGCAACGGTCAATAAACTTTCAAGTAAAATCTTTTTAATAAAAGGATAGAGAACCAAGCCGATGATGGCCGTCGGGATAAAGGCCATGACAACATTGAAAAAATTATGGCGATTTAAAAGTAATTTTTTAAAATATAAAACAAGAACGGCGAGAATCGCGCCGAGTTGAATATAAATAGTAAAGCTCGTAACAAAAGGCGTCAGCTCGAGCCGCATTAATTTGGCGACGGCTAAAAGATGTCCGGTTGAGGAAACCGGAATGAACTCCGTCAGACCTTCGACTAGTCCGAGAATTAAGGCTTGGAGAAAAGTCATATGTGTTATAATCATAGTATATCATTAAGCAGTCTTCATGAGCGAATTATTAAAAAAATTTCCGCCGGCTCTGCCTTTAAAAAAAATCATCGGTCCGAGTTTTATTATTCTCGCCTTCGGGCTCGGTTCCGGTGAATTGATTCTGTGGCCCTATTTGACCGCCAACTACGGATTGGGTCTTGTTTGGGCGGCCTTGCTCGGCATCTCTTTTCAATTTTTCATTAATATGGAAATAGAACGCTATGCTCTGGTCAAAGGAGAAAGCGTTTTTGTCGGCTTGGCTAAATTACTTAAGTGGACAC
>DDTV01000035.1 GCA_002344425.1 Candidatus Falkowbacteria bacterium UBA2355
CTCGATTCGTTTTCATCCCGCGGCCGACATCAGTGTGGTCAACACGCTGATTAAAGCTTTTTCCAGAGAAAAAGATTATTCTCTAGAAAAATTTTCCGGCCAGCAAATAGATGTCAGCGGAATCAAACATGTACTGTGTTATAAAAATCCTTGCTACACTTTTACCGCTAAACCAAAAAACAATATCTTAGTCGTACCTTTTGACTATAATGAACTGACTTAAAAATTTTTCTTTCTTTTTTAAAGCGTCACCAAATAGTGACGTTTTTTATTTTAAAATTTTCTGTCTTTGCCGACGATAACCGTTAATAATCCGGGAACGACTTCAATTGAACGAGCCCCTTTAATTTCGCTCGCCCCGTCAAGCTCTACCTTAATCGCCCCCTTAACAATTTCAAGCTGTTTGCAAATAAAAGCTGATTGGGAAATATCTTTACGCAAAAGACTTTTTTCAGTTTTTAAAATATAGGCATTAAGACGACCGTCGTCAGCCAAGGGCTGGGCGCCAAGATAGCCGTATTCATCGCCCGTAATATTAACCGCCTCTATCAAAGCCTTGCCCTCGGCCTCGACCGTTAACTCGCCATCAAGAATCAAGCTCGGATTATTGGCGGTTATAACCGCGCGGCAAACAAAAAAATGCTGGCCATCAACTCGGCCGATATCAAGCGAGACAATGCGGCGAGCCGCCAAAGTTTTGCAGGCGTTTTCAGTCGTTATCCCAAAGCCGTCGGCAATCATGCTGGATCCGATTGGAATAATTCCCAAAGGAATTCTTGTTCCCGCAATCAAGCCGGCCAAACGGCTGATCAAGGCATCGCCGCCGACCGCTACGATGGTTTTTGGTTTTTTTGCCAACTCATCTTTAAGAGCGGACTCCAATCTGGTCATTGGAGCCAAACGATAAATTTTTCCGCCGATACCAAGATCAGTCAGACGTGTTTCAAGTCGCTCAAGCAATTTTTGATAACGCCGACCTGACAGCTCTTGATCATAAATATAAATATTAGTCATGGCTGTTTACGGCCGTCTCTTCTTTTATTTTTGGCGTTCCGTTTTTGGTATTCTTAGCCTCGCCCAAGATAGAGCATTTTCCTTTAACAACAGCGCCGCGTGCGATTGAAACAAAGGCGGCTTCAATATCTCCAAACAACTTTGCCGAAGAAGTAACTTCCAAATATCCGTCTATCCTTATATTGCCTCGAACCTCTCCGCCAACGCGAGCTTCCTTGGCCGCAACATCAGCCGTAACATTGGCCCGCTCGCCAACTTCCAAATAACCGGCCGTTTTAACAGAGCCCTTTAATTCGCCCTCAATAACAATTCCTCCTTGGCAAACAAAATTTCCCTCTAATTTAACCGAGGGACCTATAACGGTTTCAATACCGTCCTTACCAACACTGTTTTTATTAAACATAGCCATAAATTTGTATAATATAAGATATAACTATATGATATAGGCAAGTGCGCGATACGGCAACTGTCGCTTCCGTAGTTCAATGGATAGAACAAATCCGTCCTAAGGATAAAATGGGGGTTCGATTCCCTCCGGGAGCACACCTAGAGCCTTGCACTCTTTACGCAAATACTGTATATTTTTATTGCTTTGAAGACAAGTGATTTTTGGGCCATTAGCTCAGCTGGTAGAGCGCTTCCATGGCATGGAAGAGGTCAAGGGTTCAAGTCCCTTATGGTCCACAAAAAGTCCAGAAATCCATGGACTTAAGTAATAAAATTTTGTTAATAAGCAAGGCCAGATTTATTTATTAAAGCATTATTTTGCTAATATTAGCTAAATAAAGTTTTGTGGATAAACTGTGGGTAGATTGTTATTTATGAAGCCAATCGGCGTCTCTACTTCGCTCATATCCTTTGATACCGTAATTGCCAAAGCTGATTTAAGCGATGGCCAATTGGTAGCTGATTTAGGTTGCGGCAATTCCCTTTTCTTTCTTTATGCCCTGTCAACGATAGTTGGTAAAAATGGCAAAGTTTTGGGTATTGATATTCTTCCCAATATCATACAAACCATTGAGCGTGAAATTGAACACCATGCAGTAAGCGGAGTTAATGTTAGCTTGGGAAACCTTGATAAGCATTATGGTGTTTCAATTGCCGACAAATCTCTTGATCGCGCCTTTTTAATTAACACCTTGCACCAGTCAGGAGATAGCATAACAATGCTGACCGAATCTGCCCGAATGTTAAAACCCAAAGCCTTACTTATTATAGTTGACTGGAACCATAAACCCTCTCCACTGGGCCCTCATGGCGACCGTCGAATTTCCCTGGATTCAGTCAAGGAATCAGCCGAAGTGGCCGGACTAAAGCACATCGAAAGCTTTAAGGCCGGAGACTATCACTACGGCGCTATTTTTGAAAAATAAACCCTTATGTTACAAAACCTTATTTCAATTGCTTTTTGGTTTAATGCCCGTCCTGAGCCGGTTGGTTATTATGGCCAGCAATTTCTTTGGTCTATGATAGCCATATTTAGTATAGCCAGTATTGTTATTGCTATTAAGGCCTACCCAGAAGCTTGGCATATTTATAAAAAAAGCCTTGTAAAACTAAGCAATTTTCTGCTCGGCAACTCCCTAATAGCCCTATATATACTCTTTGTTAATGACCAAATTATTCCGGTTTTGCGCGCTCGATATTGGTATATTATCTGGATTTTAATCAGCTTAGTTTGGCTCTTCTTTATTTTTAAAGACTTTAAACGTCGTAACTCCAAAAGATCAGAGGCCATACATAATTCAGAATTGAAAAAATACCTCCCGTCCTAATAGCTTTTAAACAAAAACCCCTCTTTTGAGGGGTTTTTGTTATATATGGAACTTTTTATGTTTTACATAGAACAAAACAGAAAAAACCTTGGCAAAATAGGCGAAAACATTGCTGAACGATTTTTTATATCTAGAGGATATTCAGTTCAACTAAACCAACGCTTTGGGAGCTTGGAAATAGACTTGATTGCCAGCCGATCAGGGCAGGTTAGATTTATTGAAGTTAAAACTCTCTCAAAAAACATAAATGGCTATCCGGAAGTTAATCGTATTTCAAAGCGCAAAATTAAGCGACTAAGACGAGCTGTTCTTAAATATTCTTTAATATTAGCCATAAATGAAGATATTATACATGTTGATGCTATGATAATATTTTGTGATTTTAAGAAAAAATTGGCTAATATTAAATATTATTTAGATATAGTTGCCTAAAAATTTACTCTTGACAAAATTATAAAAAATCGTAATAGCTCTTGACATAATTTGTCCCCTATGCTAAACTCTTAGATTAAATCTCCATCTGTTAGGGTGGAGCTTTTATATTTAAGACCAATTTATTAGCTATGAACATTTTTACCAAGCACAACATTTTAACCAAAAAAGAAAAGAAAATTCTAGTGGCCGCGATTTTATTGTCGTTGGTTCATAACTTTGTAGTTTTCCCGGCTCAAGCCGCTACTTATGATGAGCCGACAATCGGCATTACTGTTCCGTCCCGCCGTATTGTAATTAAGCACCCAAAAACTAAGACCAATAATCTTGAGCAGTTTTCTGCTAAAGAACCTCTTGCCAAGCCGGCCTTATCTTTTACTTTAGTAAAGGAGAATAAGTCAGTTACCGCAAAGGCCTCAGCCTCTAACCTGGCTCCGGTCCGTATTGCTCTGTCTGACATTCCCCAAGGCGGCAAGCACATGACCGTTACTATGACGGCCTATAACTCTGAAGTCGCTCAAACTGATGGCGATCCTTGTACAACTGCCAACGGCTTCAATGTTTGTAAGCACGGCATTGAGGATACTGTAGCTGCCAACTTCTTGCCCATGGGAACCCAAATCATGATTCCGGATTATTTTGGCGATCGAGTTTTTACGGTCCGCGACCGTACCGCCCGTAAATATTCCAACCGCGTTGACGTCTGGATGTTAAAGAAAAGCGATGCTCTTCAATTTGGAAAACGTCAATTAAGAATCGTTGTTCTGGCGGATTAATCATTCTTATACCAAATTAAAAACAGTAGGCACGTGCTTTGGCGCGTGCCTACTTGTTATCTAATAATAATCTTGGTATATTATCGGTGCTGGTCGCGTAGCCAAGTGGCTAAGGCAGCGGTTTGCAAAACCGCCATACGTGGGTTCGAATCCCACCGTGACCTCAAATTACTTGTGGATAAGCAGTGGATACTGTGTATAAATAAGGGGTTTAAGTCTAGGTTTTCTTAGACAAAAAATCCATTAATCTCATAAAAACCAATAAATACGCGGTAATTGACCCGATGTCAATTATATGCTATACTTACTTATGTGAACTGCTCTTTTATTCTTTTAGAAGCTTTCCGGGATGCTTTGTATTTCGGAAGTCTTCTGTTTTCTACTGGGATAGAAAAAACAGACGGCGTTGATACGTCTGGCTAAAATAAAAACAAAAAAAATGGTCAACCTAGTTTTATTACTTGGAAAACCGTACCCCGCGTAGAAAACAAGTCTTGAAAAAATCAACATCAAGGCCAGTCCCTGCAAAAAATATTAAACAAAAGTTTAATACGTAGGGATGGGCCTCAGCATACGGCCACATATTAATTTTATATTAAAAAGGGCCCCGCTGGGGCCCTTTTTTTATTGGCAAATATTATTCTTGCTTGCGGAACATATACCATTGCTGGCCAATAGTCATGATTGTTGATATGAACCAATAAAAAGCTAGGCCGCTAGGCAAGCTTAAACAAATAAAAACCGTTAGGGCAGGCATGAAATATAACATCTGTTTATTCATGGCCGCCATAATATTTTCATCCTTGGCGCCTGGTGCAGTAACGGAAGCCGGCTTCATGGGCATCATTTTTGCTTGAACAAACTGTGAAGCTCCGGCCAAAACAGCTAAAACAATATTTGGTTTTGAAAAATCAATAAAACCAAAGGCTGTAGTGTTGATTATTCCGGGATTGGCAATGAAAGGATATAAGAGAGTAATGGCTTTGCCGGACAACTCATCTCTAAAAACCTTGAAGATGGCCCAAAAGAAAGGCAGTTGGATTAAAAGCGGCAAACAAGACGATAGAGGATTAACTTTTTCTTGTTTATAGAGTTCCATCATCGCCCGACTCATCGCTTCCTTGTCATTGGCGTATTTCTTTTTAATCTCATCAAGTTTGGGTTGGAGATTTTGCAGAGCTCTTTGGCCTTGCAGGGATTTTTTTGATAGGGGATAAAGCACCAACTTGACAACAATAGTCAGGCCGATAATGGCCAAACCTACGTCATGGCCGGGAATAATATTATAAATCCAAACCAAAAGGTTAAGAATTGGCTGATAGAAAATAGTCTCAAAAAAATTACCCATAGTTTTTTAAAAAAATTACTAATGATCTGGTACGGGATCAAGACCGCCCTGGCTCCAAGGATGGCAGCGCAATAAGCGTTTAAAAGCCAGCCAAGAGCCTATTATAAGACCGAAGCGCTCAATTGACCCGATTGCATAATGAGAACAAGTGGGATGAAAACGGCAGTATCCATAAGGAAAGAAACGCTTAAGCGGACCATGATCAAAAGACAGTGTGGCTTGATAAAGTTTGAGCAGCCATATTGCCAGCGCACTTCCAAGTCGATTCATTATAAACATCAGTTTTTTGATAACCGCTTAACTAATAAAGAGTTTAACTCTTGTTTAATAAACGAAAAATCAGCCTTGGCCGCCTCTGGAAAGGCGATAACGACAATATCCAGTCCAGTCGGCACCAGTAACTCAAAAGCACTGATAGCGGCCCAAAAACGACGTCTTACTCGGTTACGAATTACCGCTCGCTTACTGACCTTAGTGCTAACAACAACCGCATAACGGCTTAGATCTCTTTGGTTGCGCAAGGCCTTAATACGGCAAATACCGCTATTAATAGTTCTGCCGCCGCTAAAAACATGCTCGAAATCCCGTGTCAACCTAAGCCGACGCGACGCGGGCAGCATATTTTAAACAGTTAGTTTTTTACGCCCCTTGGCCTTACGGCGCTTAATAACGGTACGGCCATTCTTAGTTTGCATTCTTTTGCGAAAACCGTGCTTCTTTTTGGAACGGCGGGCGTTTGGTTGGTATGTTCTCTGTGGCATATATTAAAAATAATACATGCTTAACCTAACATTATTAATACCTTTAGTCAATTAATATGCCTTATCCACCCCTTATCAACAGCTTATAAACAAATCAAGACCTTTTACCTAAAGACTTATTCTTGGTATACTGTGCCTGAATTTAAGTTAAGAAATTATTATGGATCATGAACAGTTGTGGCAAGCTGTGTTGGGTGAAATTGAGCTCAACCTATCAAAAGCCAGTTTCACAACCTGGTTTAAAAACACCTTTATTGATTCCTATGACGGCACTCGAGTAGTGATTTGCGTCCCCAACACTTTTACGCAGGCCTGGCTGCAAAAAAAATACTATCAAGAAATTCTCAGTGCTTTTAAAAATATTACCAAGGATCCGATTAAAGAAATTTCTTATAAAATAGAAAACCGCAAACCGCAAAATCGCAGCAATCAAGCCGCACCTGAAAGTACACCGGCAACAACTGCCCTGCCCAAACAAAGCGGAATCAATCGCTTTGGTCTAAACTCCTACTACACTTTTTCAAATTTTATTGTTGGCAAAGGCAATGAGTTGGCTTACGCCGCCTGCCAAGCAGTTGCCACCAATCCGGGCAAGGCTTACAACCCTTTGTTTATCTACGGCGGCGTTGGTTTAGGTAAAACCCACCTTCTACAGGCTATTGGCAATGAGTTGTCAAAAAAAACCAATAAAATTCTCTATGTTACCTCGGAAAAATTTTCCAATGATTATATTAACGAGGTTCGTTCTGGCCGCGCCAAACAACTAAAGGAAAAATATCGCAACGTTGATTTGTTATTGGTTGACGATGTTCAATTTATGGCGGGAAAGGACGGAACCCAAGAAGAATTCTTTCACACTTTTAATGAGCTGCATCAAACTAACCGCCAAATTGTTCTAACCTCGGATCGTCCCCCAAAGGCCATCCCAGCCCTTGAAAAACGCCTTCTATCGCGCTTTGAGTGGGGGATGATTGCTGATATCATAGCGCCGGACTTCGAAACTAAGCTGGCTATTTTACGCAATAAGTGCCATGAAAAAAATTACCCGCTGTCCGACGATATTCTTAATTACCTGGCTGTTAACATTAATAGCAATATTAGAGAACTAGAGGGCGCACTAACGCGTTTAATTACTTACTTTGAGTTTAATAATATACAGCCGACCCTAGAGGGGACCAAAAACATTCTTGCCACCACCTTGGCCGAATTCAGAGAAACCAATATTACAAGCAAACACATTATCGAGGCGGTGGCCAAGTTTTTTGATATTGATATCAAGGATTTGGCCGGCAAAAGCCGCAAAAAAGAATTGGTTGTGCCTCGACAAATCGCCATGTATTTACTGCGCGATGAAATTAGCGCTTCTTTTCCGGCAATCGGACATGAGCTTGGCGGCCGAGACCACACCACCGCAATCCATGCTTGTAATAAAATAACTGAAGATCTAAAACACAATCAAAAATTAAAACAACAACTACTTTCTATCCGACAATTATTTCAAAATCACTAGCGGGAAAAAGTGTTAATAAGTACTGTTATTTTGTCTAATAAGTTGTGTGCGATTTCTTGAAAAAAAATTTTTAAAAACAAAAAATTCCACCCACCCACAGTTGTTGCGGATTTAATCCACAATCTCATCCACAGCTTTTCAAAAAAATTCCCAGCAAAAATAAACAATTAACAGTTTCCACTCCTTTATTGTTATTATTCTTATATAAATATATGAAAATTATAAGTCTCCAGAAAAATCTTCAAAACAGTCTTTTTGCAACAAGTCACATTGCACAAAAAAATACCACTCTGCCGGTTTTGAATAATATTCTTATTTCTGCCCAGGCTGGAATTATAAAATTAATGAGTACGAATTTAGAGATCGGCATTACGAGCACCATTCGGGGAAAAATAGAAGAGGAGGGAGCTTTTACGGTTGATGCCCGCACAATTTCTGAATATGTCGCGCTGCTTGATAGTGACAAGGTTTTATTAAGTTCAACTGGAGAGGATCTTTCAATTGAATGCGGCGAATATAAAACCAAAATAAAGGGCATAGCGGCCGAAGAGTTTCCTCTTATTCCCAATATTAGTCGCGACAAAGGCGTCAGTATTGATAAGAATGAGTTTAAAAAAGCTTTGGCGCAGGTGGTTTTCTCGGTTTCAACCGATGAGTCGCGCGCTGAGTTGTCAGGAGTTTTCTTTTCTATATCGGGCGATTCAATGTTGTTGGTTGGAACTGACAGCTACCGTTTGTCAGAAAAAAGAATCAAAGTAAAAAGCGGTTTAGGGGAGGATTGTCAGTTTATCTTACCCCTGCGAACTGCCCAAGAATTGGTTCGTGTCGCATCAGTTGAATATGACGAGGAGAGCGAAAGCAATGATTTGGTTTTATATATTTCTGAAAATCAGTGCCTTTTTGCGGTTGGTGGCGTTGAGTTGGTTTCACGCCTAATTGACGGCCGTTATCCTGATTATAAGCAAATTATTCCAGCCAAGCACGAGTGTTTGGCAGTTGTACCGCGCGATGAACTAATGAGAGCGGTTAAGGCGGCGGCTATTTTCTCAAGAACCGGAGTTAATGATGTTGTTTTATCTTTTATTAAAGATGGTTTAGAGGTTTCTGCCACTTCAAGTCAAACAGGAGAACAAAGCGCTAAAATATTAAGTAACACAAGCGGAAAGGTGGTGGCAATCACCTTAAATCACCGCTATTTATTAGATGGCCTTAATTCTTTAAGCGGTCCCGAGTTGGTTTTTGAAGTGGTTGATGACGAAACGCCCTGTCTTATTAAAGACAAGGCGGATAAAGATTATATGTATTTAATTATGCCTATTAAAAAATAGGTTTAAGGAATTTTGATTAAGCTGTTTGAGTTTTTGTAATTAAAGTTTAATTTTTGTTCTGAACAATTATCTATATCATCGCAAACCCTGACTAACAATTCATGGAAGCCGGGAGATAAATAATCAATCGAAGCGTCAAGTGAAAAAGGATAGGTGCTGATGGTTTGTAGTAAGGTGTTGTCAATAAAATATTGAGCCCTGTTAACTCCGCGCGGAGCCGAGGCCTCAATTTTTATATTTAATTGCGAGCCGGTGCTTTGGCCGTCATTAAAATTAGTGATTTTAAAACTGGGCCTGTTTTCCAGAGTATGTAAATTATCAAACTCGGTCGGCGGAGTTTCTGAATTAATGTTATTCTTTTTCGCCCATTCCAAAATACGACTCTCCCATAAATTGAATTGAGGATCAGATGCGGGATTTTTAGGTGCCGGCCCCAAGGGGTCGTTTTTGTTTATATAATACAAAATACTGTGTACTTCTTGATAGGTGCGTTCCTCAATAAAAGATTCTGGCGTAAACTCGGTTGCCAATAAGCCCGAAGCCTTATCTATCTTAACTTTAGTTTCACCGGTTTTGCCATCAAGCACTGCTTTGCCGGTTATTGGTATGTTGGGGGCGCTGAAATTTTCAACATTTTCTTCACCCAAAACGCGGCGCATATATTCGTTCCAAATCGGCGCGGCGACGATTGATCCGTCGGCGCCAGCCTTCATTTCCCGATTGTTGTTGTTACCGACCCAAACACCGGTAACAATCGAAGGAGTATAGCCGATTGTCCAGGCATCGCGGTTATTGTTGGTAGTACCGGTTTTGGCGGCAACCGGACGATTGCCCAGGGTTAGAAAATTGCGCGCGCCAAAAATATAAGCTCTTTCATTGTTATCTGACAGAGAATAATTAATTTGTCTTGCTATATTGGCATCAAAAACGCGGCGCTCTTCGCTTTTATACTCCTCCAAAACTTTGCCGCTTCGATCTTCAATTTTTAATATGTAACTCGGATTATGCATAACGCCGTCACGAGCAAAGGCGCTGTAGGCATTGGTGTGTTCTAAAAGAGTTACCTCGCCGCCTCCCAAAACCAAAGACAAACCAAAACGGTCTTTGTCTTCAAGTGTTGTATAACCAAGTTTTTTAGCTATTTCTTGGACATTATCAAGTCCAGCCAAATACAAAGCTTTAACCGCGGGAATATTCAGGGAGCCAGCCAAAGCCTTTTTCATAGTAACCGGACCGTATTCTTGACCATTATAGTTGCGCGGTTCATAGGGCGCGCCGCCGGCCGCAAAATTAGTAACCACGTCATAGAGAATGGTATTCGGAGTGTAGCCGCGTTCAAAGGCGGCAGCGTAAACAATTGGTTTAAAAGACGAACCCGGCTGCCTGGGCTTAAGTACGACATTGACTTGTCCATCAATAGACTCGTTAAAATAATCGCGCGATCCAACCATGGCCAAAACTTGTCCAGTTTTCGGATCAATTGAAACCAGCGCGGCATTGGTCGCGCTAAAACGTTTCTCATTTTCCTCGGCTTTTTTCTTTAATACTTCTTCAGCAATCGTCTGTTTATAGGTGTCGAGAGTCGTGTAGATTTTCAAACCACCTTGTTCAACTGTTTTTTCTCCGTATTTTTCAGCCAACATTTCTTTAATATGCAAAACAAAGTGGGGAGCTATTATATTGTCGGCCGGATTTTTAAAACTTAATTTAACATCCTTGGCTTGTTGAGCCTCTTCTTTACTGATCATGTCTTGCTCGGCCATTAAATCAAGTACGTAGTGTTGGCGAGCGACTAAGGTGTCTTTGTTGGGGCCATAGGGCGAATAACGCGATGGACTTTGCACCAAAGCCGCTAAAACGGCGCCCTCTGACAAGCTTAAATCTTTAACGTGCTTGCCGAAATATTTCAAACTAGCCGCTTCAATACCATAGGCGTTTGAACCATAAGGAATTTCATTGAAATACATTTGCAATATTTCATCCTTGGAAAAGTTTTTTTCCAAACGGTAAGCAATGATAACTTCCTTGATTTTTCTGATGTAAGATTTTTCAGTGGTTAAAACCGCGTTTTTTACAAACTGCTGTGTCAGTGTCGAACCGCCGGCTCGGCGATTGGTTAGAATGTTGGTAACGGCTGTGCGGAAAATAGCCCAGAAACTAAAACCTTTGTGGTTGTAGAAGTTTTTATCTTCAATGGCAATGGTTGCGTCGCGGACATGCTGGGGGATGTCGCTTAAAGCGACCAAGGTTCTTTTTTCGTCACCATGGATTTCATATAAAATAGTTTCTCCGCTACGATCGTAAATTTTAGTGCTTTCCGGAATTTCTCGGCTAATCAATTTATTAGGATCAGGTAGGCCATAAGACAGCCAAACTACAAAACCGAGAATTAAAACCGCTCCAGCAATAATAGTATTGCGAAAATATTTTCTGAATTTAGGCATTGCCCAAAGTGCGCGCCAATCAAAGCGCGAAGCGCCGTTGCCATGACGCCATTCCCGACGCACTGGGCGCGGGCTGTGTTTGGTTGAGCGCCAAGCGCGGGGAGCTCGGCGTATAAAACGAAGATCAGACATGGTTATTTATTAATAAGTATATCACGACGCAGGCGAATTAGGGGTAAAATGAATTCACGAGCGATTTTAAGAAAATTTACTTTGGTGTGGCGCTTGCCAAGTCGAGTTTCTTGCCAATCAACCGGAACTTCGGCAA
Source organism: Candidatus Falkowbacteria bacterium UBA2355 (assembly GCA_002344425.1). Taxonomy (GTDB): domain Bacteria; phylum Patescibacteriota; class Patescibacteriia; order Patescibacteriales; family Patescibacteriaceae; genus Patescibacterium. Next base: position 11,657 of record DDTV01000035.1, read on the forward strand.
TTCTTAAACCAAGGTAATGACCCCAAGCAACCAACTCGGTATCGAAAAACCAACCTTTATCATTAATTTTATGAGCCATTGTTCTAAAGATCTGCGGTCGGACGGCCTTAAAACCGCATTGCAAATCTTTGTAGGGCTGGGCAAGCACCAAGCGAACTAGGCGGCTGTAGCCTCGCGAAATAAATTCGCGCCAAAAGGAGCGCTTAACCTTTGCTTTTGGGTGAAAACGGCTGCCAACGCTAATGTCTTTTATTTTTTTAATCAAAGGCTCAAGCAATCGAGGTAAAGCTTCTAAATCAACCGCCAAATCACTGTCCATATAGGCCGCCACCTCGGCTTCGCTGTTAAGCCAATGTTGCTTAAGTGTTCTTCCTCGGCCGCCCTTTAAAAAAACCTCAACTTTTAGACGCGGATTTTTTTGTGCCAGAGCGCGTGCGATTTTTTCCGTATTATCGGAAGAGCCGTTAATTAAAAGACTGACAGCCCAGTCATGTTCTTTGAAGCCTTGGGCGCAAAAAGACAAAACTTTATCCAGGCTCTGAGCGATAATTTTTTCTTCATTGTAGGCCGGAATGGCAATATCCAAACGCATATCAATTAGATATGTATATTGTGACATTGCCTATGGTTTTGGCAAGCCGATAGTTTTGTTCAATAAAATCATCGACCGGATTATCGCGATTATAAGCGAACTTTTCTACAACCGCGTAATTAAGTACGGCGCAATGCGGCCTTTTATCCGCCAACTTATCAGCCGCGTCTATGAATTGCGCCTCGCTTTGTTGGTCGGTAATTAGAATTGAATAAGGAATCTGATTAAGACTGCGTAGTTCAAAATACAAACCTGGTAAAAAGGGGCCGGCATATATGCCTTGGTTTTTGGGACAGATTTTTTTTATCTCCCCGACAAAATGATTGGTGATTGATCTATTAAAGAGCGGCCTCGGCACGGCGACAACCACCATCGCAATCAAGGTTAGGGCGATTATTATTCTGTCGCTTTTTCGACCGGTGATTGATTCTAGCGAAACCGCCGTCAAAACAAAAAAAGGAAAAAGAGCTTGAAACAAATGAGCGGCATCAGCGCGCGGCAAACTAGCCGCCGATAAAACCAAGCCAAACAAAAATAAAAGCAATTTTATATTTATTTTTTGGCCCCTTCTTTCAATAAAGGCCGGCAGGCTAAGAGCAACGGCCAGGGCCAGCGAAACTACTAACAACGCTGATGAAACGGCGTTTGTTTCAATGTAGTGCCCCAGCGGAAAAACTATCAATGATTCATAGAGCAGACTGGGCGGCCAAATCAATAAAATAAGGCCGATTGGCGCTAGCGAGCTTAAGGTAAAAATTATCAAGGCTTTATAGTGAAGCCGCCGACAAAAAGTCATTAATAATAAATAACTTAACAAAACAAAATAGGCTGCCAGCCCCTTGTGCTGTAAAAACAAACAACCCGCCGAGCTGCAAAGACCGCCCCATAAGTAATAAGAATTTTTTCTTCCGGCGGCACCGATAAAGTACAGCGCCCAAATAAGTGCCGTGAGATTAAAGGCGTTGTGATTTATTAAAGGCCAAAATGAAGAGCTGGCAATAAAAAGCGCCGGCGGTAAAAAACGCCAGCGCTCTAAACCCAAAAGACGGCCCAGTTGATATGTTCCCAGCGCGCCCAGCGAGGCCAAACAAAGGCCAAGAGTTGCCGCCGAAGCAAAAGAAACTTCGCTTAATCGCCACCAAGCGGCCAATAAATAAGGCGCCAATGGCGCAATGAATTCGAAATTATCAAGATACATTGTTCGGCCGTTGATAATATTCCAAGCCGCATTCAAAACCACTCCCTCGTCACTATCGAGTTGGTGTTGGGAGTGCAGTAGAACAAGGCCAAGCAATAATGGTAACCAAAAATAATGTCGTTTAACAGCTTGTTTAATTGACGCGTGCATACAAGGTTGCCGTCTCGTCGCTATAAATTACTTTCCAGCGTTGAGAGTTTTTTAGAAATTCAATCAAAGGATTAAATCTTGTTTTATATTCTTTACCCAAAACAAAACGTTCAATCCAATCCGGTTCAAAAGGTTTTTCCTTGCTCTTGAACATAATTAATTCAATGCTGTATTCATCAAG
>DDTV01000001.1 GCA_002344425.1 Candidatus Falkowbacteria bacterium UBA2355
AATCGGCGAAGGCGGTTTGAAACTTTCCGGCGGAGAAAAGCAACGTTTGGCTATCGCCCGAGCTCTTTTGCGCCAACCTGATTTGATTATCTTTGACGAAGCCACTTCGAGCTTGGACAGCCTTACCGAGCGGGAAATCACCGAAACCATTAAAAGCATCACGAAAACCAAGCCTGAGCTAATTACTATTCTAATCGCCCATCGGCTCTCGACCATTATGCATGCCGATAAAATTTACGTACTGGAAAAAGGTCTGATTTCAGAGCAAGGCACTCACCAAGCGCTTTTAGGACAAGCCGGACTCTACGCCGCCCTATGGCGCCAGCAAAAGGGCGAGGAATAAGCTATAATATAAATATGAATAAAAAAATCTTCATCGGTGTCGCTTGGCCCTATGTCAACGGAGATATACACTTTGGCCATTTAGCCGGCTATCTTATTCCGGCCGATATTTTTGCGCGCTTTAATCGCTTTGCCGGTAATGATGTTCTAATGGTCTCCGGTTCGGATTGTCACGGTACGCCAACAACCATCGAAGCTGACAAGCGCGGCTTAAGCCCCTCGCAAGTCGTTGATGAGTATCACCCGAAGCATGAATCCTTATTTAAACAGCTCGGCTTGAGTTTTGATCTTTATACACGCACCGACAATCCAACGCACAAGCGCGTTGTGCAAGATATGTTCGTCAGTTTCATTGAAAAAGGCTATCTCTATAAAGAAACTTCTGATCAATATTATTCCGAAAGCGAACAACGCTTTTTGCCTGATCGTTATGTCGAGGGCCAATGTCCGCACTGCGGCGACAAAGAAGCGCGCTCCGACCAATGCGACAACTGCGGACGCCTATTGGCTCAGGGCGAATTAATAAATCCAATCAGCAAACTTTCCAAAACGCCGGTGACAATGAAACAAACCGAGCATTATTTTTTTGATTGGCCAAAACTCGAATCATTTTTGCAAAGCTATGTAAAAGATCGCCAAGCTAATTGGCGTCCTTGGGTTGCCAATGAATCTCTGCGTTGGCTTGAAAATGGATTGAAGGGCCGTCCGGTAACTCGCGATATAGATTGGGGCATTGAGATTCCCGCCGATCGCATCCCGGCCGATAAACTTTTAGCCGGACATGAACATAAAAGACTATATGTTTGGTTTGAAGCCGTTATCGGCTATTTATCCGCTTCAATAAAACAGAGCGAAGAAGGCGGCCAAGATTGGAAGGCTTATTGGCATAATGATGAAGCCAAACATTATTATTTCGCCGGCAAGGACAATCTTGTTTTTCACAGTCTTTTTTGGCCGGGGCAATTGCACGCTTATGATGAAAAACTTCATCTGCCTGATGTTCCCGCGATTAATCAATTTTTAACTCTTAACAATGAAGCTTTTTCCAAGAGCTTCGGCGTAACTCTTGATCCGAAGAAAATTTTGGCTGACTTTGACCTTGATATCGTCCGCCTTTATCTGTGCTTGATTATGCCGGAAAACTCCGACTCTGACTTTACCTGGTCAGATTTCATTGTTAAGACCAATAACCTTATTATCGCCAATTTAGGAAACTTTATTTTCAGAACCCTTAAACTCTCTGAGAGTTTAAATATCTCAGACTGCAACAATATAATTATAGATTTAGTTGAAAAACATTTAGCCAAAGCCAAGGCGGCGATTGAACAGTGCCGCTTCAGAGATTATGCCGAAATAATGCTGGAACTTTCGGCTGAAGGCAATAAATATCTTTCCGAACAAACGCCTTGGAAGATTAAAGATGATGAGACTAAGAAAGCTGATATTTTGTCCAATGCGCTTTTGATTACTCTTGCTTTGTCGGTCCTACTTAAGCCGATTACTCCGGCCAGCGCAGATAAGCTTAACGCGATGCTTGGCATTGAAATAAACAACTGGCTTGATGCAAAAGATTTAGCGTCTCTGGTAAAAAGCATTAAAATCTCCAACCCCGAACCTTTATTCAAGAAAATTGAAGCAGATCCTGAGGCTGATGGCTTTAACGAAAAGTATAAATAAAAAAATAGGGACAGGTTTCGAACCTGTCCCTATTTCTATTCTTCGGATACTTCAGCCATGGCTGAAATTAAATCTTCTTGATTTTCAAAGACGCCCAAAGCGGCATCGCTAATCATTGAATAATGGCGCTCGAAACGCGAGCGGTCATTACGGTTACCTTCCGTAAAAAGAGTGGCTTCGAAACTCATAGGACAAGCATGGAATTAATTAATTAGTAATTTCTTCTTTAAGAGCGACAAGCCGCTCGACAATCAAGCGCCGCAAATCCGGAATTGCCGTACGTAAAAAGTCGCTGGCGCCGGCGCCGTCACCTTCTTCTAAAAATCCTTCAAGTTCTTCAAGTTGATCGTCTGTTAAATTATCAAAAACCACCTGACTGATTGAGCGGTTTATTCGCTCGACCAGTTCAAGCCTGATTGACTCATAGCTGGACTCATCAAGAGAAGCAGCATATTTTTGGTCTATAAGACAATCGGCAAAGTAGCCTGATAATTCTGATTGATTACGCAAGACATCCATAAATATTATCCACAGTATAGCATTTTCCAAAAACGTCTTCAATAATAAAAAAACCGTCGCACTGGCGACGGTTTTTTATAAGTGATTTATTGCTGATTGTTAACCTGTTCCACCTTATCGGCTAAAGCCTGCTCGGTATCATTGGCATAAGTTTTCTGAATATCTCCCATAGTTTCCAAACTAGCCGCACCTTCTTTGGCTTTTAAATCGTTAGAAGCGAGATCTGCCTTGGCTTCCAAAGCCTGATCAACCGCACCGAGACCGACAAGCACGGACATTGCGATCATGAGTTTCTTTTTATTCTTCTGATACCAGCTCTCTTTTGCCGGACTTAGTTCCGCCTCCTGCTTTTCAGCTGAGGACTGATTGAATGAAAAATTTTCTGGGCTTCCCATAATTTTAAAATTAATTAATAAGAGGCGGATTCACCGGACTGATCGCTTCGGCCTAGAATTTCTTCAAGGAAAAAAGAAATTTTTTCGGAATTATTTTCCTCCAAAAGTTCTTCGAAGTCGGATAATCGCTCATCGGGTATACGGCTAATTATGTAACGATTAATCTTATCAAGCGCTTCGCTTTTAAAAGCGGTTTTCGCAGCTTCGTCATTCGGATCAAGGTTTTGCTCCTTCATCAGACGAACGACCAGCGCGTCAACGGCTGGTGAATAATCAGGCATAGGGAATCAATAAATTTATAGTGACAATTAAATAGTAGCAAAAAACTGTGGAAAAGTCAAGATAAATAAAAAGACAGTCTTTGCAGACTGTCTTTTTTGAAATCTTATTAAGCGGCTTTACCGAAGTGAGTTTCAAGAAAATTCTTGATTTCCTCATTGGCCTTTACGACCTCTTCTTCATAAGACATCATATCTTTTACTTCCTGAGAGTTCAGATACTCTTCAGCCTGTTGCTTAGTGGCCGGATCATTCAAAAGGTCAACATACTGACCAATCAAACGAGCACGAGTCTCAGCAGCAAAACGGGCTTTTTCAAGAGAAGTTTCCGGTTTATTCATCTGAGCTTCGATAGCCTCTTCGGTCTTATCGTTCTTAACCTCAGCTTCCGGAACCATTTCAAGAACGTTGCTGTCAATATTATTTTCAATACCCATATTATTATTTGGTTAATAGTTAATTAATGATAAATATATTATATCATAATAGATATTATTTGTCAATACCTTTACGATTATAGCTAAAATTAGCTTATTTCTAAGCAAATCTAGTATATCATAAGTATTAAGATATTCCAATATTGACAGCTATATTTAATAGTGGTAGACCATAGGTAGACGAGTGCCCCGCCGGGGCCCCTCATCTAACTATTTTCCAGAACTTTAAAAATTACATAAACCATGATCCCAAAAAGCTACAATGACCTTGTTCCCGAGGTAAAAGAAATATCGATTGATGATTCAATCGCCAAATACTGGGAGTTCAAGGACGCCCTTAAAAAAGATCCTACATCAGAAAAGTTACAAAAAAAATTAGCCTGCACAAAAGCCATCATCGAAGTTACCTGTGTACACTTCGGTTATTGGGAAAAATTATTATATTTTTCCGAGTTGGACAGCACTTTAGAGTCCTTGGCTTTTACAAATATCGACATGCAAAAAGAAGTCGATATAATCAACAATAAGCTAATATTTAAATTAGATCGGAAGAGCACA
>DDTV01000009.1:0-126 GCA_002344425.1 Candidatus Falkowbacteria bacterium UBA2355
TTTATTTGATTTTCAATGTATTTTATATTATATCATATATAAGCTTTTTTGTCAAGATTACATAAATAAGCTATAATATATACATGAAAACAGCTCAAAATCTTATAAAATTAGCTAAAAAACAAG
>DDTV01000009.1:354-1274 GCA_002344425.1 Candidatus Falkowbacteria bacterium UBA2355
TTATAAAATTAGCTAAAAAACAAGGTAACAAAGAGCGGGCGCAAGGCGCCGCGCGCTATTTTAAAACCGGTCCGGGCCAATACGGCGAGGGTGATATTTTTTGCGGCCTGACAGTCCCCCAATGTCGGATTATAGCCAAACAATTCGCCGAGCTGTCCTTGCCGGAAATTAAACTGCTTTTAAAATCAAAAATACATGAAATCAGATTAATCGCCTTGCTTATTTTAGTTAAAAAATATCAAGACGAAGCTAACAAAAAAAATATTGTTGATTTTTATCTAAAAAATACCGCCTCTATTAATAATTGGGATTTAGTCGACTCATCGGCTCATAAAATTCTAGGACACTGGTTTTTGGATAAAAAAACCACAGTGCTTGAAAAACTTTCTGATTCAAAAAATCTCTGGGAAAGACGAATTGCCGTTTTGGCTAGTTTTCCGCGCCTTGCTAACAATGACTTTGATCTCTCAATCAAGTTGGCCAAAAAACTATTATCTGATCAACACGACTTAATGCACAAGGCTGTCGGTTGGATGCTTAGAGAAATGGGTAAACGGTCGCTTAAAGAATTAAAAAGGTTTCTTGATGAACATAGTCGAAGAATGCCGCGGACCATGCTGCGATATGCAATAGAGAAGTTGCCGGAAAAAGAACGGCTAAATTATCTTAAGAAATAAAAAAACCGAATTTTTTTCGGTTTTTTTAACAACATTTTTTCAGCAATCAACAAATTCAGGCGACTGGGCTTTAAGCTGTTCATGAACTGAAAAGAACTTTTCAAATTCGGCCTTATCTTCATCTTTACCAATAACCCCAGAGGCATGGCAATTACGAAAACCCAATTGAACTCCGTATTGGTTTTCGATGGCTGAGCGTATCGAGCTACTGGCCATTATTCTTAAAAGCTGCCCTCTCGTTTC
>DDTV01000009.1:1523-2278 GCA_002344425.1 Candidatus Falkowbacteria bacterium UBA2355
GTCCATGTGATCTGGACTGTCCAACAAAAGACCTTTTTCTCCTGATTTTTTTCGTTCGCACAAAGAGATAATGATTGAAGATCCTTTTGGCAAACTTTCTTCAATTATTGAAATAAACTCTTTGTCTTTAATGGCTTCGCCCTGTTTGATTCTTGTTAATACTGATGTAGGAACTAATAATGACATTTTTTCTCCTTTTTGTTAATTATTTAATTGTTTTTTGAATGAACCTATCTTTTGTTGCACTTTGAACATACTCCGTAAAACTCAAGCGAATGACGCTTAACCTTGAATCTCATTTTCCGCTCGATTGTTTTTTCTTCTTTATCAAGATCATCGCTTAATTCTATCTTGTCCACCTTTTTACAACTGAGGCATATAAGATGGTGAAAGTGCCCTGGCTCAAATTTTTCATAACGAATTTGCCCATCATCAAAAACGACCTCTCTTATCAATTGCTTATCGATTAAAAAATCAAGCTCCCGGTAAACCGTGGTTTTATGTGGCTCGAGCTGATATCGCTTCAAAAGAGCGATAATATCGCCGGCCGCCAAGGGCTTTGTTTCTTTAATTAATATTTCCAGAACGGCCCTGCGAATAGAGGTTATCTTATTGCCCTTTTCGCGGAGCTGATCAACAATGTCTTCAAGCTTATTTGACATAACGATTCATGAATGATAATATCATAACGCAACCTAGTTGCGTTTGTCAATAGCTAAATACCTATGGTTTTATATATATTGTTGTCAGTCGCC
>DDTV01000009.1:2495-28214 GCA_002344425.1 Candidatus Falkowbacteria bacterium UBA2355
TTATATATATTGTTGTCAGTCGCCTTAGTTTCAATCGTTTCCTTCATAGGCGTCCTTAGTCTTGCGCTCTCCGAACGCTGGCTCAAACGTATCGCCTTTGCCTTGGTAAGCGTAGCGGCCGGTACGCTTTTGGGCGACGCTTTTTTACACTTATTGCCTGAATCCATCGAGCAGGGTGAATCAATTTGGCTTTTAGTCATAGCCGGAATTGGTATTTTCTTCATACTTGAGAAGCTGATTCATTGGCATCATTGCCATATTCCCGAATCGAGCGCTCACCCCCACTCGATTGGGACAATGAATATTTTTGGCGATGGTCTACATAATTTCTTTGACGGAATATTGATTGCCGGATCTTTTATTGTTGATCCAAGTCTAGGTATCGCTACCACTATTGCCGTTATTCTACATGAGATACCTCAGGAAATAGCCGACTTCGGCGTTTTGATTCATTCTGGCTACAGCAAAGCCAAGGCTTTATTAATGAATTTTTTCAGCGCCTTGGCGGCTGTTGCCGGAGCTTTAACTGTTTTGATCTTTGGCGATGCTTCTGAAATTTTTAGCGAAAAACTGCTGCCCATTACGGCAGGAGCTTTTATATATATCGCTGTTTCTGATTTGCTCCCGGAGCTAAGAAAAGAAAGTCGGCTCAGCCATTCAATTGGTCACATCTTCCTCATCGCCCTGGGCGTGGCTTTTATGTACGCACTGAAAATGATTTTCGAATAGGCCCAGTCTTGAGCTAACATGCTATAATACAACCATGAAAAAGTTTATCTTAATCATGGTTGTTTTATTAAATGCCGTAATTTCTATTCCGGCCATGGCTCAGGGCAATGAGTTGATTGAGGATCCGATTTTAGCAGCTCCTAAACCCGATGAATTTTTTAAAGCCGAAGTTACCGAACTTTTGGCTGAAGGCAAAATTGATGAAGATTACGATCGCCAATATTATCAAAGTGTTCGCGTTCGTTTTTTGAACGGTTATAAAAAAGGGCAAGAGATAGACATCACGACTACCAACTACTTTCCCGGCGCCGCACCGCAACAAAGACTTGAGGTCGGCGACAAGGTCGTTGTTTCTCAAACCTATGGATATGACGGAACGGCCTTATTTCAAATCACCGATCGTTATCGCGTTGAACAGCTTTACATTATCGCCGCCTGTTTTGTTTTCTTAGCGCTCTGGCTCGGGCGACGCCGAGGCGCAAGTTCTTTGCTCGGTTTAAGCTTTGGCATTGCCGTACTCGGCTGGTATATTGTGCCGAGAATTTTGGCGGGCGACAATCCTTTCATTACGACTCTATTGGGCTCAATTATAATCGTCACGGTTGCGCTTTATTTGGCGCATGGCTTTAATTCAAAAACCACGACCGCGCTTGTCAGCACATCGGTCACCTTGGCTATCGCCATAGGCATGACCGTTGTTTTCGTTAAATTCAGCAAGCTTTTCGGGCTTGGCTCGGAAGAAGCTTATTTTCTGATTGCCGCCCAGCAAACTATTAATTTACAAGGCTTATTGCTGGGTGGAATTATTATCGGTACGCTCGGTGTACTTGATGATATTACCACCGCTCAAACCGCTGTTGTTGCCGAGTTAAAACACGCCAAACCGGACTTATCGCGCCGCGATTTGTACAAAAGAGCCTTATCGGTCGGCCATGAACATATCGCTTCGCTCGTTAATACGCTGGTTTTGGCTTACGCCGGCGCCAGCTTGCCTATCTTCTTGCTCTTTACTCTTAATCGCACCCAACCGATTTGGACTATTTTAAACAGCGAGTTCGTAGCTGAAGAAGTGGTCCGCACATTGGTCGGTTCAAGCGCCCTAGTACTATCGGTACCGATTGCAACATTAATAGCGGCCTGGGCAGTTGATCGCTGGCCCAAAAAATTCAAAGGCACCGGCGAGCCGACTCATATTCACTAAACAATAATATGGCCAGAATTATCTATGGTGTTTCAGGACAAGGTTTTGGACACGCGGCGCGCAGCCACGAAACCTTGCGACATTTAAAAAAGGCAGGTCATCAATTAATGATTCTAACTTATAAGCAAGCCGCCGATTTGCTCGGCCGTGATTTTTCGGTCGTTAAAATTCCCGGGCTTGGACTGAATTATCAGAACAATAAACTATCATATTGGCGAACCATCTACGACAACGCCGCCACTTTAATGCGCGAAGGAAAAAATTGGCCCAGTCTGCGGCGCAAAGTCAAAGCCTTTAAACCCGATCTTTTTATCAGCGACTTCGAACCTCTGACCGTGGCCATGGCCCATTTGGAAAAGTTGCCGCTCATTTCAATTGACAACCAACATCAGTTGACCAATACCAAGTTAAGCGTCCCGAAAAAATATAATAAAGATTTCTTAGCTGACAAGATGATCGTTAAATCAATGGTTTGGGGAGCTGACTATTATCTGATTACTTCTTTTTTCAAAACCAAGGTTGAAAAGAAAAATACTTTTTTATTTCCGCCGATAATCCGAACTAAAATTCGCAACCTGAAACCAAAAACTGGAGATTTCATTTTGGTTTATCAGAACTCTGATTTCGATTATATCCTTGATGAATTGAAAAAAGTTAAAAAATATAAATTCGTTATTTACAGCGGTCGTCCCGGTCTTAAAAAAGACGCTAATTTGACTTTGAAAAATTATCATTCACCCGATTGGTATAAGGACTTGAAAAACTGACGAGCCATTATCGGCACAGCCGGACTAAGCTTGATTTCCGAAACCCTTTGGCTTAACAAACCTTACTTTGCGATTCCCGTCGGCGGCCAAATCGAACAGATTATCAACGCCCTTTACATTAAAAAACTCGGTTTTGGCGACTGGTCTGAAAAACTGACGGCCCAAAAAACTCTTGATTTTATCAAAACCTCTGAAAAATATCGCAAAAACTTGATCAAAGCCCCCAAAGAAGACATGGATAAATTATATAAAAAGCTCGATTCCATTATTAAGGCTCTGGTGTAAAACCAGTGCATAAGCTGTGCGAAAATCGGCCAATGGCCGATTTTTTTGTTTAATATTAGCTATTTCTACTTTCTCTTTGGCTTGGGGGCTTGACTTTATTTTATAGCCATGCTAGAATCGGACATTACCCTCGGGTAGTAAATTTAAACAAAAAGGTCGCTTGAAGCGGGCTAGGCACGACAAGCATGGGGATTTATTCGTCAGAAACAATCCGGTTCCGACTAGATTCTTTCTGATGAAAATTTCTTGCCTACCCGCTTCAGTCGAACTTAGGTTTGAATGACTAAAACAACTCAGTTTACTGAGTTGTTTTTTGTTGTTCAAATTATTGGTTTACATCAGGAGATACGCTGGGCGTTATGGTTCCGCTGGGAGCCGGCGGCAAGGCTCCTCCCTCGGGCGCCGCTTTAGCACCAACCAAACAAACCGCTTGCCACGGAACATAATGGGAATTAAAGCGGACATCTTTAATCTCGCCGTTAGGATAGGTTACCTTATAATCAAAATAAGCATCAGCTCCGGCATGCGCTCTTTCGGTGCACTTTCTCTCGCCCTCTTTCAAATCGCTGGTCTCAATTATTTTTGTCGGGCCGGGCTGAACAATGTTATAAATTACCGGCTTACCGATTTCAATACTGCGTCCGTCCTTGGTTCCCCATATATCAAAAGCCAATTGATCTCCGGCCAGGCGGGCTTGGATCAAAATGTGATGGCCGGTATCGTTTATAAATTTGTAATCAGGTGCGGGATCGTATATCGTCGCATCAGTTCCGGCCGGCTCATAATAAACAACGCGATAGGAATGGTTGCGCCGAGCCGTTACCGGCAAACCTGAATTAAAAGTCGCGCGGAAAATAGTCGTACCGATTTGGCACAAACCGCCCCCGTATTCCGGAGTTGTTTTGTTGCCCTTAATAACAAGCTCGGGCAAATAACCGGCTTTGGCATCAATCTCGCCCAAGGCTTTTAATAAGGAAAATTCTTCGCCCGGTTTGATAAGTAAACCGTGCAAGGCATTGGCCCCAACGCGAATGTTGTGACGTCGATTAGCCGGAGAGCCCGCGAACTGCGAAACTCCGGTGCCGATTATTTCCTTTAAACCTAGTTCCTGCGCCGTTGCGTCGGCGGCGCCGCCTTCAATTACTTTAACGGCTACTTCTATCTGCTCCGGTTCATCTTGCTTCCAAAGCGCTATGCGATCAGCCGATTCATCAAGTTCAACCTCTAAGCCGTCTTCACCAGCCTGCCAAACTGAAACTCTGTTATTCTCCATAGTAAGACGTGCCTCCAATGGCTCCTTAGCTACTTTGGGGACAACTTCTTTCTCTAAGAAATCTTTTATTTTAACCTTATCCAAAGCTAATTCAATCGAACCATTTTTTTTAGCAAGACCGGTCATTTGTTTGGCAATCTTCATATCCAAAACCCATGATTCCTTATCATAAAACAGCTTGGTCGATTTAAAGTTGAAAAATCCAGCCAGATCATAGGAAAAACGCTCGGCTTCGGCTTTGGAGATTTCCGGCTTGATTACTTGACTGGCGATAATAATTTCTCCGGGCGAAAAAGATTTTAAATGTTCGGAAATAGCGCTGACAGCCGCTTCATATTCAAGACTCTGTCCAGCCTCAGCCTCGGTAATAGTGTAGTCATCGCCGCTGATTTCCAAGCCGGCATTACGAGCCGGTTTTTCAAATTCGGCAAATTCTTTTTTAAGTAACTGCAACAAAGCAGAACTATCAATCAAGGTGGACATCTCCAAATCAACTCCGCCAAACAAAGCTCCGACTTGTTCAATTCCATTGTCCAACCAATTCTCACCTCGGCCAATCAACCAAGCATTTTCCAGCGTCTCGTCAATGCTAAGCGCGGCCAACTCTAAGGGCGTGCGAATTGTTTTGTTTTCAAAACGAAGCCCCAAGCCATTATCAAAAATATCAGAACGGCTTTCAAATAATTGGCGCGCCTCGGCCACAGTTTTACCGCCGACGGCCAAGCCGGCCACTCTGACACCGGGCATAATTCGCTGAGCGTAAACCTCGCTAAAAATCAGACCGCTGATTGCGACCACAAAAATCAATGATACAAAAACAGCCGCCGTAACTAGCAGCCAACTCGGAATGTTATCGTGAAGTTGTTTAAATTTTTTCATGGCCTCCGATCATTTCATTTAGTAGCTCGCGCGCCTTGGCGCCCGGTTCGGCACTGGCCGAAACATATAATTCGGCGCCGACCTTGCCCTCTGGAAGCAAACGCTTGGGCAAACGGATTGTTTCTCCATCAGCGCTTTCTAAAACCGCTTCCATATCATTAAATTCTTTTACAATAACCTTTATTTCCATAACCTTGTTTAACGATCCTTTGCTTCTTTGACCCGAATACTGGTGTGCTTTGACCGCTTGGCCTTAGGTAAGACAACGGTTAAAACTCCGTTATGCAAAGAAGCTGAAACTTTGTCGCCCCGAACCTCAACCGGCAACATAATCGATCGAGAAAACTTACCCCAATAACATTCCCGATAAAGATAGGCATCGCTCGCGACTTCTTCATCAAGTTCGCGACGTCCGCGAATAGTCAGCATATCGTCAATCAGGGAAATTTCAATATCTTTGCTGGCCGCTCCGGCGATGGTCGATTTGACAATTAAATCATCGTCCGTTTGATAAATATCAACGGCTAATTGGCCCTCTTCTTCGTTAAAATTAAGCCAGGCATGTTCGTTTTCCGAAGCGCCTTTATTCAAGAATACGGGAGAGGAATCATTGATTTCTCGTCCGAGCATACGAAACAGTTTTTTCATACAAGATGTGGTCATTATAGCATGAAAAAACCCACTTTTACAATTGAAGACCGACCTTGATTCATGGTACACTAAAGCTTATGAGTGACGGAATACAATCAATTGAAGACCTGATCGGTTCGAGTGCTCAGCCTCAAAACATCGACGAGGATAGTCTCGAAGGAAAATTCGCCAAAAAACAGCGCGAAATACAGCTGCGCGACCTTGAACGCTTAACTGCCACCAAGGCGCAAAGTGCCGGCGTTCCCTATATCGATTTGCAGGGCTTTCCAATCAGTCAGGAGGCGCTAGCCATGATTGATGAGTCGCAAGCTCGTGAATTCAACATGGTTTGTTTTTACTTTGATGGTAAGCGCTTACGTTTGGCCGCTCTCGAACCGCTCTCACCGGTTGTTCAAGCTAAACTGAAAGAACTTGAAAGCAAACTTTTCATTTCCAACGGCGAAGTTTACATGGTATCTTCGCACAGCATGGAACATGCTCTTTGGCTTTATAAGAGCTTGCCAAAAATCAAGGCCGTTGCTCAGGGCGTTGAAATAACTCCTGAAGAACTTGATAAATTTAAAACTGAAATAGAAGACTTTCGCAGTTTGAATACCAAGGTCAACGAAGTCAACATGAGCGAAGTCATTGTCCTACTTATTGCCGCCGCTCTGAAAATCGGTTCTTCGGATATTCACGTAGAAGCCGAAGAACAGGGCGTGGTTATACGTCTGCGCGTTGACGGCGTACTGCAAGAGGCGGCTGTAATCAACAGCGACAAATGGCGACGTATAATTTCTCGCTTGAAAATATTGGCCAAGGTAAAAATCAACGTCGAGGGCAAGCCTCAAGATGGCCGTTTCGATATCAATACTAGTGATGAAAAAATTGCTGTTCGCGCTTCCTTCTTACCGACCGCTTATGGCGAAAGCGTGGTTATGCGATTATTGCGTTCCAGCTCTGTGGCCTTATCTTTCGAACAATTGGGATTGATAAAACAAGAATACGAAAAACTTGCCGCTGAAGTCGACAAACCGAACGGTTTGGTGCTGGTCACCGGTCCGACCGGCAGCGGTAAGACCACCACCCTTTACGCAATGCTTAACCGGCTCAATAAACCCGGCACCAAAATCATTACGCTTGAAGATCCGGTCGAATACCAATTGCAAGGTATTAACCAAAGCCAAGTCGATGAAAGCAAGGGCTATACTTTTTCTTCTGGTCTTCGCTCGATTCTTCGTCAAGATCCGGATATTGTCATGGTCGGTGAAACTCGCGACCTTGAAACCGCGGAAATTGCCGTACGCGCTTCCTTGACCGGCCACTTGGTGCTTTCTACTTTACATACCAATGATGCCGCCGGCGTCATTCCCCGCTTGCTTGATTTGGGCATTCAGCCTTATTTGCTGTCGCCGGCTTTAAACGCCATTGTCGGACAGCGCTTAGTCCGCAAACTTTGTCCGGCCTGCAAAACCAAACGCGAGGTCAGCAGTGAAGAAGAGGAAAAAATCAAAAAAATTCTCGCGGTTATCAGCCCCCGCGCCAATATAGATATTCCCAAAGAGTTGCCCACGATTTACAAAGCAGTTGGCTGCGAAAAATGCAATAAGCTAGGTTATAAGGGCCGCATCGGCATCTACGAGGTATTGACAATCGGTGCCGCAATCAAAGAACTGACCGCTCAAAATGCCGCTTCGTTCAAGATTCTCGAACAAGCCATTGAAGACGGAATGATTACCATGCTGCAAGACGGCATCTTAAAAGTTTTAGCGGGCACCACTTCTTTGGAAGAAGTTTATGAAGCTTCCGGTAAAATGGAATACGTCGACAAACTCTATGATATCGTTGTTTCAAAGACGATTGGCCGCGGCTTGAAATTGGCCGACGAAGATATGAAAAACGGTTTGGAGCTTACCAAAACCATCGGTCAAGACTCCGGCAAACTTTTGGAAGCTCATCACACCAATGAAATTATCAATATCGTTATGGCCGGTGCTCTGGCCGCCGAAGCCGGCGACGTTCACATCGACCCGACAGAAGACGGCGTGACGATTCGTTACCGCATTGACGGTATTTTGCATGACATCGCCAAGCTTGGCCGCGAACACTATATTCCCTTGCTTTCCGAAATAAAAAACACTGCCGGCTTTGCAGCCAATCTTAAAAAGCCGACTTATGACGGCCGCTTTACAATCTATGCTCCGCAAGCCAAAATCGACTGCCGTATTTCGATTATCATCGGCGGTTACGGCGAAACCGCGGTTATCCGACTCCTAAGTTCGCAAGCCAAGAGTTTGGAAATGGAAAAACTCGGTATTGGCTCGGTTTCGCTCGACATCATCAACTCTGCCATCAAGAAAACCAAGGGTATTATTTTGACGACCGGTCCGACCGGTTCCGGTAAAACAACGACCCTCTATAGCCTTTTGAACAAATTGAACAGTCCGGATGTTAAAATCATTACCATCGAAGATCCGATTGAATACAACCTCGAGGGAATAATTCAAACGCAGGTTTCCAGTGAAGAAGGCTATACCTTTGCCGCCGCTTTGCGCTCCTTAATGCGTCAAAACCCGAACATCATTATGGTCGGAGAAATCCGCGATGATGAAACCGCCAAGGTGGCGATTGAAGCGGCCTTGACCGGGCACTTAGTATTATCAACCATTCACGCCAACTCTTCGGCCGGCGCGATTGCTCGCTTTGTCGGCCTGGGCGTCGATAAACCTCTGCTTTCCAGCTCGATTGAATGTTCAATCGGACAACGTTTGGTAAGAAAGCTCTGTCCTAATTGCAAAGTCAAGGATGGTGAGAACAAGGAATTGATTGCCAAGGCCGAAGAAATTCTCAAACAAATTGCCGCTAACAAAAAAATTAAAATTCCCGCCGAACGAAATTTCTATAAGGCGGTCGGTTGCGAACAATGCGGCAAGATAGGCTACAAAGGACGGGTCGGTATTTATGAAGCGATTTCCATGACGCCGGAAATGCAGAAACTAATTCAAGAGCAAACCGTCACTGAAAGTGAAATTGAAAAACTCGCCATTGAACAAGGCTCCATGCTAATGATGCATGACGGCATACTTAAAGCCTTGGCGGGCGAAACTACCTTAGAAGAAGTCTTTAGGGTTGCGGCTTGATATGAAAGTAGCGATCATTTCCGATCTCCACGACAATATCCCTTACTTGGATATTTTTTTGTCTTTTTGCAAACAACATAAAATAAACAAACTTCTTATTACCGGCGATGTCGGCAGTCTGGAAACTCTTTTACAGATTCCTGAAGCTCTGTTCAAAAAAATTTATTTTGTTTTTGGCAATGCCGATAATTTTTCGCCTGCTGACATTCCGCCCTACATAATTTCACTCGGCGAAAGCGGAATTATAAAATTTGAAAATAAACATATCGGCCTTTGTCATGAGCCGGAGAAAATCGCCGGGCTGCTTAAAGACAAGCCCGATATTATTTTTTACGGGCATACGCATAAGCCTTGGGTAAATGTTGAAGGCAAAACCCTGATTATCAATCCGGGCACCTTGGGCGGAGTTTTTACAGCCTCAACCTTTGCGGTTTGGGATCTAGCGCGACCGGCGCCGGAATTAATTAGGACGGATGAGCTTGACAATCCTAAATATTAATGATATAAATACGAATTAAATATTTTTTAAAATAAATAATAGAGGTGCCCATTGAAAACAAAAATATTTTTGCTTTGCAGTACATTGTTTGTATTGGCTATACTGGCAGGTTGCGGTAAAAGAACCTGCGACGTTCCCCAGGGTTCAACCAGCAGCCCGGTTGAATACTGCGATTTTCCGGAAACCGAAGGCGGGAAACTCTTCCCTGAAGGCAAGCCTTTTCCAATTGCCTGGATTACCGCTGTTGCCTGCGACGACTGCGATGGCGAGGCTTATGTTGATCTTGATTATTTAAGAATTTTCTATATTCTTAATGGTCAAAAGGTTCTTCATTATGCGGATGAATATAATAATATTAATCAGTATACGGGGGTGTATGGCGTTAGCTTTAAGCGCGAACCATGGTATGCCGGAGAGCCAATTCAATACAGAAACGGCTCACTCGGAACTGTTATAAAAAATGGTTATTTGCATTTACCGGTCAGCAGCAGACCTGATCTAGTCTTCCATCCGGCCAGCACAAGTTATCCGATTAGGCCCGTGCCTCCCAATATCACTGGCTGGATTCTTGAAGCGGGCTTCACTATCAAAGGCGAAGCGCAGGTTCAGGTTGGTTTAGATGCTTGGCCGACCAGTCAAGCCGGCGTTGGAAAAAATCAAGAAGTTTGTGCCACAGATTGGTATTCCAAAGCTGGAGAATATAAGATTTCTGTTTTGTTTGATAAAAAAACAAGATAGAAAAAATCATAATTTTAAAAGCCCCGTAATAATAATTACGGGGCTTTAAAATTTAATATTTAATTACACCAACTCTGCCAAATATTTACCGGTATAGCTCTTTTTATTCTTAGCGACTTCTTTAGGTGTGCCAATAGCTACGATCTCACCGCCCTTATTGCCGCCCTCAGGACCGAGGTCGATGATATGATCAACTGATTTAATAACATCGAGGTTATGCTCAATGATTATTACGGTATTGCCGCGATCAACCAAACGCTGCAAGATTGTCAGTAGGCGACGGATATCTTCAAAGTGTAGGCCGGTCGTCGGTTCATCAAGAATATACAGAGTCTGACCGGTCGGACGGCGGGACAGCTCGGTTGCCAATTTAATACGTTGGGCTTCGCCGCCGGACAAGGTAGTGGCTGATTGGCCAAGCTTAATATAGCCAAGTCCGACTTCGAAAAGCGTTGCCAATTTTTGATGAACGGCCGGTATATGTTTAAAAAAGCCAAGCGCTTCTTCAACCGTCATTTCAAGAACCTCGGAAATGTTCTTACCGTTGTAATGCACCTCTAAAACTTCGCGTTGATAACGATGGCCGTGACAGACATCGCATTCAACATAAACATCGGGCAAGAACTGCATTTCAATTTTAATAATACCGTCGCCGGCACAAGCTTCACAGCGTCCGCCAACAACATTGAAGGAAAATCTTCCCGGCTGATAACCGCGTAACTTGGCTTCCGGCAAGTTGGCAAAAAGATCTCGAATAGGAGTAAAGAGTCCGGTGTAAGTAGCGGGGTTGGAGCGCGGCGTCCGTCCGATTGGAGATTGATCAATATCGATTACTTTGTCTAAATGTTCTAAGCCTTCAATCCGGTCATGACGACCTGGAATATCCTTGGCATGATAAAACTTTTTATTCAAAGCAGTGGCCAGAATATCGGTAATCAAGGTGGATTTACCGGAACCAGAAACGCCGGTCACGGCAATCAATTTACCAAGCGGAAACTCGACTGTTAAGTTCTTTAAATTATGCTGACTGGCATTTACTATCTTAATTACCTGGCCATTGCCCGCTCGATAGCTTTGGGGAACGGGAATTTCCTTTTTACCGGATAAGAACTGGCCAGTTAAGGATTTAGAGTTTTTCTTAACCTCGGCGGGGGTGCCGGCGGCAACAATCGTACCACCATGTTCACCAGCGCCCGGTCCGATGTCGATGATATAATCGGAAGCCTCCATCGTCGCCGCATCATGTTCAACCACAATAACCGTATTGCCAAGATCTCTTAAATCTTTTAGCGTATCAATCAACTTATCGTTATCGCGCTGATGCAAGCCGATTGACGGTTCGTCGAGAATATATAATACGCCCATTAAAGCCGAACCAATCTGCGTCGCTAAGCGAATGCGCTGAGCTTCTCCACCCGACAAAGAGTTGGCGCTCCGGGCCAGGGTCAAATAATCAAGTCCGACATTTAATAAAAATTTCAAACGCAATTTTATTTCTTTTAAAATTTGAGCGGCGATTTTACGATCGCGGGCCGACAGTGATTTGCTATTTTCCAACTCATTGAAAAAAGCGCTGGCGTCCTCGATTGATTTAACCGTTGTTTCATGAATCGACAAGCCGGCTAGCTTAACTGCCAAACTTTCCGGTTTTAGCCTTTGTCCATTGCAAGCCGGGCAGATTAAAACGCGCATAAAACCTTCAATCTCTTTGCGTACATAATCTGATTCGGTTTGCTCATAACGACGCATCAGGTTCGGAATAATGCCTTCGAACTCTTCCTTGTCGCTCGGCTTGGTTCCGTAAAAAATCATGGCCCGTTGTTTTTGATTAAGCGAAGCTAGGGGAGTGTTTAAATCAAAACCGTATTGCTGTGCGGCGGCGCCAAGCTGTTTAGACAGCCACATTTGGCCATTAACATTATTATGCACCCAAGGTTTAATGCCGCCTTGCGCAATGGTCAATCTTTCATTAAAAACCAACTCCGGATCAACCTCCAATTTTGTGCCCAAGCCGGAACATTCCGGGCAGGCGCCGTGCGGGGAATTAAAAGAAAAATGATGCGGCTCAGGTTCCATAATGGTCAAGCCACAATTTGGACAGGCCAATAAACGCGAAAAGATCTTTTGCGTTTCTTTCTTGGTTTGCCAAACATACATAATGCCCTCGCCCAAATCAAGCGCGCGCTCAACTCCCTCGGTCAATCGAGAAATGTCTTCTTTATTGTTCGAAACAACAGTTCGGTCAATAACGATTTCTAGGTTATGTTTCTTTTGTTTATCGACGTCGAGATCTTCGAATTCTTCAAGGGTAAAAATAATATTATCAAAGCGAACGCGACTGAAACCGGCTCGTTTAATACTGCCGATAACTGACTTGTGTTCGCCTTTTTTATCTCTGATAATAGGGGCCAAAAGAATCAGCTCTTCCCCGGCGCATTGCTCGATAATTTGATGCATTATTTCATCAATCGAGTAGGGCTTAACCTTAAGATTACAGTTCGGACAATAGGGCACGCCGATTCGCGCGAATAAAAGACGCAGGTAATCGTAAATTTCTGTGACCGTACCGACGGTCGAACGGGGGTTATGAGAGGTGGATTTCTGATCAATAGAAATGGCCGGGGACAAGCCTTCAATCAAGTCGACATCGGGCTTATCAATCAAGCCGACAAATTGTCGCGCGTAAGCCGATAAAGATTCGACATAACGTCTTTGTCCCTCGGCATAAATTGTGTCAAAAGCCAAAGACGATTTGCCCGAACCAGATAAACCGGTAATAACAACCAGTTTATCGCGCGGAATTTCAATATCGATATTCTTTAGATTGTGGACGCGGGCGCCCTGAATCTTAATAACATCATGACGAATCGAACGCTTGGCAAGACGGGGGAGAGGCTTTGGCATAGAAAATTTAATCCCCCTCATTATACAGAAAGAATGGCTTTTGGGCAAGAGTCAAGGGTAGGCAGGGACTTGTTTTTTCTCGATAAAAATGTTACGATTTGGCACATTGAGTGTTAGCACTCGTAGCTCAATGGATAGAGCACTTGGCTTCGGACCAAGGGGTTGTGGGTTCGAATCCTGCCGAGTGCACCGAGATTCCCGTCTCGCAAGAAGAAGAATGGCTGGGTAGCTCAGTTGGTTAGAGCGCGGCACTCATAACGCCGAGGTCGAGAGTTCAAGCCTCTCCCCAGCTACATTTGAAATATAAAATAATTGCACCCATAGCTCAGCGGTAGAGCAGTCGCCTCTTAAGCGAATGGTCGTAGGTTCAATCCCTACTGGGTGCACAAATAGTTCTTAAAAAGGAGGTTACGATGCTGGCACATTCATATGTGGATACAGGTCTTTCTTCAATCACTTTTGATCAAGATACTCTCAAAGTTCTCCATGTTATCAATCTCAAGGATAAGAAAAGCGAAAAAAGTGCTTATAAATTGAACTTAATTGTTTTTCTTTTTGACCAAAGCGAAGAGGTTCCTTACTTCAGTTTTCTTGAGTATTCGCCTGATAACACTGAGAAAAATATTGTTACTCTACCGGTTCCAACGCAGTATTTTCAAAACAGCTATGACCTAAGCGAATTTCAGAGAAAACAGATAGAAAGCACCGCGCACAGCTGGGAACTTGAATTCATCCAATTGCTAAACCTTTCATATTGGTGTTGGAGATCAATATTGTACGGTGAGAAGAATATTGAATTTGAGTTTGATTCTAATGATATAGAGCCGCCTTATTGGTACAAAATCCTAAGAGACTCAAGAGAAAGACCGCAAAAATTTTAACAAAAAAAGGAACCGCTAGGTTCCTTTTTTATTTAATCAACTTATTTTCCTTTTAAGGCATCTTTCAGAGTTTTGCCGGTTTTGAATTTTGCGACTCTGACTTCAGGAATCTGGATGCGCTCATTGGGCTTTTGAGGATTAACGCCGCCGCGAGTATGGCGGACGCGAGCTTCAAAGGTTCCGAAACCGACCAAGCTAACCTTGCCGCCGGATTTCAATTCTTTAATAATCAGGTCAATCATTTTCTCTACTACGTCTTCAACATTCTTACGATTCAAATTGATTGCGGCGGCGATTTTTTCAATCAAGCTGGCTTTATTCATAAGCGTGGGGTTATGATTTCAATTTATTCTAAGAATAAACGACCAAGCGATAAAGCGAAGAATATAACCGCCAAAACAATCGTAACTGTAAACAAAACCTTTTCAACGCCGCGCTTAGTTTGGAAAACCGCGCTCGAACCTCCGAAAATTCCGGATAAACCGGTACCGCGATTTTGTAATAATATAACCGTAATCAACAACAAAGAAACTATAATTTGACCGATTTGAATAATGCGCGGATCCATAATTATTTTTTAACTTTCTTCAGCAAGTTTTCCAAAGCAGCCGGGTGATTAACGGCCAAGTCGGCCAAAATCTTGCGATCAACTTCAACATTGGCCTTCTTCAGCAAATCGATAAATTTAGAATAGGACAAATCATGAGACTTAACAAAGGCGCTGATTTTGATTTGCCATAAGGCGCGGCTGGTGCGCTTCTTGCGGCGACGGTCGGTATAGGCGTGCACGCCGGCTTTCAAGACAGCCGTTTTTGCGACCTTGATTAATTTTTTGCGGCCCCATTTATAACCCTTGGTTTTAGCCAAAAGTTTGCGGCGCTTTTTAACATGGGTGGTTCCTCTTTTTACTCTAGGCATATCGGAATATGTTTTTAATTATACGGCATGAAGCTGCGGATGTTTTTAGCATCAGCAGAGTGCGCCATAATATCACGGCGCTTATTGCGGGTCGTCTTGCCTGATTCGCGGGAATTGAAATGATCCTGTCCGGCCTTACGGCGACGCAACTTATTGGTTTTGGTCTTGGCAAATCTTTTGGCTGTTGCCTGGTGGGTTTTGAGCTTTGGCATATCGTCAAAAATTCAATTAGATTAGATAAAAATCAGCTTTTTTTGTTGGTTACTAACATAGTAAACTTTCCGCCCTGGGATGTCAAGCCTTCCTCAACAACAATGGAAAGCTCGGGGTCAGACTTGAGTGTCTCAAGAAATTTTTCAACCATTGCCCGGGCCAACTCTGGGTGCTGTCTTTCACGGCCGCGCAATTGTAACTCAATGCGCAATTTATCGCCCTTGGACAAAAAACGCTTGGCCTGTTCACGGCGCACCGCTAAATCATGGTCGCCGATTCGAATCGACAAGCGGATTCCCTTGGTTTCACTTTTTTTAAGATGGGCGCGCTGTTTTTGCGTTTTCTTATCTCTTTCATATTTAAATTGTCCATAGTCGCCGATTTTGACAATTGGAGGTTCGGCTGTCGGATTGACTTCTATCAAATCAAGTTCCGCATCTTCGGCTAAAGTCAAAGCTTTTTCTATCGGCATTTCGCCAAGAAAGCCTCCATCGTCGTCAATAACCATAACAATCGGCGCATGGATAGCCCGATTGACCCGAAAAGTTTTCTGTGGTTCTTGATGTTTTGGTCGGCGATGTGTTCGACGCATAAAAATTTATTGGAGCGGGTAACGGGAATCGAACCCGTATCTCTACCATGGCAAGGTAATGTAATAGCCATTATACGATACCCGCACTAAGTGCCGAAGGAGGGAATCGAACCCTCACTGCATATTACTGCAAGCGGATTTTAAGTCCGCCGCGTCTACCAATTCCGCCACTCCGGCAAAACAAGTGCTTAAAAAAATCCCAGTGGAGATGAGGGGAGTCGAACCCCTGTCTAATACTCTGCCATCAGCATCACTACAGATATAGTCCGATCTGTTGTTTCGCTTTCACCATAAAGACCGGACCTAAGCGGCGAAAGCTAGCTTGAATATTTAAGCGACGACCGTCAAGCAGCGGATCGTAGCCGAGTTCGCAGTATGACACCCGTGATCCGCCGCGCGAACGACGACGGACGGATGGTTGCGGCTATTAAGCGGCAACGGTTACCAAGGACGGAACCTTCATAGAGAAGGCCGGCATGGCATTCGCGGTATTGCGAAGTTTTTTTGTGCTCGGATTTACGTGACGAACGGCACGACCTGAATACTGGTAACAAAAGGTATTATCAAATCCTGGCATCCCCAGGAGTGGACTTTGTTTAGGAACGAATCTTGACTGAACCGCTTTTGCGAACCGAGTCTAAACGACGTTTTAGTTCGCGCTCGCGAATGCTGCGACGCTTATCAAAGCTCTTTTTTCCGCGAGCTACAGCGAATTCCAGCTTTACAAGACTTCTGTCAGTATATAGTGAGAGTGGCACTAATGTCAAGCCTTTTTCCTGTTGTTTTCCCACTAAATGGGCGATTTCGCGCCGTCGCAAAAGCAGCTTGCGCGCCCGCTCGGGATTATAGCCCTCGCGATCACCCATATAACGATAAGGTCCGATATAAGCGTTAATCAAATATGCTTCTGGTCGCAAACCGCCGCGTCCGCGCAATACAACAAAGGCGCCGGATAAATTAGCCAGGCCGGTTTTAGCGGCCTTGACTTCGCCGCCGGTTAAAACCAAACCAGCTGTGAACTTCTCAAGAAACTCATAGTCGTAGGAAGCCCGTTTGTTACGAGCTAATTCGCTCATATGGTTGGATTATTCCATTCAAGAAGCTTGGCTATTGCTTGGCGGTTAAGCAAGAGAGATTTAATATGCTTACGATAAGTCGAGGAATTTATAGTTTCCAAAGCCGAGGTATCAGCTTTGTATTGCTCGCGCAAAACCTTTAGCTCTTTTTCTATTTCCTCATCGCTGACAACTAGTTTTTCCGCGTTTATTAAGGCGCGCAACATCAGACTGGTTTTTACTCGCTGTAAGGCCTGTGGCTTGAACTCATTGCTCAAAGCTTCGCTGGACTTACCAAGACTCAATAAATAATCGGCGAACTTGCCGCCTGAGGCGTTAACATTATATTCAAGCTCTGCCAACATGGTTTTTACTTCATTGTCTACCAAGGCATCGGGAATTTCTCCGAAGTTAGTCGCGGCGACAACTTTTTCTAAAATGGCTCTTTCCTGTTTATGCGCCGCCTCATGACTTTTTTCATGCTCAATTGAATGGCGGATATTCTTTTTTAACTCCTCAAGACTTTTCAAACCGAAATCCAAAGCAAAGCCGTCGTTCAATTCCGGCAACTCTCGCGCGAAAATATCTTTAACCACTACATGAAATTGGACTTTCTTACCGGCAATATTCTTTTGATGAAAATCAGCCGGATAATGGACAGAAAAATCTTTTTCAGCTCCGCGGCCTAAACCGATTAAATTATCATCAAAGCCCGGGACGACATATTCTTTGCCAATTACCAAACTTGCGTCTTTTTGCTGTCCGCCTTCAAGCGGGACATTATCAAGCGACATGGCAATGTCCAAAACCACTTTATCTCCGCTTTCAGTCGGGCGGTCAACACTGCTTTCTTTAACTCGAGTATCACGCAGTTGAGCTATTACCTTATCGACTTCTTCATCGCTAACCTCGATTTTGTCTTTAGCGATATTGAAACTTTTATAATCTCCCAAAGTTACGCTCGGCAGCAAAGTTATCAAAGCCTTATATTCAAAATCATTATCAGGCGCCAGCTTGCTAATGGTTATTTCCGGCTGCCCAATCCAATCTTCGCTGACTTGTTCCTTAAGCGCCTGATCTATGGTTTTGGAAATAGCTAAACGGGAAGCTTCTTCCAGCAAGGCCATATCGCCAACTCGGGCTTTGATGGTTTCGAAGGGAGCTTTGCCTGGACGAAAACCTTCGATAGTAATTCTTTCAGATAAACGATTCGCCGCTTGCTTGCTAAAAGCAAGCATTTCTTCAGCGGGAATCAAAACTGACAGTTCAATGCGCGAAGCTGATAAATTGTTGCGAGTAACATTCATGAGATTAAATTAACAAGGCGACAATCAAGAGCGCGATAATATTAACAATCTTAATCATCGGGTTAATGGCCGGGCCGGCTGTGTCCTTATAAGGATCGCCGACTGTGTCGCCGGTTACCGCGGCCTTATGAGCCTCGGAACCCTTGCCGCCAAAGAATCCGTTTTCAATATATTTCTTAGCATTGTCCCAGGCTCCGCCTCCCGAAGTCATTGAGATGGCAACGAAAATACCGGTCACGATTGAACCGATTAGCAAACCGCCCAAAGCTTCGACGCCAAGCGTAAAGCCGACAATAATAGGAGCAACAACCGGAATCAAAGCCGGAATCGTCATGCGGCCGATAGCCGCCTTGGTAACAATATCAACGGTGCGTCCGTAGTCGGGCATTTCTGAACCAGACATGATACCCGGTTTTTCTTTGAACTGCTTACGAACATCTTCAACTACGCTGCCCGCGGCTTGGCTAACGGCTTGCATGGAAAGAGCGCCGAAATAATAAGGCAACATTCCGCCGATAAACAATCCGGCCAATACAAGGGGATTATCAATCTCAAATGAAAAACCAATACCGGCACTATGCGTAAAATCTGCAAAGAGTACGAGGGCCGCTAGCGCCGCTGAACCAATGGCATAACCTTTGGTTACTGCCTTGGTCGTATTGCCGACTGCATCAAGCGGATCGGTTACGGCTCGGACGCTTTCTGGCATCTCGGCCATTTCGGCAATACCGCCGGCGTTATCGGTAATCGGACCGTAAGCATCAATTGTGACAATGATGCCGGCCATTGAAAGCATAGCCATTGCGGCAATCGCGATACCGAAAATACCGGCCAATTCAAAGGCGCCCCACATTGCGGCGACGATGACGATTACCGGCCAAACCGTTGACTTCATAGAAACCGCTAAACCGGTAATGATGTTTGTTCCGTGACCGGTGGTTGAAGCTTCGGCAATATCTTTAACCGGTTTGTATTTAGTGGAAGTGTAATATTCGGTAATAACCACCATAGCGGCTGTTACCAACAAACCAATCAATGAAGACAGATAAATATTAAGCGTTGAATACATGCCATTGCCAGACATGAACCAGTTGGTCAAAGGATAAAAAGCAATTGCGGCCAAAACACCGGCTGCAATCAAGCCCTTGTACAAAGCGGCCATAATATTCTGCCCTTTACCCAATTTGATAAAGTAAGTTCCGATAACTGAAGTTATAATTGAAACCGCTCCGAGAATTAAAGGATAAATCAAGGCGTTGTCAAAACCAGGGAAGACTAAGCGCGCCAAAAGAATGGCGGCAATCGAAGTGACAACATAAGTTTCAAACAAGTCGGCCGCCATACCGGCACAGTCGCCGACATTGTCGCCGACATTGTCGGCAATAACCGCCGGGTTGCGCGGATCGTCTTCCGGAATACCGGCTTCAACCTTGCCAACGAGATCGGCGCCGACATCGGCCGCCTTGGTAAAGATTCCTCCGCCGAGACGGGCGAAGACTGAAATCAAAGAGCCTCCAAAACCAAGGCCGATTAAGGCATGAACATCGCGAGTCAAAAGATAGAAACCGGCCGTGCCCAAAAGAGCCAAACCAACGACCAACATACCGGTTACTGAACCGCCGCGCGCGGCGACGTTCAAGGCTTTAGCTAAACCGTGACGAGCCGCTTCGGCCGTCCTAACGTTGGCCCGCACTGAAATGTTCATACCGATATAGCCGGCCAAAGCCGACAATATCGCACCAATCAAAAAGGCCAAAGAAGTCATCCAGCCGAGCGCCGGAATCAAACCGATAATCAAAGCTAAAACAACGGCAACAATGGCGACCGTTCGATACTGGCGATTAAGATAAGCTTTAGCGCCTTCTTGAATCGCGCCGGCGATTTGGCGCATTTTTTCGTTACCATCCGATAATTTTAGAATATAGCGGATATAAAATAATCCGTAGATAATCGCCAAGGCGGCGCTACCGAAAATTAAAATAAAA
The DNA here is from genome assembly GCA_002344425.1 of Candidatus Falkowbacteria bacterium UBA2355. Taxonomy (GTDB): domain Bacteria; phylum Patescibacteriota; class Patescibacteriia; order Patescibacteriales; family Patescibacteriaceae; genus Patescibacterium. The sequence goes on from DDTV01000009.1 coordinate 22,492, forward strand.
ACATTATTCATATAAATATAATAAATTATTCTTGAGTAGTGGTCTCAGCTTCTTCAGCTGAAGGTTCTGCGGCGGCCGGACCAGAACCGTCGCCGGCAATATCGATGTTCCAGTTGGTCAGATGGGCGGCCAAACGAACATTCTGTCCGTCTTTTCCGATTGCCAAGGAAAGCTGATCGTCCTTAACGGTGATATAAGCTTGGCGTTGTTCAGGAATAAGTTTAACTTGTTCAACCTTAGCCGGCGCCAAAGCATTGGCAATAAAGGTTTCCGGATCTTCCGAAAATTCAATGATGTCAATTTTTTCGCCGCCTAACTCGCGGATAATGGTTTGAATTCGAGAACCGCGCTGGCCGACGCAAGAGCCGATCGGATCAATATTTTCATTTTCGGCGCTAACCGCTACCTTGGAACGACTGCCGGCCTCGCGGGCAACTGATTTTATTTCAACCAAACCATTAGAAATTTCAGGAATTTCCAAATAGAAAACTTTTTTCAAAATTTCATCGGAAGTTCGAGATAAAACTATTTCCGGACCCTTGGGAGTTACCTTGACTTCTTTAACATAAAATTTAAGTCTTTCGCCCGGCGTATAACGTTCGGTGCGAACCTGTTCTTCCGGAGGAATAATGCCGGTGGCTCGCCCGAGATCAACCAAAACCAAACGGCCTTCACGGCGCTGTACGAAACCAGTGATGACTTCGTGTTCTTTGTCTTTGAATTCACCATAAACCATATCTCGCTCAGCTTCACGCAAGCGCTGAATGATAACTTGCTTAGCGGTCTGAGCAGCCATGCGTCCATATTCTTCATGGGTCTCAAGTTCGGTGCGCACCTCGTCGCCCAAATCATATTTCTTGCTGATTTTCTTGGCTTCGGAAATTTGTATTTCGGTTTTCGGATTAAAACGCTTTTTCTCTTCGCCTTCAGCAACTGCCTCGGGAGCCGGAGCTGGCTCACCCGACAGCTCTTCTGCTTCCAAGGCGGCCAATTCTTCTTCCGGAACATCTTCAACCACAGTCTTTATATCAAAGACTTTGGTTGTATTATTTTCCGGATCGTATTCGACTTTTATATTTTGATTTTTTTCGCCGTAGTCCTTGCGGTAAGCGGCAGCCAAGGCGGATTCTATCGTCTGAATAACAGCCTCATAAGATAGGCCTTTTTCATCGCAAATCTGCCTAATAGCGTTAGTAATTTCACTCATAATGATAATTTTCCAATAAAATAAGCTAGTATCCAAGGTACTAGCTTTATATGTCTTTATCATACCACCGAGGCTAGGATTAGTCAATCCAGGGCTTAGATTAGGCGATTTTTGCCTACTATTGACAAAAATAGCTTAAAATGATATATTATAATAATACTCTTTGAAATTTGAATATAATAAAAACATAAAAAACGGGCCAAAAATGCCCACAGGAGATTAAAATGGTAAAGGGAATTATTTTTTCTTTATTTTTAGTAGTAGCTATTCTGCTAAACGGTTGCAGTGCCGGCAACGTCGGACCCACCGTTGAGTCAATGGATGATTATGTTCAGGGCAAATTCACCCCTGGCTGGTTCTACGGGATGACACCATCGGCTATGAAAGAATACGCTGACGGAATACTGGATACCAGGGCAAGGGAAATGGCATTAAACTACTATGCTAAATACTATGCCTCGCTTGACCCGAACACACCCGTAACCAATATTGGGAAAATCATCGTTGAAAACGAAACGAACGAAACGGTTGTTGTCGGAGTTGAAGGCCCGGTTAACATGGAATGGGTGCTTGGGCCAAAACAAAGACTTGAAGACAATTTGATGCCCGGTGAATATGCAACTTGGCATAACGATGGTAGCGGGAAAAAATATACTCGCTACAAAGATGGTCCTCGTAAAGGTGAGCTCGACCCAATGACTGTCGGATTGAGCTTGGTAAACTACAAAGGAGTTATGTGTAACGCCAAGTTACTGTTTACCAGATAGGATAGATAATCAAAAAAACAACAAAGACGCTGTAAATTAATACAGCGTCTTTTAAATTTTCTTTTTAATTTTGCAATCAGCCTCCTGAACCGGGTAAATTAGCAAAGACAAAGTAAGTAATAGAGTAGGCCGCTACAACAATAATCAAACCGATAATCGCCGCCTTGATAGTACTCTTGGCTTTATTGATTTTTTCTTCATCGCCTCCGGCCGTCATCCAATTAAAACCGGCCACTATCAAAAGAATGACAAAAATAACGCCGAGTAAACCCAGAAAAGCCTTAACCACGGTGGCTACAACACCGCCAATTGTAACATTGGATTCATAGCCAGCTGACTCCTGCACGGCCGTCGTGTTGTTGGTAATATCTCCAACAACATTGCCCTGCAATAATCCGCCGGCAAAAACTGAATTAAAGAACAATATGATTCCAAAGAGGGCGGATGCGATAATAGATAAACGACGCATAGTTTTAATTGATAAGATTACCTCCCTGACCGCCGTCTCCAATTAAATAGGTGGCCAAGAAGTTCCAAATAGCAAAGGCACCGACAATAATAATCAAACCGATAATCGAGGCGCGAATCGTATCTTTGGCTTTATTGATTTTTTCTTCATCGCCAGAGGCGGTCATCCAGCGATAACCGGCCAAGAGCATGAGGATGATAAAAATTGCACCGAGCAAACCGAGTAAACCATTGATAACAATGCCCAATACCTGCATCAAACTGGTTTCATTTGCATCACCGTAACCGGCGCCGGTACCAACGCCCTTAAGTCGATCAAGCATCGGCGAAGCTGTTCCGCTCGGAGGATCAATTTGCGCGTAAACAACGGTCGGGGCAAACAAGGAAGCCGAGGTTGCTCCCCAAATACGGCTTACCACAAAGACGCTAATTGCGTAAGCCGCTATTATGATAATGATACCGATGATGGCGGCGCGAATCGTGTCTTTGGCTTTATCAATTTTCTTTTCATCGCCTGCCGCAGTCATCCAGTTATAACCTCCGTAAATCATCAAAATCAAGAAAATAACACCAAGGAAAGACAAGAAAATTCCAATAAAGGAACTAATCCGTTCATCGAGCGACATTTCGTTGCCCGGGTTAAAACCTGACTTTTGCGCCACTTCATCTAATTGAGTGCCAAAGCCAAAGCCATCAGTAGTGGCCGGCGGCTCCTCTTGAGCTAAAGTAAAGACCGGCGCCAAAACGGCAACCAAGAGTAGAAGGGTGATTATTTTCTTTTTCATAATATTAAGGAGAAGTATTGCTGGTTGTAATTGATTGGCCGACAAATTGAGTGATGGCATAAGCCGCTGAGATAATAATCAAACCCACCACTGCTGCCAAAATTATTTTTTTTGCTTGGTCAACTTTTTCTTCATTGCCGCCGGCCGTCATCCATAAAAATCCGGCGTAAAGCATCAGACCTAAAAATAAAATGCCGACAAAAGACAGAACTGATTGTAAAACTGTGCCCGCTACCGCACTGGGCGAAGCCGGCAACTGATCAATATTTGCTTCGCGCGCTGTTTCTTCTAATCCGCCCAACATAATTTTAAGCGCCGAGTGCGCCGCCGATAAATTGCGTAATGGCGTAGGCTGATAAAACTATAACCAAACCGATTATCGCCGCGATTAAAATCTGTCTGGCCTTCTTAATACGGTCTTCATTGCCGCCCGCCGTCATCCACATTAATCCGGCATACACCACCAAGATGAAAAAAATTGTTCCGGTGAAGCCGAGTACTGAACCCAAAACCTTGCCAATCAAACTTGGTAAATCAGTGCTCTGCGGAAGGTTGGCGCCGGTTTCGCTCAAACCATAATCATCAGCTGCCAAAACCGGCAGACTGAGACTTATAAAAGTAAAGACAAAGGTTATGAGTTGCTGAATCATACGCTTCTCTAAAGCCAAGTTGAGTCTTAGCGTTAAAGAGGCGGGCCCGAAAAATCGGGCCCGAGAAAGCCAACTAGTTATTAGTCGCGTTCATTAAACTATTGATGACGAATTGGGCAATACCAAAGGCCGCCAAAATGATAACCAAACCGATAATACCGGAAACAATAAGTTTACGAGCTTCGGAAACCTTATCTTCGTTACCGCCGGCAGTCATCCACTTAAAGCCGCCCAGCAAGATAATGATAACAGCTACGATACCGAGGAAACCAAGGATGATACGAACGATACGAGCGACGATGTCGCGCGGATCGCGGTCACCCAAACCGGTTTCATCTTGGAAATCGTTGGCGTTATAATTTTCGCCCCAAAGATTTAAGTTCGCTGCCTGGGCCGGTGACACTGAGAAGGTCGCGGCCATTGGAATAGCCAACAAGTTAAAAGCTAAGAGCAAGCCTAATATTTGTTTCTTCATATGTCACCCCCTCTCTATTATGAGTAAATACTCTTCTTTATAAAAGCTTTATAAAGATGATACTACCATGATACCATAGACTATATAAAATTCAAACCAATTCATGATCTTGTCAACAGTCCAACGTCGCGGCGCATGGCTCCTCTACTATATATTTTTAGCCGCCCTGCTCGCCGCCAACTCTTTCGGCTACCTCGACCCCGACTTCGGCTGGCATCTTAAAGTTGGCGAAACGATTGCCCGCGAAAAAGCCGTTCCAAGCGAGCAACTCTATATGTGGAGCTTGGGCGAGGCTCACTGGGTTGATCATGAATGGCTTTCCAATCTTATTACTTATGGACTTTGGTCGCTCGGTGGCTACGTGGCGGTTTCCGTTTTCTTTATATTGTTACCACTGATTAGCCTAGCTCTTATCAATCGATATGTCTTTAATAATTATCTTCACAAAACCCGTGAACAAGTCGCCTTTGCCTGCTTTGGAACCGCGGCTCTCTTTGCTTGCTTACCGCACTTCGGTGTTCGAATGCAAGAATTCAGTTTTTTATTTTTTAGCATCTTATTAATTATTATCGACCAATATCGCCGAACTCTGAATTTAAAAAATATTTATTGGCTGATTCCTTTGTTGTTTGTTTGGGCTTGTACTCACGGGAGTTTCTTGATCGGCGTGGCCACGGTTCTGGGCTGGATGTTTTACGAACTTTTGTTTAAACGGCGCAAAACCAATAAATATATTTTCTTAATCGGCGCGCTGGCCATCGCCGCCACCTTGGCAACGCCTTATGGTTTAAAATTATATTCCTTCTTAAGCGATTACGGCACCAACCGTTATTATCTATCGCATATTGAGGAATGGCGCTCGCCCTATTCTCATTCAATTCGTTACGATCAAATTATTTATACGCTAATCTCCTTTACCTTAATGTTGGGGGCTTGGCTCTTTTCCAAACAACGCTGGCCGCTTTGGCAATTTTTAATCTTAATGGCTTTATTGGCGGCCGCGACTCGCTCTGTACGTCATTTCCCGCTCTTGGCGGTCGGCACACTGTTATTTGCCCTGCCCAATCCTTTGAGCAATCTTTTAAACAAAACCCTGCCCTACAGTAAAATGCTTAACAATTTATTAATTGTCTGTTTGTTTTTGGCCAGCTTGGGTTTAGTGGCTCAAAGTAAATATACACAAAACCCTTTTCAATCTTATTGCCAAAACTTTCCCTGCGGCGCCGTTCAATTTTTAAGAGATAAAGCCGAATACTCTTCTTTAAAACTTTTTAATGATTACGGCTGGGGCGGTTATTTAATCGCGGCCAAGCCCGAACAAAAAGTTTTTATCGACGGCCGATTGCCGCAATACCCTTTTTCCGGGCATAT
>DDTV01000013.1 GCA_002344425.1 Candidatus Falkowbacteria bacterium UBA2355
TCGGGTCCTTTTGTTTCATCCGTTCAATCAAGGCGTCGGCTTTGTCTTTGGCGCCCAGCAAGGTTTTTATTTCAATTTCGAAATTATTCATGGTTCAGAGTATACTGCCGAGTTTTGACGCCGGCTAATTCAAAAAGTTTTCTCGAAGCGAGCCAAGCATCGCGCTCATGATATTTGTCGCTCAAATAAATTATTTCTTTAATGCCCGCTTGAATAATGGTTTTGGCGCATTCGTTGCAAGGGTAGAGCGTGCAATACATTTTAGCGCCTTCGCATTTCATACTGCTGTTGTAAACAGCGTTTTCTTCGGCATGGACAATGTAGGCGTGTTTGGTTTCCGACAAAACAGGGGAGTCGCCGCTGCGCTTCCATGGCAGTTTATCGCTGTCAATGCCGCGCGGGAAACCGTTATAACCCATTCCCAAAACGACGTTTTTAGAATCAACGATAACGGCGCCGCCCTGGGTTTGCGGATCCTTGGAACGTTGAGCGATAACCTCGGCAATGCGCATGAAGCATTCATCCCAAGATAAGACACCGCTGGTGCGTGGAGTTTCCATATGATTACTATACATCTTAACAAAAAAAGCTTCCCTGAGGAAGCTCTTTTTAGCTTAGTAAATTTAGGCTGAAACCTTGATTCCGGGGCCCATAGTCGAACAAATCGTCAAATTCTTCAGGAAGGTTCCTTTGGAGCTTGAGGGCTTGGCCTTCTTGACCGCAGTAATAACTGCCTCCAAATTCTCAGCCAATTTTTGAGAGTCAAAAGATACTTTGCCGATGTTGACGTGAACATTGGCCGTATCGTCGTTTTTGAAACTGATTTTACCCTTTTTCAATTCGGCAATGGCTTGCGCGACGTTAGGAGTAACAGTTTCGTTTTTCGGCGAAGGCATCAAACCGCGGGTACCGAGAACTTTGGCGATTTGCGCCAAATTTTTCATCAAGGCCGGTTCGGCGACCGCAACTTCAAAATCGGTTTTTTCAGTCTTTTTAATTTCCGCAATCAAGTCTTCGCCGCCAACGAGATCGGCGCCGGCTTCTTTAGCGGCTTTTTCATTTTCCGGCATAACAAAGGCGGCAATCTTTACTGTCTTGCCCGTACCGTGCGGCAAGGAAAGAGCAGCGCGAATTTGCTGATCGCCTTTCTTAGTATCAATACCAAGACGAAAATGAGCCTCTACTGAAGCGTCGAACTTGGTTTTCGAATATTTCTTGACCAGCTCAATCGCCTCGGCAATCGAATAGGTCTTAGAACGGTCAAAGTCAAAGGTGACTTTTTTAACAATCTTTTTTTCTTTCATATGATTTCGTGGTAATAGCGCCTTTTAGGGCTCCCACAATTAATAATAATTAACCTTTTTTAATTTCAACGCCCATTTGGCGAGCCGTGCCGGCAATAATATTGGCGGCGGCGTCGATGTCGCGGGCGTTAAGGTCAGGCAATTTAATAGCAGCAATCTCCTTGAGCTGACTTTCGGTAATGGAACCGACTTTTTTAGTCAGCGGGGAACCTGAACCTTTTTCTATCTTGGCGTACTTCTTGATCAATTCCGACGCCGGCGGAGTTTTAGTGATAAAGGTATAACTACGATCGGCGTAAACGGTGATTTCGACCGGTACGACGTCGCCCATCTTATCCTTAGTCGCTTCATTAAACTTTTGACAGAATTCGGAAATGTTCAAGCCGTGCTGACCTAAAGCCGGACCGACTGGCGGCGCTGGGTTAGCTTGTCCGCCGCGAATCTGCAATTTGATAACTGTGAGAATTTTCTTAGCCATATAATTTAAATTTTCTTAATCTGCAAGAAATCAAGTTCCACCGGCGTTTCACGGCCGAACATGGAAAGAAGCACCTTGATTTTACCTTTAGCCTCATCGACCTCGATAACTTTGCCTTCAAGATTTTTGAAAGGTCCGTCAACGATGCGCACCGGAGAACCTTCCGAAACGTCGATTTGGAATTTAGGTTCTTCAACGCCCATGCGTTTTTGGAGGTCTTTGATTTCTTCGTCGGAAACCGGCGTCGGAATATTGCCTGTGCCGATGAAACCGGTAACGTTCGGCGTATTGCGAACGGCGTACCAGGAATCGTCGGTAACGATCATTTCAACCAGAATGTAGCCGGGAAAGATTTTTTCTTCAATAACTTTGCGTTTGCCGTTATGAATTTTAATCTTTTTTTCTTTGGGAACCAAAATATTGAAGATTTTATCTTCCATATCCATTGACTCGACGCGCTGTTGCAAGTTCTCCGCGACGTTTTCTTCATAACCCGAGTAGGTATGAATGACGTACCAGCGGCGGCCTTGGTTTAAAGTTTGTTTGGCCATAGGATTAACGGTTAATGATCCATTCAACGCCGAGGTTGAACAAATAATCTAGACCGCCCAAAAATACGGCTGTCGCCAAACTAGCGGCGATAACCAAAACCGTATAATTATAAGTCTCTTTTTTTGTCGGCCAAGTAACCTTTCTCATTTCGGCGATGGCGCCTTTGAGATAGTTGATAAGTTTGTCCATATATAATGGTTTAAAAAACAGCCCGCGCGGGCCATTTGGATATCCACATAATACCAAGGAAGCCAGATAAAAGTCAAGGATATTGACATATACTAGGAAATATGGTAAAAATTCGGTATTAAAACGCAATATTAACAATTTAATTAAACTAAAAACCCGAGGAGGGGAAGATGAAAAAAATAACTATTTTGCTTCTTTCAGTTTTATTATTGAACGTGTGTTCGACGAGAATAATGGCTCAATGGATACAGCAGGGACCAAGTGGAGGGGGACAAATAAATTCCATTATTACAATTAATTCAAATATGTACGCATGTACAGATGCATCCGGCATATTTTTAAGCACTAATAGTGGAGACAGCTGGTCGGCAATCAATAATGGATTATCAGATCGCTCTATATATTGTGTTATAAAGTCTGGATTAGATTTATTTGCAGGAACGGGATATGGATTTTCTGATTACGGTGTTTACAAAAGTACAAATGGGGGCACTAGCTGGGTTGTTTCTAATAGTGGTTTGCCAAATAATACAGCGATTCTTAGTTTGTTCGTTTCAGGAACAAAGATTTTCGCCGGAACTAGTTCCCGAGGAATGTTTGTAAGCACAAATAATGGTGCAGATTGGTATTTGGCTAATAATGGAATAAGCGAATTTTCTTCAGTGCACTCCATAATTTCATTGGGAGCAGACCTCTATGCTGCTGGCGGGGGTATTTATAGAAGTACGAACAATGGTTTGAATTGGTTATCTGTGAGTACTTTAAGCACGGTATATAGCTTGGTTAGCTTGGGGTCAAATTTATTTGCAGCGACATACTATAACGGAGTTTATATTAGTACTAATAATGGTGCTAACTGGGTAACCGTCAATTCTGGCTTGCCTAGCTTTCCTGTAAATTCACTAATGGCAGTGGGGACAACACTTTTTGCAGCTCTAGACAGCAGCGGAGTTTTTAAGACCACTAATAGCGGCGCAAATTGGTTACCTGTAAGAGACGGACTTCCGAGCAATAGTTATGGTAAAAGTCTTGGTTCGGTAAACTCAAATATTTTTGTAGGAGTTAACGTATTGTCATACATTGGAGGGGGTGTTTATAGAAGCAGCAATGCGGGGGTTAATTGGATTGAATCAAGCGCTGGATTGACTGGTCATAGAATTGAGTCGATAGGAGCTAATCAGACCAATATTTTAGCAGGCACAAGAGGGAATGGATTATACCTTAGTACAGATAATGGATTCAATTGGACTGCAAAGAATAATGGTTTAGCGCCTAATTCAACCGTACAATCAATAATTTTTATAGGTACAAATATTTTTATTGGAACCAACGAAAATTATGAAAACTCAATTAATAGTGTATATTTAAGTACAAATAATGCTGAAACATGGTCATCGGTTAGCAATGGTTTGCCCATTAATGCTGGGGTTAATGCGTTAATAGCGGTAGGATCAAATATTTTTGCCGGGACGTCTAATGGTAGCGGCATATATATGTCTAATAATGGTGGAGGTAGTTGGATTGCAGTTAATAATGGTTTACCACCAAATATTACTGTATGGTCATTCGCCGCTATTAGTCCCTATATTTTTGCTGGCAGCCGGAATAATAATGGAAAAGTATTTAGAAGTTCAAATAACGGTACAAGCTGGGAGACAATGGGTAATGGGTTGATAAATAATAATAACAATGAGGTACGAGCATTAACGGTTTTAGGAACTGACGTATATGCCGCCTGTGATAATAATGAGGGTGTCTACAAGACAAGTAATTTCGGTGTTAATTGGTTTGCTGTTAATAATGGTATAACCACCAACCCATCAATGACCTCACTCACAGTAGCAGGTTCAAATGTTATTGCCGGATGCAGTAAAGGATTATTCATTACTACAAATGGCGGTTTAAGTTGGACAGCTAAAAATGAAGGCTTTCATTCTTTATTTGTAAATTCATTATTAGTTAAGGGTGACTATGTTTTCTCCGGTATGTTTAACGAATCTGTCTGGAGGCGTCCATTATCTCAGGTTATCGGTATCCAGCAAATCTCATCTCAGATTCCTAAAGTATTTTCCTTAAAGCAAAATTATCCCAATCCTTTCAACCCTTCGACTAATATCAAGTTTGATATTGTGAAGAGCGGAAAGGTGAGTCTCACTATCTTCGACATGCTCGGAAGAAAAGTTGAAACTTTGTTCAGTCAGGAGCTTTCGGCCGGCACATATTCCGCCGACTGGAACGCTTCGCATTACTCGAGCGGAATCTATTTCTATAAATTAGAAAGCGATGATTTCGTTCAAACGAAAAAAATGATCTTTATAAAATAAGCAAATAGTAACTTTGAGGCCTGTCATTTAATATGACGGGCTTCTTTTTTTTCCCAAAAATAGGTATAATTCAGGCATGACTCTGACTAACACCTTAGCCGACGCCGGCAAAATCTTCGTCCAGTTTATCTGGGATCTTTTGTATTTTCCGCTGTGGTGGTATTCGCGCGGACTTTGGGGCGTTATCCAATGGGTTGGGCACTTTCTAAATCGTAAACTAGCTTCGACCGGCGTGCTGGTTTGGCTTAAGAATCTTTTTACGCCGATGTTCGGACAACGCGACATCGCCGGCAAATTAATCAGTTTTGTCGTGCGTTGCGTACAAATCGTGGTCCGTTCAATTGTGATGTGTTTTTGGATAGCCTTTGCTTTAGCCGCTTTAGCGGCCTGGCTTATCGCTCCGATTTTTATTTTATATCAACTGGCCTTTCAGCTTGGATTTTTTGATACTCAGTTATGAGCGATTCAAAACAGCCACAACCTCTACCAATGATTATTTGCCCGACCTGCGGCGGCAGCGGACGTTTGCGTACGCTCGCTTGCTCTAATTGTGGCGGAATGGGTTTGGGAATGTTTCATAATGACCGTTTTATTTATTTTTCTCTGACGCTTTCAGCGGCTTACATAAGATTAAAAGCCGTAAAAAAAACGGTTGACGCCGGCATTAATATAATTTGTTATTTGATTGGAATCGCGGGCGTCGCCGCGCTGGCTTTCTGGCTATATGACACGGGCGACATTGTCGGCGCCCTGGTTTTAATGACACCGACCGCTCTTAAACAACTGGCTTTTTGGCAGGAACAGAATTGGCTCTTGTTTATTTTTTGGCTGAGTTTGATTCCGGTCATGTACGCAATTTACCGTTCGACACGCGCGCGTCAAAATGATCATAAAATCGAACCGCCGCTTTATCGTTCGAGCGAAGCTCTGCCGTCTGCGGCCCAAGAATGGGCAGAATTGAAAAAAAGAAAATCCAAACATATTAATGCCGCTGATGGGATTGATGAAATGTCACAGAAAGCTTTAGAGGAAGCTTATTTAACCGCCGTTCGCTTTCAGCACGAGAACATAGAGCCTTTGCATATTTTTGCCGCGGCGCTCTTCACCAACGGCGAAGTCGGCGCGGTCTTTTCGCGTTTGACGGTTGATGAGAAAAAATTTGTCGAAGGGCTTGAGCGTCAGTTGCATAATCGTCCGCGGCAGGGCGGGAACCCGACCTTTAATGCTTTATCGAATGAGATTATGGTTGAAGCTTATGCCACTGCTTGGGACGCGGCGCAAGAAAAAATTCGCGGACTCGACTTGATTGTACCGGCTTATGACCGCGATGAAAATTTGCGCGAACTTTTATATGAGCTTGAAATCGACCGCGTTAAATTGGTTAATGCCGTGGCTTGGTTTAGGGTCAATAACCAGCTTATTACGCAAAGAGCTTTATACCGGCGTTTGGCGCGCTTAAAACCGTCGACCAATATGGATCGCGCCTATACGGCTTTGGCTACGCCCTTGCTGGATTCTTTTTCGCATGATTGGACTTTAGCCGCGAAATGGAGCCGCGTTGATTTATGCGTGGCGCGCGATAAGGAAATTCGCGCGGTTTTTGACGCGATTGAATCGGGACGTTTCGGCGTTGTTATGGTTGGGCCCGAAGGCGTTGGCAAAGAAAGCGTTTTGGGCGGCATCGCGCGTTTGATGGTTTTGGAAAATGTGCCGAGGATGTGGCAGGACAAGCGTCTTGTAGAAATCGACGTGGCTCGCTTAATCGGCGGTTCTAATCCCGCGCAGGCACAAGAAAAATTGCTAACGGTAATTGCCGAAGTCGCACGCGCCGGCAATATCATTTTGTATATGCGCGATTTGGAAAAGATAATGGGCATCAGTTCGGGCGGCGAAGAAAGTCTTGATCTGGCTTCGGTTTTGGCGGACGCAATCAGTCGCGGACAAATCTATTGCTTAGCTTCGGCGACAACTGAACACTATACAAAATATATCGAACAATCGGCGCTGGGTTCGGTCTTGGCTAAAGTCGAAGTTTTAGAACCGGATGTCAATCGCGCGATTCTGATGATTGAATCTAAAATCGGTTATATGGAAGCTAAATACGGCGTGTATTTTTCTTACCATGCCCTAGCCGAGGTTGTTGCTTTAACTGATCGTTATATTCATGATAAATATCTGCCGGCCAAAGCGATTGAAGTGTTGGAGTCGGTAGCGGTTAAAGTTTCGCGCCGCGAAAACAAAGTAGTTGATCAGCAGGCCATTGCCGAAGTTATTACCGAATTGACAAAAATTCCGGTCACGAAGTTAACTCAAGACGAGAGCAAGGGTCTGCTTAATCTCGAAGAAAAGATTCATGGTCGCATGATTGGTCAAGAAGAGGCTGTCGCTATGGTGGCCTCGGCGCTGCGCCGCGCTCGCGTCGAACTTCGTGAAGGCAAGCGTCCGATTGCCAACTTCCTCTTCCTTGGTCCGACCGGTGTCGGTAAAACCGAATTGGCTAAAACCGTGGCTGAAACTTATTTTGGACGCGAAGATTATATGATCCGTCTCGATATGTCCGAATATCAAAACAAGGACAGCGTTTCGAAGATGATCGGTGATCAAACGGGTGTCCAGGGCTATCTAACCGAAGCGGTACGCAAGATGCCCTTTGCTTTGGTCTTGCTTGATGAAATTGAAAAGGCTCATCCCGATATTTTGAATTTGTTCTTACAGGTTATGGACGATGGGCGCTTGACCGACGGACAGGGGAGAACTATCGACTTTACAAACTCGATTTTGATCGCGACTTCTAACGTCGGCTCGGCTTTGATTCAAGAAAATGTTCGCGCCGGCAAAACAATGGAAGCGATCAAAGAAGAGTTGATTGAAAAGGAATTGGTCAAAGCAATGCGGCCCGAACTTATCAACCGTTTTGACGGCGTTATTATCTTCAAACCTTTGGATGAAGGCAATGTCATATCGATCGCCAATCTTATGCTTAAGAAAATCGCCAAGATGCTTGATGCCAAGGGTTATGGTTTTGAAATCAGCGATGCGGCCGTTAAACAATTGGCCACGCTCGGTTTTGAACCGGAATTCGGCGCCCGTCCGCTTCGCCGTTTGCTTCAAGAACGTGTCGAAGATGCTATTGCGACTAAAATTCTCGAGGGCGGCATTGCCCGACGGGATACGATTGTCATGGATGACAATTTGAACATAGTTATAAAAAAAGCCGAAAATATTTAAATCTATGGAAGAAAATATACCAAAAGTCGGGGTCGGCGTCATGATTTTCAAGGATGGAAAAATTCTTTTAGGTAAACGCAAAGGTTCGCATGGAGCAGGTGAGTACTCATTTCCGGGAGGACATCTTGACTATATGGAGTCTTTCGAAGACTGCGCTCGTCGTGAGACCAAAGAAGAGTGTGGTATTGAAATAAAAAATTTTCGTTTTGAGTATGTTGCCAATATAACTCATTACGCGCCAAAGCATTATATTCATATTGGTTTAATAGCGGATTGGGCAAGCGGAGAACCTACTGTTATCGAAGAAGATAAACGTGAAGACTGGGACTGGTATGGGCTTGATGAGTTGCCCTCGCCCTTATTTCATATGTGCACTCTGGCAATCGATTATTATAAAAATGGCGTAAACTATTTGGATTCGCAATAGTTATGTTTTACCTGATTTTTTTTATCGCCACCTTTTTGCTCGCTTGGCTTTGCTCCTCGGCCGTACGAGAACTGGCCTGGCGTTTGAAAATTCTTGATTTTCCCGATGTTGCGCGCAAAAAGCATACTGCGCCAATTCCGCTTTTGGGCGGAGTCGGTATTTTTGCCGCTTTAAGCATTGCGCTTTATGCCGGCCGCGCGAGAATTCTATCCGGCGAGCTCGAAGCTTCGCATTGGATCGGAGTATTAATCGGCTCCTTGATTCTGGTTATCGGCGGAATTATCGATGATAAAAAAAAGCTGTCTCCGATGATTCAATTCGCCTTTCCACTCCTAGCCGCATTAAGCGTCATAGTCGGCGGCGTCGGCATTGATAAAATTACCAACCCAATGGGCGGCTTTATTTATTTTTCTGCCTTGGCCTCGGCCGCCTTTTCTTTGCTTTGGCTTTTGGGAATGATGTATACGACGAAATTATTGGATGGCGTCGACGGTCTGGTAAGTTCAGTCGGTGCGGTCGGCGGAATTGTCATTTTTTTGTTTACAATGACAACGCGCTGGTTTCAACCTGATATAGCTTTTGCCGCTTTAATGTTATCGGCCGCTTGTTTGGGATTTTTGATTTTAAACTGGCCGCCGGCGAAAATATTTTTGGGCGAAGCCGGAGCCTTATTAATCGGTTTTGCGCTCGGCGTTTTATCAATAATTTCCGGGGGCAAAATCGCCATCGCCTTATTAATAATGGGTATTCCTATACTGGATGTGGCTTGGACGATTATCCGCCGTCTTGCTGCCGGTAAAAATCCTTTTAAATCAGCCGACCGAGAACATTTGCATTTTAAACTTTTGGATGCCGGTTTCGGTCCGAGAAAAACCGTTTTCCTTTTCTGCTGCG
>DDTV01000003.1 GCA_002344425.1 Candidatus Falkowbacteria bacterium UBA2355
TATCGTCATTTAATTCAAATAGTCTACCTCTATTCATAATAAACTCCCTAATGCGTTCCTTGTCAGATTCTAGAATAATCATTAAGTCAGGCATTGATAAAAATTTTGAATCAAGCTCATAAAGATTATTCATAAGCTCTTTATGAAAATCATGATCAAGCCAAGTCTCGGTATAAACATGATTTGTTAGCCAGAATGTATCTATGATAACTAATTCACCAAATTTTTTTAATCGTTCAGCTTCGAGATACATGCGGGTTGATAAATTCCGGAAAAACAAACGCGATTCCAGTTGATTTTTATTATCCCGCAAATTTTCCTTAACGCGTTCGGGAAATTCCTCACCTTCAAAAACCGGCGTAGCGCCGTAATGTTCAGTCAATTTATGAACCAAGGTCGACTTCCCCGTTCCCGGCCCGCCGCAGATAGCAATAATAAAACCCTGATTAGTTGACGGATTCATAGTTGTTCATTTCTCCGCACCACGGACAATGCCAATCGGTTTTTTCAACAGGCGCATCGCCGATCGTCCACCACTTGCCGCAAACCGCACAGGAAAAATGGTGCAGTTGTTCAACATTGTGGTTGGCTGTTTCCATAGTTATTAACTGTTAATTCGTATATCAAGGGCGAACTGTTTTTTATAAAATGCGATCACATCTTCTTCCGTTAACCAACTGAATGGATTTTTGTTCAGAAATATATCAAAGTATTTTTCGCTGAATGACTTCAAGCGGGTTTCAATCTCATCATTGGTAATATTATTCAAATCATCGGTTAAATGTACAGAACTTTCTCCATGTGCCGAAACAATTAGCGTGCCGTTTGCGATGGACTGTCTATTTTTCAAAAACCCCTTAATATCACCGGGACTGGGGATTAATTCAGCTCGAACAATTTCCGGTATGTCTAAGTTCTGAATGGCAATATCCGGATGAAAATGACCAATATAAAGAGCATCTTCCTTTGGACTCACTCCTCCGGTTTTACTGCCAATCTCCACGGAAAAAATCTGCTCACTATACTTATGAATCGCAATTTCAAAAGACCCCTTGTAATGATGAATCGCGTCGAGGAAACTTTTTTCGGCTCCGGAAAAAAATACTTCAACTCTGTTACCTGTATAATTCCCGGATTGAGGTAAATAATTTAATATATCGTTTTCGTTCAAAATCGAAATTGGATTCTCAAGCGTTGAAGCTTGTTTAGAAAGCCACTCATCAAAATCATCTTTTTCTTCCTGGCTAGGGTTGAGGTTATATAAAGAAGCAATTGTTTCTATTGTATTATCGGTGGAAATTGGTTCTTCAAAAGAATTCATATTATTTTTTCGCCATCAATTCTTGATGTTCGGCCGTATTGAGCAGGCCACACTTCTTATATTTTTTGCCTGAACCGCAGGGACAGGTATCATTGCGACCGACAACGTGTCCCTCGGCGTCCTTCAACTTCGTACGCGCAAAAACCTGCGTTGTCGACGTTGTCCCCTCGCCCATAGTCTTAGCTGGCGCACTAACGGTAATATTGTTGAGATTAACGCTCGGTAAAGCAAATTCCTGCAAACCGCCGATTTTATAAATCGAATAAACAACTTGCTTCTGAATCAAATCAACCAATTCATTAAAGAGCCGGAAGGCTTCTTTTTTATACTCAACCAAAGGATCGCGCTGACCATAGCCGCGCAAGCCGATGCCGCGGCGCATATAATCCATAACTTCAAGATGTTCCATCCATAAAGTGTCAATCGAACGCAAGAGCACTGATTTTTCAACCTCGCGCCAATCAAAGCCGGCTTCAGCGGCGAGCTTGGCCATCTTCTCGTAAATCTCGGCCGACAACTTGGTCAAGTATTCAATCAATTCGGTTTTGATCTCCAGTTTATCTAATTTTGATGCATCGGTCGCGATTGACTCCAACTTAGACGGAACTTCGCCCTCGAGTGGAAAAATCGTTTTAATACTTTCTTTAATTTCTTTTAAATTCCAATCTTTGACATAATCAGCGGCCGTATGTGCGCTAATAATCAATTCGATTTCCGCTTCAACCATTTCCAAAATAATATCACGCAAAGTTCTTTCTTTTGTTTCCGGGCTTTCAGAAATATCAAGGATTTCGCGGCGGCGCGCGTAAATCGAATGGCGGTGACGATTGATAACATCGTCGTATTCAACCAAATGCTTACGGATGTCGAAGTTATTGCCTTCAACGCGGCGCTGCGCCGACTCGATCGATTTGGAAACGATTTTGTTTTCTATCGGCGTATCCTCGGGCAAATTAAGCGTCTTCATCAGATTCTTCATCCGATTGCCGCCGAAGATGCGCATTAAATCATCTTCCATAGAGACATAAAACTGGCTGGAGCCTGGGTCGCCCTGACGCCCGGCGCGACCGCGCAACTGATTGTCGATACGCCGCGCTTCATGCCTTTCCGTACCGATAACGTGCAAACCGCCAGCGGCAACG
Source organism: Candidatus Falkowbacteria bacterium UBA2355 (assembly GCA_002344425.1). GTDB lineage: Bacteria > Patescibacteriota > Patescibacteriia > Patescibacteriales > Patescibacteriaceae > Patescibacterium. The sequence goes on from DDTV01000003.1 coordinate 2,464, forward strand.
ACTTGGTCATAAGATTCTTTGGAAAATGGCGTACCGCCCAAAATAATATCGACGCCGCGTCCCGCCATGTTAGTAGCAATCGTTACCGCGCCCGGCAAACCGGCTTGGGCGATAATCGGAGCTTCTGATTCATGTTGTTTGGCGTTCAAGATATTGGCCTTAATGCCTTCGCGCTCAAGAATTTCACCCAACAATTCATTCTTTTCGATCGAAATCGTACCGACTAAAACCGGCTGACCCAAAGCATGGCGGCGCTTAACTTCTTCGGCAACTGCTTTGAATTTCGCTTCTTCGTTGGCATAAATCAAATCATTTAAATCACGCCTAACCGTCGGACGATTGGTCGGAATGGAAACGGTTTCCAATTTATATATTTTGAAAAATTCTTCAGCCTCGGTCATAGCCGTACCGGTCATGCCCGCGAGTTTGTTGTACATGCGGAAATAATTTTGAAAAGTAACAGTCGCCAGGGTTTGGCTTTCGCGCATAACCTTAACGCCTTCTTTGGCTTCGATGGCTTGGTGCAAACCTTCGGAATAACGGCGGCCGAACATCATACGGCCGGTAAATTCGTCAACAATAATAACTTCGCCGTCGCGAACAACATAATCGCGGTCGCGCTTAAACAGAACGCGTGCTTTTAACGCTTGTTCGATATGATGGACCTCTTTGATTCCTCCGGCGGCGTAAATATTCTCAATGCCCAGCCAATCTTCCATTTTTGAAATACCAGCCTCAGTCAAGGTCGCGGCGCGCAATTTTTCATCAATATTATAATCTTCGCCTTCTGTCAGGCGTTCAACCAATTGAGCGAATTTATAATAACGGTCGGTTGATTCTTCGGCCGGCGCGCTAATAATCAAAGGCGTACGGGCTTCGTCAATCAAAATCGAGTCGACTTCGTCGACAATGGCATAATAAAAATCGCGCTGGACCATTTCATCCTTTGTCATGACCAAATTATCGCGCAAATAATCAAAACCGAATTCGTTGTTTGTGCCGTATAAAATATCGCAACGATAAGCTTCGCGGCGCGGAACCGAACGGAAATGGCGCAAGCGTTCATCAAATTGCTTTTCGTCGGTATATTCCGGATCGTACATTAAGGCATCATCATGCGCGATAACGGCCGTAGATAAACCGAGCGCGTGATAAACCGGCGCCATCCAGCCGGCGCCGACTCGCGACAAATAATCGTTAACCGTTACGAGGTGCGCGCCCTTGCCTGCCAAAGCGTTCAAATACAAAGGCAAAGTCGCGACCAAGGTCTTACCTTCACCGGTCTTCATTTCCGCGATTTGTCCGCGGTGCAGAATAATACCGCCGATTAATTGGACGTCGTAATGGCGTTGGCCGATAACGCGACGAGAAGCTTCGCGCACGGCGGCAAAAGCTTCGGGTAAAATTTCATCCAAGGCGGCTTTTTCGTTTTCGGCGGTCTGCACGCGAGTCTTAAAACCTTCCGAAACGGACTTAAGCTCATCGTCCGATAAGGCGGTGAACTTTTCTTCAAGCGCGTTGACTTTGGAAATAATCGAATCAAGCGACTTAATAATGCGGGCGTTTGGGTCGCCGAATAACT
>DDTV01000010.1 GCA_002344425.1 Candidatus Falkowbacteria bacterium UBA2355
TTAATATGCTTAATATATTCTTTTGATTGTCGATCGAATATTTCATTATTTAAAAAATTTTTTAAATATTTTTTTTTAAAAAATCCGGCAAAGCCTACGTTAGAATCGTGAATATTCTTTATTAATGCGTCAATATATTCCTCTTTGTTATAGAGGCCCCCATCACGTAGTTTTGGAATAAAAATTTTAACCATCATATAATATGATATATTATATATTATAGTATATGCTTAATATTAGGGCAAAGTATTATAGAAATTTTATGCAAAAAAAGCTCAAAAAAATTTGTGACGAGATAGTCAAAACCTATAAAGCACACGATAATGTTTTAGGGGTTTTATTATTCGGCTCAGCCGCCAGAGGTAAATTCGACGCCTTTTCAGACATAGATATATTCATTCTTTTAAAGAAAAAGGGTAGGATTTCCAGAAAGAATTTCGTAAAAGACAATTTGCGGGTAGATATTATTATAAATACCTTGGCCGACGCTAAGCGATATATTGATAATGATAAAAACAGTTTACGCAGGATTACTTCTCATATGTTGGCGCACGGAATAATTTTATTCCAAAGAGGCGATAGCCTGAGTAGCTTAATCAAGGCGGCTTCGGCTAATCTTAAATTAAAAACCAAATATTCAACCGATGAAGTATTGATGCATAAATATTCTATTGATGATTTTTGGGGAGAAGTACAGAGAGACTTGAAGAACAAAGACTATATAGCCTTCGGTATTGATTGTAATTTATTAATGAATAATATAATAGAATTGTTGCTGAAACTAAGGGGCACATATTTACCGCAACCTAATTTATTGGCCGGCGTTTTGAAAAAAATAGACAAAAAAGCCGCTGCACAGATTATTGATTTTTATAAAACGAACGACTACCAAAAGAAGTTAAGAATTCTTAAGAAGATTATAGGTCACGTATATAAAAAATCCGGCGGCGCTTTGCCTAAAAATTGGAGTATCAAGTAAAAATCTGAATCGCTTAAACCTCGGTTATTTATAACGGGGGTTTTTGATTACCTTGACAGAAAACGGAAAGCTTAATATAATCAGACATTAAACAAATTGCATTTTAACAATTATATATCCAAGAAAGGAGATAGCTACAAATGCAAACCAGTATATTAACATATCCCTGGGTTATTTTCGGGCATGATACTACATGGCACGACGGCGGAGTAGCTATGATGCTACCTGACGGGAAAATATGCGCTTTAGCTGCCGAACGTGTTGGTGATAGGTATAAGCATAGTTGGAATTCAAAACTTGCTTATGACTATTTGTTAAACCGTTGTAGTATGGACAACTCTCTAACCGGTAATAGAATTGATTACTTTAAGAATATTGGAGAAGACAGCCTGGAAAAAGCTCGTCACCATTTAAACCACGCTGCCTTAACTTTTTTTAGTTCTGGCTATAAGAGCTCGGCTATTTTAGTGGTTGATGGGCAAGGTCCTGAAAACGGTTATCTTGCATCTACTACCCTATGGCACGGCAGCGAACGCGGAATAGAGCTTATCGAAATGCCACATGCGGAAAAGGCTAATTTTGCCAGCATGTCACTGGGCCATTTTTATACCGCAATCGGAGCTCTTGCCGGAATGCAGAATCTTTTCGAAGAAGGAAAGACAATGGGTTTGGCTGCTTATGGAAAACATTCTGACTTCTATGATTATTTTAGAAATTTCATTTTTTCATATAGCAATGGCTCATACTTTATTGACCCAGATTTTATTTTAGCGATTTTGGGAAATACCTTAGGACCGAAATTTTATGGCTGGGGAGCTCCATCGAAAAGAGCCCAATCAATTTGGAAGCAGATTATGAATCTGCGTTCATCGCCTTTGCGAAAAGAGGGTGAACCAATATCAATTGATGATATGAATATAGCCTTTGCCGGACAAGCCATTCTAGAAGAAATTATGATTGGATTGACCAGAAGAATCAAAAAGCTTACGGGTGAAACTAATATTTGTTTGGCCGGCGGTGTTGCTCTTAATTGTGTAGCTAATGCAAAAATTGCGGAATCTGGCATATTTGATTCGGTGTATGTTTGCCCCGCACCAAGTGATGATGGACAGGCCCTCGGTAAACTCTTTCATTATTTACATGAAATTGAGCCAGGAATCTCATTGACCTTACATGATAATCCATTTTTCGGTCCCTTATATTCTTCTAAGGAGATAAGAGATGCGGTTAATAGTGAAAAAAGAGTAAAAATTCTTGAATACGGAGATGAAAAAGTGGTGGCGCTTGCCGCTGAGTGGATTTCCCAAGGGAAGATTGTTGGTTGGTTTCAGGGCGGTTCCGAAATTGGTCCGCGCGCATTGGGTCATCGTAGTATCCTTGCTGACCCGAGAAACCCTCAGACAAGAGAAAGAATCAATAAAATAAAAGGCAGGGAATGGTTTCGTCCGGTTGCTCCAATCGTTAAAGCAGACCGTACAAGAGATTATTTCTCAACTTCATTAAAAAGTCCTTTTATGTCTTTCGCGGTTAATGTAAAAAGCGAAGCATTGCAGTTGATTCCATCTGCGGCCCATGTTGATCAAACCGCTAGACTTCAGACGCTAAGCGAACAACAAGAACCATTATTGTATAAACTGCTTGATTCATTTGAAAAAGTTGCTGGGGTTCCGGTTTTGATTAACACATCTTTTAATGGCAAGAATGAGCCCATTGTTGAAACACCGAGCAATGCACTATCAACTTTTTGTGCTATGGATTTGGACGGGCTAGTGTTAGAAGATTTGTTCATTATTAAAAATTAACATTTAAAAGGCAAAATAATATTTTGCCTTTTATTTTTATATATTTGATGGTATTGTTAATATAATTAATTCATTTCTATGATATCAGGGTCACATAATGATTTAAGAAGAATAGTCGAAAAAACCCGTAAAGACTTTGAATCTAAGTCTGTCGATTTTGAATTATTAAAAAAACTTTATTCTGAATATCAGGCAGTGCCTGATATCGATTTATTTATCGAACGAGCCATAGAGCTGTTTCCGCAAGGCAATTGCGGGCTTGCCTCGCTTTATTTGCGGCATATCCTAGGCGTCGGTCGGATTATACAAGGTAGGTATGAGGGCCATAATCATACTTTTTTGATGGTCGATGAAGAGGTCATTGATATTACCGCAGATCAATTCGGAGGCCCGAAATTATATATCGGAAAACCAACCACTCCTTGGTTATTAAACCAATAGAATAGCTTGAAAAATCCCCTTGATTAAGCTATATTTTAAGGGCATATCAATTAAACTATTTCCATGCCAGAAGCACCGCAATACGACAATATCGCCGACGAAAGAGCTATTCGTTTGCAAAAACTTTCCATTCTTGAAGAACAGGGCGTTTTGCCGTATCAACCGGCGTCCGAGCGCAGTCACGCCATCGGCGCCGCTTTGTCCGAACCGATTGGCCAAACAGTGGCTATTGCCGGACGCATTGTTTCGAAGCGCGTTGTCGGCAAGATTATTTTTGCCGCGCTTCAAGATTTGACCGATAAAATACAAGTCATATTCAAAAGCGATGAACTGGGCGATTCTTTTAAGCTGTTTTTAAAAATGGTTGACACCGGAGATTTTATTGAAGTTTCGGGCGAACGTTTTAAAACTCAGCGCGAAGAGGAATCCGTTTTAGTCAAACAATGGAAACTTCTCAGTAAGTCGATTCGTCCAATGCCCGATAAATTCCATGGTCTTAAAGATAAGGAAACCAGGTATCGCAAAAGATATCTTGAATTGATCAGTGATCGGGAAGTTTTCGAACGATTTAAATTGCGTTCCCGCATTATCTCTTATGTACGGGAATTTTTAAACAATCAAGGTTTCCTTGAAGTAGAAACCCCTGTTTTGCAAACTTTATACGGCGGAACCAACGCTCGTCCATTTACGACTCATATCAATGCCTATGATATGGATATGTATTTGCGCGTTGCTCCGGAACTTTATCTAAAGCGTTTGGTGGTTGGCGGTTATGAGAAAATTTATGAAATCGGCAAAAATTTCCGCAACGAAGGCGCTGATCAAACTCATAATCCGGAATTTACGATGATTGAATGGTATGAAGCTTATGTTGACTATCAAACAATGATGGACCGAGCCGAAGCGATGTATAAATTTATCGCTGAAAAATTATTCGGCAAACAAATTTTGCCGACCGATCAGTGTGAACTGAATATCGATTATGCTTGGCCGCGCTTAACAATGTATGATGCTATTAAAAAATTTGCCAAAATAGATGTCGTAAAAGCTTCGGATAAGGAATTATTGGAAATCTGCCAGCAAAACGAAATTGAAAACAGGGGAGCGGCAACGCGCGGTCAAATGATTATGGATATTTTTGAAAAGTTGGTTACTGAGAAATTGATTGAACCGACTTGGATTATCGATTATCCGAAAGAAGTTTCGCCTTTGTCGCGCACTCATCGGGTTAATCCCGATTTGGTTGAGCGTTTTGAATGTTATGTCAACGGTAAAGAAATCGGCGACGGTTGGTCGGAGATTATAGACCCTCGCGTACAGCGCGCCCGCTTTGAAAACGAACAAGCGTCGATGCGCGCCGGCAATGAAGAATCGCATCCGATGGATGAAGACTTTTTGGAAGCGCTGGAATACGCCTTGCCACCCTTGGGTGGTATTGGCATCGGCATTGATCGCTTGGTTATGCTTTATACAAACCAGGCTTCGATCCGCGAGGTGATGTTTTTCCCCATCATGCGTCCGGAATAGAGTAGCTATTGCTATATATATCAAAAATCAGTCTAATAAAGGGCTGATTTTTTGGTATAGAATAAGGAATTATGGTATACTATGGACATAACTAATTATGAATTATGGCCGTCGCCCAGGGCGTTGATACTTTAGCGTTTAAGCCGACTTTGTCCGGTCTTGACGAGCAACGTTTGGCGGCTTCTCGCTTACGAGAACGCCCCTTAGGAGCGACCCAAGCCCCGATTTCAAGCCAGTCAAGCTCGCTTTCCCTAGGAGACCAACTTAGACAAGCTCGCAAGCTTAACGCGCGCGAAAATACGAGTTTACCGGAGCTTAAATCCGGAACTTCGGCAATGCCCAAGGAAAAATTCGGCTCTAGTTTTGCCGGAATAAAAAGTACTATTGGAAATTTGCGCGGACAAGCGAAGCAGGCTAAGGCCAGTGCGGTAGATAAACTGAAAGGCGCGGCCGAAGAAGCTGTCAGTGCGCCGATCAGTGCGGCGACCAGCGAATTTTTAAAACAGTCATGGCTAAATATTATCGATAGCTGGGGTTTGACTCTTCTGTACATTAATTTTCATGTTGTTTGCCGTTTTGTTTTCGGAGAAAAATTATTTTGTAAATTGGGTCACGAATGGCTTGAAGGCAAGGGCGGCGGCAAAGGCGGAGCAAAAAGCGCTGGAGCCATGAGCGGAATTCTTGGCTTGCCCTTGGACGCCGTCGGCATTGGCGAAGCCGCTTTGTTGGGGCTTCTGGACTTGCTGGTGATATTAATTATTTTAATCGCCTTGACCCCCTATATCTTAATGGCTTGGATAATGATTTCTCCGAGCGATGCAATCTTTAGTAACTTGGGAGCTTTTTATGAATTTGTTAAAGCTGGCGTAGGGTTATGATGAAAATATTATATTATTTAAAGAAGAATAAATTGCGCTACTTGGCGTTTATTTTTCCTGTTTTTGTCCTGGCAGTTTTCTTTCTTTATCCGGGCATAGTTTCGGCTAGCGTCAGCGATACCGTCAATCAAATAATGGGCGGAATCATTGGCGGCATAGTAAGCGCTTTGGGCAAGATGTTGATCGTCGTTATCAACGTCTTGATTTGGGTAGCTCAATATAATGATTTTATCAATGCCAAGGCTATTAGCAACGGCTGGGGAATTTTGCGCGATTTGTGCAACATGTTCTTTATTTTGATTTTATTAGTTATTGCCTTTGCTACGACCCTGAACCGCGAGAGTTATTCGATGAAACGCTTATTGCCGAAATTCATCATTGCTGCCATTCTAATTAATTTTTCCAAACTCATCTGCGGCGTTATTATCGATTTTGCGCAGGTCATCATGTTGACCTTTGTTAACGGATTTAGAGATATCGGCGGCGGTAACCTGGCTGACATGCTGGGTATTACCGAGCTTTTGTCGGCTGATTTGTCCAATGCCGAAGCGGTTAACACTTTTGCAATACTGGGGTCTTATCTGCTGGCTTTGCTTTATGTTTTGGTAGCCGGCGCGGTTTTAGTTGTTATGCTCTTTCTTTTGATCATGAGAATCGTCATGATTTGGATGTATGTTGTTTTGTCGCCCTTGCCTTATCTTATGATGATTTTGCCGGCGACGCAAAAATATGCCGATCAATGGTGGAAACAATTTATCGAAGCGGTGGCAACCGGTCCGATTTTGGCTTTCTTTATTTGGCTGTCCTTTGCGAGCGCGACAGTCGGATCTAGCGGACAAGACGTGATCGGCGTCGCGCCCAATTCTTCAAGCGAAAATGAAAAGAAATATTTAGAGTCATTGAATACTTCAGCGGGTTTGACTAAGGCCGGCTCGGCGGACGGTATGTTAAAGTTTGTTATTTCCATCGGTTTATTGATGGGTGGAATTATTATTACCAAGCAGGCCGGTGGAGCGGTTGGACAAATGGCCGGTCGGCTCAGCGACAAGATTCAAAAAGGCGGAATCAATCTCGCTAAGGGCGGAGCGAAAATGGCCGGGCGCACTACTCTTGATACGGCCAAGATGGCAGGTCGTGGCGCATTACTGGCCGGCGGTAAAACTATGGATAAACTTGGTACGGCTATCAGCAATAAAACCGGCGGCCGTTTGGGAAGCGGCTTGCAGTCAGCCGGTAAATTCGCTTTGGGTTGGCAAGCTGATTTGAAGTCAGCGCGTGATGATGCGCAAGCCGAGAAAAAGAAAAAGCGACTCGAGAAATTGGGTATTAAATCCGGCGGTCAGGCAGCCTTGTCTGAATGGCGCGATAAATCAATGACCGGAAAGATTGTAGCCAGTGGCTTAACCGCTTCACCGGGAGAATTGGCGACTATGGGAACCAAGGCTACGGTTAAATGGATGGGCGGCAAGCTGAAGAATTTCGCGGTTAATCGGGAAAAGAAGAAGAATCTTAAGGATACGGAAAGGATGATGACTGATGTTGATAAACAGAAGGTTGCTGAAAGAGATGCGGCCAGAACGAAATTACGCAATGAAAGGAACAATAAGTTTGAAGACTACAATCAACAGGAAAAGAAAGAATCAGAGGCGCAGAAGAATCGTAATGATAAAGAATATCTTAACGCCGAGAGCGCTGGTATGTCTCAACCTGAGCTTGATAATCTCAAGAATGTTCATAAACAATCGATGGATGATATTGCGAAGAAGTATAATGACTTGCGAAATCAGGCCTCGGCTCAATATTATACTGATTCGAAGGCAAAGGATAATGAAATTGATGATAAATATAAGGGAAGGGCTACTGCCGCGGCAGAATATCATGAAGTTGCTCAGAAAACCATTGATCGAGATACAAGACTTAAAGAAAATGATCGTCTTAAAGATGATGATTTGTATCGTATTGATAATCAACGAAAGAGTGAGATTGCCGAAGCTAAAAAGAAATTCTCGGCTTCGCCTATGGCGCGTGATATGGAGATTGATAAGATCAATCAACGCTTCAACGCCGAAGAGAAAAAAGCCCAAGATGATCATGCGCAACGCCTCAGGGTTATTAAGGATGATTATAAAGATATTCCTGAGAAAACCGAACTTCGCCATTTTGGCACCAAGGCCGTTGGCGGAGCGGGTAATTTGATGAATAAGGTTGAACCGGGTCGTTTGACCGGCGAAGCACTTAAAAAAGGAACCAAAGAATACGCCGATGCTAAGGCTACCGTTCAAGCCCTTAAAGTTGAAGGTGTTATCCGCTTTGATGCCAATGACTTCAGTACAGCCAAGGGCATCAATGGTACTCATGAAAAACTCTATTCCGAACTCGCTTCTCCAACCAGCGTCGACGCCAAGGATGCTTTGGGCAATCTAACTAAACATATGAAAGATATTGTTGCTAAGGGCGGACCGGAGAATAAGAAGGAATCTCTCGTCGTAGCTTCCGTTAAGAAAGGTTTGGCTCACTTCTTTAGCAAGAATCCGGAGAAGAGAGCGCCGTTCAAAGATTTGATTGCCGAACTGGAAAAAATAGATACGGGTGATGACAAAGGACGTATCAAGATAGATGATTTCGCTCCTAAGACAAAGTCATAATTTAACCTATGCCCATTATAGAACAAGCCATTGATAAATATCAGAATGATTTACCGGAAGAAATTCGCTTGATTTGTGAAAGCGAGAGGATTATGACGGTTAAAAAAGAGCTGGAAGAGCGTTATGGTTTAGAGCTATCGCCGCTGATTATCTTTTTTGCAGTCGGCGACATTGCTTTGGAAGAAGTTTCCGATTTTCTTGAGAATGAATACAATTTGGATGAAGCGACCGCAAAAACAGCGGCGCAGGATATTGAAACATCTTTGCTTAAACCTTTAAACGAGAGAGTTGATTTCATTAATGAACATCCCGATAAGACGATGACTCTTGATCAGGAAAAGGTTTTTGTAGAAAATATTTTTAAAAAGAATTTAAATGCGGAGCTTAATGAGGATTTGGTTCTAATTGATGCGACGAATCGCCGTTTATTTTCTATTTTAGGGCGCGATTTATCATTTCAAAAAAGAATGGAACAGCTCTTGTACGAGAATGATGAAGTCGTGACCGAACAGATGCTGGTAATTGACGGACAGAAACAAAAGGGGACAATCGGTAATTGGATTAAGGATTTTATCGCCAAGCACGGCAGCCAATCTTATGACAGTGTCAGTCTATCCGCGTTTTTAATCAATTCGGAGAACGGAAAAGGACTTTCCGAAGAGGAGCGTAAAAAAGTGGCTCGAGTTCTTCGCATGTATGTTAACATTAAATTTTTCCCCGACAGTATGCCGTCGGACAATCCTAAAGATTGGCAAATGATTCCTTATGAAGTTCCGGTTGAGACCATTAAGGCTCCGGCCGAAAAAATTAAAATTGAAGCCCCAAAATCAAGCGAAAAACCGGGGCCGACTAATCCCGGACTGCTTGAATTGAAAAATATGCTCTTGCAATATCCGGCCGGGAGCTTAGAACGTTCGGCCATTGAAGAAGAAATTAGGAATTTTGAAAAGAATTAGTTTTCTTATTGCCCATGCTGTCTTATTTGCAAAAATTTAATAGCCTGCCCAAAGATATTAAAGACGCGGTCGCTTCGCCTGAGGCGGCGGCGCGTATTGTTCAAATCGGAACTACTTATAAGATAGATTTGGCCGCTTTGGTTATGAAGGTCATGGTCAAAGAAGTTCCGCTTGATGGTTTGAGCGCATTTATAGTCAACCAATATAATTTGCCGGCTGAGCAGGCTTCTAAGCTGGAAAAAGATTTGCGCAAATCGATTTTCAGTCCGGTTATTGATTATTTATTGGGCGCTTCAGCCGGTCCCAAATTGGTTTTTTCCGAAACTGATGAAAAAGAAGTTAAACAAACGACAGTCCCGGCTTCCACCCTAGATTATGACGCAATGATTGAAGCCGCCCTAAGCCGCGTAGTTGCCAAATCACATATTGATTTTGATCCTTTGACCGGAGGAAAATTCAGGCAGGTTATTAAAACTTTCCTGCGCGGAACGCGCGATAAAGCAATGACCCTTGAAGCTTTGACCAAGGCGCTTGAATTGGGTGGAGTCGCTTTGAGCCGAGATGCGGCCGAACGCGCGCTCGGCGTTGCCGAAGCTGAAATGCGGCTCTTCGGTAAACCGGCGCCGCGACCAAGCGTGAAAATTCCCGTGCCTGAAGATTCGGCAATTTCAGCTTCGCCTTTTAAAAAAATAGTTAATGAAAGTGATTATGATTTAGCTTCGGCTTTGAAAGACAAGCCGAAGCTAGAAACGCCGGTCAAGCAAGAGCCAATTACCGATCCGGCGCACGAATTGGCCCCGCTCGTCCCCAAAGTAGTCAATGATATAAAAGCGCCTGAACCGGCAAGAAAGATAATCAAACAAGCCGTGGCGGCTAAGGCAATGGATAAGGCGGCGCTAAAAACGATTGTCAATTTTAAAACTTCTGCTTCGGGCAAAGTCCGCATGGATGATATACGTTTCACGCCCCAAGTGCTAAGCCCGATTGACGAGTTGCGTTACATGACAATCAAAACCTTCCGCCGTTTACATCCCGATCCGACCAAGGCGACAGAGAAGATTAAAGAGAAATTGGAATTTCTCGGCCAAAGCGAATACGGCAAAAAAATTGAAGGCATTGTCGCTTGGCAGGAAAGCCCTTTAAGCAAGCTGTATTTGTCCCTTTGCCGACGCGCCCTCGAAGAAGGCAAGCCGGTTGTTGACATACTTAAAGCCGAATTGAAGTCTCAGCCAGAATCATTAAAGCCCGAGGAGCTTTCGGCGATTATTGCCTTGAATCGAAGTTTGAAGTTCTAGTATGATGCAATTTACCGTACCACAATTCATTGATGTTGAAGACAAGATTTTCGGACCGATAACCGTTCGGCAATTCGTCATCGAATTGATAACGGCTTTGTTAATCGCGGTTTGTTATCGGGTCTTTGACTTCGCCCTTTTTATCGTTGCCGCCTTGGTATTGTTTACCATTGGAACGACTTTTGCTTTTGTAAAAATCAACGGTGCGGCCTTTCATTTTTTCTTGCTGAATCTCATACAGACATTGAAGAAACCGCGGTTACGCGTTTGGCGCAAAGATGATACACTGAGCATAGGACTGGAATTCGATACTATGCCGACGCCGGCTGCGGCCGTACCTTCGGGCAGACAGTATTCGCAGAGCCGTTTGAACGAATTGTCTTTGATTGTCGACACCCAAGGATCATATCAAGGCGAGGCCACTGATGACGTCGTCATTGAATTGCACAAAAAAATTCCCTCCGATTTTTAATTGTTTATGCCGAAACACAAAGCTCCAACTCATCCCTCAACTTTGCGCCATCTTGATATCGCCGGTATCAGGCAAGATACCGTTATCATGAAGGACGGCAATTTGCGTTCGGTTATCATGGTCTCCAGCATTAACTTCGCTTTGAAGAACGAAGATGAGCAAAACGCCATCATCGCCGCCTATGTTAGTTTTTTAAACAATGTGAATTTTCCTCTGCAAATCGTTATTCAATCGCGCGAATTGAATATTGAAGGCTATTTGTCTCAGCTTAAACAAAAAGAAAAAGAGCAGACTAATGAATTGCTGAAAATGCAGATTACCGAGTATTTAAGCTATATCAAGGAATTGGTTTCATTGTCGAAGATTATGAACAAGCGTTTTTACGTGGTGGTGCCTTATGATCCGATGTCCGATAAGAAGAAAGGCTTCTTGGCCCGTTTGACGGAAACATTTTCACCAACCTCCTTGATTAAGATGAAGGAAGATAAATTTATGCGCTTACGCAAGGAATTGAATCGCCGCGTTGATACGGTTATTTCCGGACTAAGCTCAATCGGACTTAACACTATTGAATTGGATACTCAGAGCTTAATTGAATTGTATTATAATACATATAATCCGGTGACGGCCTCAAATGAGCACCTGGCCGAAGTTGATAAATTAAGACTTGAAGAAAGCGCCTAGTATGGTCAAATTCCTTGAATTGTTTTCCAAAAAGAAAAAAGACGAGGCTGACATGCCCTTAGAAAATTCGGCTGATGAGTCGAAGGTTTTGACGCCCGGTCTGCAGGAAATTCAGCGTTTTGAAGCGGAAGCTCGTACGGCCGAAGAACTCGTGTCTGAAGAAAAGGTTTTCCGACGCGGTTTATTGTCGATTAACGAGTTGATTGCTCCGGAAAGCATGGAGGTGACGCCCCATTACCTAAAATTGGGCGGCAAATTTTTGCGAACTATTTTTGTTATTTCTTATCCCCGTTATATCAGCGTCGGTTGGTTTGCTCCGGTTATTAACCTCAATTCTACCTTTGATATCGCAATGTATTTTTATCCGGTTAAAAGCGGCATTATCTTAAAACAGCTTAAAAAGAAAGTCGGCGCCCTTGAAGCTCAAATTATCGCCGATGCGGAGAAGGGCTCGCCGCGTGATCCTATTAGAGAAACCGCTTTGCGCGATATCGAAGCTTTGCGCGACGCCTTGACGCAGGGCACAGAGAAATTCTTCCAATTCGCCCTCTATGTAACCTTATATTCGGATACGATTGAAGAACTTGACCGCATGTCCGATGTTGTTGAAGACATGTTCGGCGCACGGCTTGTTTATTCAAAACGGGTTTATTACCAATCCGAACAGGGCTTTAACTCAACCTTGCCGCTTAATAACGACGAATTGTATATTGCTTTCAATATGAACTCCTCGCCGGTTGCTTCGTCCTTTCCCTTTGTTTCGAGCGAGCTGACTTCTGATAACGGAATTCTTTACGGCATCAACCGCCATAATAACAGTTTGATTCTCTTTGACCGTTTCAGTTTGCAAAACGCCAATTCAGTTGTCTTTGCTACTTCCGGTGCCGGAAAGAGTTATGCCATTAAATTGGAAATTTTACGGTCTTTGATGATGGGCACGGAAATCATAGTTATCGACCCGGAATATGAATACAAGCACTTGGCCGAAGCTGTCGGCGGAACTTATATTAATATTTCTTTGGCTTCGCAAAGTAAGATTAACCCCTTTGATTTGCCTAAGGCGGTCGGCGATCAAACTAAAATTGAAGATATTATCCGTTCGGCCGTCATTACTTTAAAGGGCTTGATCCGATTGATGATCGGCAATTTGTCATACGAAGAAGATTCGATAGTTGACCGCGCCTTGCTTGAAACTTACGCGCGCAAAGACATTACGCCCGATGCCGATTTGGCTACAGTTGAACCGCCGATTATGCAGGATTTTGAAGAAATTCTCGAAGGTATGCAAGGCGGCGCCGATCTCGCGACTCGCTTAAAAAAATATACCGAAGGAACTTTCTCGGGTTTGTTTAATTCTCCGACCAACGTTGAGATGGATAATCAGCTGATTTGTTTCTCGGTGCGCGATCTTGAAGACGAACTGCGCCCGATGGCAATCTATACGATTATCAATTATATTTGGAACGAGGTACGCAGCCAGGTTCGCAAGCGCGTCCTTGTCATAGACGAAGCTTGGTGGATGATGCAACAGGAAGACAGCGCCAAATTCATTTATTCTCTGGTCAAACGTTGCCGCAAATACTATCTCGGCGTAACGACGATCACCCAAGACGTCAACGACTTTTTGCGCAGCCAATACGGACAAGCCATAGTTACCAACTCTTCCTTGCAGATTCTTTTGAAGCAATCTCCGGCCTCAATCGACCTGATCCAAAAAACTTTCATTTTGACGGAAAGCGAGAAATATCTTTTGCTTGAATGCGGCGTCGGTGAAGGTATTTTCTTTGCTGGCAATAAGCACGCCGCCATAAAAG
>DDTV01000018.1 GCA_002344425.1 Candidatus Falkowbacteria bacterium UBA2355
AAAAATCCTTTTTAATCAGCCGACCGAGAACATTTGCATTTTAAACTTTTGGATGCCGGTTTCGGTCCGAGAAAAACCGTTTTCCTTTTCTGCGCCGTGTCCTTGCTTTTCGGTTTAAGCGCTTTATTTTTACAAAGCCGCGGCAAGATTTTTACCTTAGCCGCCCTTGGCGCCTTGATGGCTGTGGTTATTATTGCTTTTCAATGGCTTGACAGACGCGCCAAACTCAGCTAAACTTAGAACATTGTTATCAATAAAAACCTATGAAATTAGCTGTTATAAAGACCGGCGGCAAACAGTACAAGGTCAAAGAAAAGGACATAATTTCCATCGAAAAGCTCAAGGCTGGAGAAGGTGATATGGTCAAATTTGAAACCTTAATGACTTTTGACGATTCCGGCGCACTCGAACTTGGCGCGCCTTCCTTGGGCGAAAAAGTCGAGGGTAAAGTTCTATCGACCGCCAAGACAGATAAGGTCAGCGTTGTTAAATTCAAGAACAAAACTCGCTATCGCCGTAATGTCGGCCATCGTCAAATTAAGACGAAGGTTCAAATAACTAAAGTTGCTTAATAAAAAGTAAGGGCAGGTTTCAAACCTGCCCTTACTTTTTTATATTTCATTCCTAAACTTTAGAGCATTGCCGAGGGTCAATCCGTCGGCGTATTCAATATTGGCGCCGGTCGGCAAGCCCTTGGCCAGTCGCGTTACTTTTATATTGGAAGGTTTGATGAGTTTAGCTAAATATAAAGAAGTGGTTTCGCCTTCAAGATTCGGATTAAGGGCAAGAATAACTTCTTTGGGTTTTAATACCTTGAGTCGTTCAACCAAACCTTTAACATTAATATGCTCCGGGCCGGTTTCGTTGATGGTATTGATTGTTCCGCCCAATACGAAATAAAGCCCTTTGTAATTGTCGGTTTCTTCAATAACATACAAATCTCGTTCATCGGCAACAACGCAGAGCAGGTTCTGATCGCGTTTTGAGTCGCCGCAGATCGAACAAGGATTTGTCTCGGCAAAACCCCCGCATGAACCGCAAGTGATAATTCGTTTGGGAAGTTCTTGCAGAGCTTCAGACAACTCGACGATCAACTGCGGTTTTTGTTTTAACAAATAAAAAACATAGCGCTCGGCGGTTTTCGGTCCGACCGAGGGAAGTTTTGAGAATAATGATATTAATCTTTCTAAGGGAGAGGGGAGACGCATTATAATCCGAAGTTTTTTAAGCCGCCCATATCTTGCATTTTTTGGGCAATAATTTTTTGAACTTTTTTAATCGCTTCATTAGCAGCGTCCTTGACCGTCGCCGCGCCCGCTCCTTCGGCAATCGTCAATTCGGTAATTTCAAGATTCCCGTTAATAGTTATTTTAACGCCGTTTTTTTCAACGCTGGCTGATTCGCCGGACAGAGCGTTCTGCATTGTCTTGGCTTGCGCTCGGAGGTCTTTAATCTGTTTTAATTTTTCAAACATATTTATATATTAATTATTTATTCTTCATTTTGATCAGGGGGAATATCATAGTCGCCTTTGGCCAAATTCTTAAAACTTACCGTTTCTTCGTCAAAAAACAAATGCACTTTGCCGACCGGACCGTTACGGTGTTTGGCGACGTAGATTTGCGCGACGTTCTTCTCATCGGTCGATAACTCCTCGGTCTCATATCCGCGGTCGGCCGCTTTTCTGTAGATGAACATAACGACGTCGGCATCTTGTTCAATCGAACCCGATTCGCGCAAGTGAGCCAATTTCGGGATAGCTGGTCTAGTTTGTTCGACGGCGCGGGAGAGCTGGGACAGGGCTAAAACCGGAATATTCAATTCACGAGCAATACCCTTGAGGGAGCGGGTAATTTCAGCGACTTCTTGGACGCGGTTATCGCCGGTTCGTGTTCGGCCCTCCATTAACTGCAAATAGTCTATAACCAACAATTCCAATTTATGTTCCATTTGCAAACGACGAGCCTTGGTGCGGATTTCCATAATGTTAGCACTCGGCGAATCGTCAATAAAAATCGGAACTTCGGATAGTACGCCCATAGCCGAGCCAATCCGGGAAAAATCGTCGGATTCTTGCTTATCGGACAGTTTGCCGGTACGCATTTTCCAAAGGGAGACTCCGGCTTCAGCGCAGAGCATGCGGTCGACCAGCTGCTCCTTGCTCATTTCCAAAGAAAAGATTCCGACCGCCGCTTTGTTAAGAATGGCGGCTTGGCGCGCAATGTCCAAAGCAAAAGAAGTTTTACCAACCGAGGGACGAGCCGCCAAAATAATCAAATCGGATTTTTGCAAGCCGGCCAGCAAATTGTCCAAATCATTAAAGCCGGTGGCTAGGCCGCGCAACTTGCCGGATTGTTTGTGCAATTCGTCGATACGGTCAAAGGCCTGGCTCAATAAGGTGTCGATCGGCTGAAAAGCCTGCTTTAAGAACTTTTGCGAAACATTGAAAAGTTTTCGCTCGGCCTCGTCTAATAATTTATCGATTTCTTCATCTTCTTCATAACCCATTTCGCTGATTTCCGAAGCGGCGCCGATTAAGCGGCGCAGGGTTGATTTGCGTTGAACCAATTCAGCGTAGTAGGTGACATTCGAAGCGGTGCCGACTGAATTTGCCAAGTTGGCTATATAAGCGCGCCCGCCGATAGAATCCAGTATTCCTTTTTCTTCGAGCTTTGAGCTTAAGCTTAAAATATCAATCGGTTCGCGTTTAGCGTAGAGTTCACGCATCGCGGCGTAGATTTGACCGTGCGCATCTTTGTAAAAATCCTCCGGATTAACAATGTCGGCAATCTTAATGATGACGTTGGGGTCAATCAAAAGCGAACCGAGAACAAAGTTTTCGGCCTCTAGGTTTTGCGGTGGTAATCTTTTAAAATCGTCTTTTTTGGAGGGCATAGTATTTACATAGTACTAGGCGGACTCTTTTTAAGCAAATGGATAAGGTGTGAATTGACTGTTGATATTATTTAATAATATTCTATTTAATATTAGCCAATATTATTGGCTATAAAAGTTTGGTATACTTATAAGTATGAAAAAATGGATTATTATTTTTAGCTTGCCAATATTTCTTGCCGGCGCGGCTTCTGCCGCCGAGCCGCTTGATACTGACGGCGACGGTCTGGTTGATGCTCAAGAAATTCAATTTAAAACCGACCTTAACAATCCCGACACTGACGGTGACGGATATGTCGATGGCTTGGAAGTCAGACGCGGTTTTGACCCGCTCTCCAAAGAGCCCAAGAAATTGGTGAAAAGTATTTTGATTGATACAAAGAAGCAAGAACTTTATCAGCAGTTAAACGGCATTACTATTCGAACTCATACGGTTTCAACCGGCAAGCCTTCAATGCCAACACCCAAAGGAGCCTTCACGATAGCCAATAAGCATCCTCGAGCCTGGTCGCGCATGTACGGCTTATGGATGCCTTTTTGGATGGGAATTTCCGGAACTCGAGCGGGCATCCATGAACTGCCCGAATGGCCCAGCGGCTATAAAGAAGGCGCTAACCATTTGGGATTGGCCGTTTCTCACGGTTGCGTACGCGTTGGCGTTGTCGCCGCTGAAATACTTTATAATTGGACTGAAGTCGGAACAAAAGTTGTAATTAAATAAAGATGATATATTTAGACCATTCAGCAACCACTCCTTTGGATCCGGCAGTACTTAAAAAGATGCTGCCGTATTTTTCGCGCTCCTTTGCCAATCCGGCGTCGATCCACTCCTTGGGTCAAGCCGCGCTTAAAGCGGTTGAAGACGCTCGCTACAATATCGCTTCAATTATCGGCGCCAAGGCAACGGAAATAGTTTTTACCTCCGGCGCAACAGAAGCCAATAATTTGGCATTGCAAGGACTCATTAAAGCTTTAAGATCCAAGGGCGATAAAAGAGGACATATTATTACCTCTGCCATAGAGCATGATTCGATTTTAGAACCCTTGCATATGTTGGAAAGGTACGGCTGCAAAATAACTCGTCTGCCGGTTAACAAAGAGGGAATTGTCAGTCCGGAAAATTTACGTAAAGCGATTCGAGAGGACACGGTCTTGGTTACAATCGGTTTTGTCAACAGCGAACTCGGTTCAGTGCAAGCCATTGATAAGCTGGGCAGGGTTATTAGAAAACTTAATGAGAAGCGTCAAAACGATTGGCAAAATACGGCGGGCAGAAAACGCGGAGCAAAGCCGCGGCCGATTTATTTCCATTGTGATGCGACGCAGGCTTTTAATTCTTTCAGCTGTAAGGCGAATTATTTGAATGTTGATTTAATGAGCTTGTCCGGACATAAGGTCTATGGCCCGAAGGGAATCGGTTTGTTGTATGTTAAGCGAGACACGCCGCTTGAAGCTATCCAATATGGCGGTCATCAAGAAAGAAATTTGAGAAGCGGAACACTCAACGTTCCCGCAATAATCGGTTTATCCGAAGCCTTGAAAACAGCCGAGCGATTGCGTCCTAAATATGTCAGAACGGTAAAAAAAATTCGTAACGCCTTTGTCAAGGAAGTTTTGAAGTTGATTCCGGAAGCCAAACTAACAATCCCGCTAAATAATAATTCTCCTTTTCACGCCAATCTGCTTTTTCCCGGAGTTTCGGGCGATTCGCTTTTGCTTGCTTTGGACGAAATGGGCGTAGCGGCTTCAACCGGTTCGGCCTGTGCTTCCGGCGACCTTGACGCTTCGCATGTTATTGCCGCGCTAGGCTATAAAGAAAATATTGCTCGTTCGGCTCTGCGTTTTAGCTTTGGCCGTTCAAGTACCCTAAAAGAGGCTAAATTAGCCGCAAACAAATTGAAAAAGGCTTATAATATGGTACAATATTATTATGCCTCTTGAGATTTCCAAAGCCCTCAACTATCTATATCTCGGTTCGCATTGGTTCAAAAGCTCTTTGCGGCTTTTGTTTTCAGATTTCGTAGTTAGGCGAATTTTTATTGTTGCCGCAGCGGTTAATTTATTGGCTTGGTTAGGAGCCTTTTTATTGGCGCGTTCAATCGGTGATAATTTAGCGGTTTTGCATTATAACGTCGTCTTCGGTATTGACTTAATCGGTCCGGCTTTCCATCTTTACGCCATTCCCGGAATCGGCACGGCAATTATAGCGATTAATATTTTATTCGCCGCCAGCTTAAGCGGCTTGCGCGATCGTGCCATTTCCGTTATTATTGCCACCGCCTCGGCGTTGAGCAATACAATAGCCATCAGCGCGCTCTATTTCGCTTATTTTGTGAATTTCAGTTGATATGGAATTGGAAATAATTATCATTTTGACCTTATCGAGCTTGGCATTTTTATTTGCCATGGCCTGGACACCGCTTTGGACGTCTTTTTTATACAAATACAAACTCGGCAAAACCATCCGTAATTCCGGCGCGACGCCGATCTTTTCAAAACTTCATGCCGCCAAAAGCGGTACGCCGACAATGGGCGGTGTTTTAGTTTGGCTGACAACTATTATTTTCGCTTTCGGCTTTTTTTATCTGGCCAAACTTCTGCCCTTTGATATTTTTTCACAGCTTGATTTTCTGACCAGAAATGAGACTTGGTTGCCCTTGGGTTGTTTAGCGGCCTCGGCTTTGGTCGGTTTGCTCGACGATTGGCTCGATGTTAAGGGCAAGGGAACTTCAGGCGGCGGCGGTTTGACTATGACGCATCGGCTTTTGATTTATACCTTGATTGCGGCGGTCGGCGCTTTATGGTTTTACTTTAAACTTGATCGCGATGCCTTGCACATTCCTTTCCTCGGTGACTTTCATCTCGGTTGGACCTATATAATTGTCTTTATTGTGGTAATTGTCGGAACGGCTTTTTCCGTTAACGAAACCGACGGTTTGGACGGCTTGGCAGGCGGAACCCTTTTAATAGCCTTTGCATCTTACGCTGTTATCGCCGTCATGAACGGAAAATACGATTTGGCCACGTTCTGCGCTGTTATCGCCGGCGCCTTGCTGGCCTTTTTATGGTTTAACATTTCTCCCGCCCGATTTTATCTTGGTGATACCGGTTCGATGAGCTTGGGTATTACGCTCGGTATTATCGCCATGCTGACTGACAGCGTTTTGATTTTAGCGATTATCGGTTTTATTTTCGTCTTAGAAGCCCTCTCGGTTATTTTGCAAGTCGCTTCTAAAAAATTGCGCGGTAAAAAAATATTTTTATCAGCTCCGATTCACCATCATTTTGAAGCGATCGGTTGGACCGAAGCCAAAATCGTTATGCGTTTTTGGGTTATTGCCGGCGTCAGCGCGGCTGTCGGTTTGGCAATTTTCCTTTTAGACAGGTTCCATTAATGTCCCAACATGTTTTCCCGCTTAGCTTCCATATTTCGCCGTCATGTCGATCTTTCACCAAGCCGGCTTGAATCGGACCGCAGTCTGCGACTAATCGTCGGACTATTATTGGTTTTCGGCTTGATTATGTTGGCCAGCGCGTCTTCGATTGTCGCTTACAATGACTATCATGACGCTTACCATTTTTTTAAGAGGCAATTTTTAAGCATCGCTATTGGGACGGCCGCGTTTTGGATATTTTCCAGACTTGATTATCGCAAATTGCGCATTTTCGCATTACCGGCTCTTATAATCTCCGTAGTTTTGTTGCTGTTAGTGTTTATTCCCGGCTTGGGACGCGAGGTTAACGGTTCGCGCAGTTGGCTTAATATTTTCGGTTTTTCCTTACAACCGGCCGAACTGGTTAAAATTTCGGTGATGGTTTACTTGGCGGCTTTGTTTGAAAAAAGCTCTGAAACCGCCAAGCGCTTTTGGACCTTTGCGGTTATATACGGTATTTTGGCAATCTTGATGTTGTTGCAACCTGACCTGGGAACTTTATCGATTTTGACCGTCGCCGCTTTCGCGGTTTATTTTGTCGGCGGCGGGAAATTCAAACACATTATTGGCTTTGTCGCTTTAGGGGCAATCGCTTTGACTCTTTTGGTCAATTTGCCCGGACAGCAGTATAAGCTGGACCGCTTTCGTTGTTTTATGGATTTGGAACGCGATACGCGCCGAGCTTGTTATCAAATCAATCAATCTTTGATAGCGGTCGGTTCCGGCGGAATATTCGGACGCGGGTTAGGGGAGAGTCGGCAAAAATTTTTATATTTGCCTGAAGTGCAAAACGATTTTATCTTCTCTATCATTGCCGAAGAAACCGGCTTGGTCGGCGGAGTCGGAGTTATTATCTTGTTTGCTTTGCTGGCACAGCGCGGCTGGGTAATTGCGCGGCGAGCGCCCGACGCTTATGGCAGAAATTTGGTGGTCGGAGTTACGGTTTGGATTGTCGGACAAGCGATATTGAATATTGGCGGCATTACCAATTTTTTACCGATGACCGGCGTTCCCTTGCCTTTGATTAGTTACGGAGGAACCGCGATCATCGCCGCTTTGTCAGGACTCGGCGTTGTAGCCAGTGTCAGTCGTTACAGTTGAGCATATATATGCTGCGGTATATAATCATAGTATCTTGCCTGATCTTTTTAAGCGCCTGTTCGCGATTGCCGGCGCAAGTTAAAACCGAGCCGACGACTATACCGCCGGGACAATTTTATTTCTTTTCTCAAACTTGTCCGCACTGCGCCGTAGTAAAAGATTACATCGACAATAATCGCATTCAAGATAGTTTTTATTTCATATCGCAAGATGTCAATAACGATCGTCGAGCTTATGAATTATTCGTTGCCGTCGGAGAGCGTTGCGGACTTAATGAAAGGCGCTTGGCCATTCCCTTGTTTTGGGATGGCAGTAATTGTTATCTCGGTGAAGAAAAAGTAATTAATTATTTTAAGACTTTTAGCAAATGAGCTTAGCTTTAAAACCACGTTTGCGCATGGCGCCGTCGCCCACGGGATTTTTACATCTCGGTACACTTAGAACGGCCTTATTCGGTTACTTGTTGGCAAGAAAATGGCAAGGTTCATTTATTTTGCGCATCGAAGACACGGATGAAAAAAGGTCTGTTAGCGGAGCCAAGGAAAGTTTATTGGCTGTTTTTAAGCTTTTCGGACTTGAGTTTGACGAGGGTCCAGAGCAGGGCGGTTCTTACGGCCCCTATATTCAAAGCGAGCGTTTGGAATTATATAAAAAGTACGCAGAAGATTTGGTTGCCCGCAACGAAGCTTACTATTGTTTTGCAACTGCTGAGGAACTTGAAACCTTGCGCCAAGAACAAATCGCGCGGCAAGAACCGCCGCGCTATGACCGTCGTTTTAGAGATTACCCGCTTGAAGAAGCCAAGGCCAGAATCGCGAAGGGTGATCCCTTTGTTATTCGACATAAAATGCCGCTTGAGGGCGAGATTAAAGTTAAAGACGAATTGCGCGGAGAAATCTCTTTTTCTGCCGCTGATATTGAAGATTATGTTCTCTTGAAATCAGACGGATGGCCGACTTACCATTTAGCATCGGTGGTTGATGATCATTTGATGAGCATTACGCATGTTACTCGCGGCGACGAATGGCTTCCGTCTTTGCCAAAGCATATTGCGCTTTACCGGGCCTTTAAATGGGAAGCTCCGAAATTTATCCATCTGCCTTTGATTCTGAATAAAGGCGGAGGTAAATTAAGCAAACGCCAAGGAGATGTTTTTGCAGAAGATTTCTTAAAGCAAGGCTATCTTAAAGAAGCGCTGATTAATTTCGTCGCATTATTGGGCTGGCATCCTAAAAACGATCAAGAAATTTTTTCTTTGAAAGAGCTGGAAAAAACTTTTGACCTGGACGGCATTGGAGTCAGTCCGGCAATTTTTGACCAAGATAAATTGGATTCTTTGAATTCGCACTATATAAAGAAAATGGAACTTGATGATTTATTGCTTCTCGCCAAACCTTTTCTGCCGACAGGAAAATCAGATGAATATTTAAAGGCGGTAATAGCCCTTGAACAGCCTCGTTTAAAAAAACTGTCTGAATTGATGGAGTCAAGTGACTTTTTCTTTAAGTCCAAACTTGATTTTGATTCATCGCTGTTGCTTTGGAAATCTTTAAGTCGAGAGCAGACAAAAATGAATTTATTATTCATTAAAGAACTCTTGGAGAAATTTCCGGCAGGGGAGTGGAATAAAGAAAAATTGGAAGGTAGTATTGTCGGCTTTTTGAAGTCTGAGAACAAACCTTTGGGCGATTACCTTTGGCCCCTGCGTGTCGCTTTAAGCGGCCGCAAAGCCAGTCCTGGCCCCTTTGAGATTGCTGCGGTTATTGGAAAAGAGGAAACCTTAGATAAAATCAATCAAGCTATTGGCAGCTTGGTGTAAATATGCTATAATATAAGAGTATTAATCTCTCATGCCCGTTTTAACAAAAACAAAAATCATCTCAAAAATCCTTTATACAGCGGCCCTCGGAGTCGCTCTTGTTGTTTTTGCCAATTGGGCAGAAGGAGCGACAACGCCCGCGCAAAGTCCGGAAATTAACGAACTTAATTACAGCATTGAACAAAAGAAAAAAGAATTAGCCGCCATTAAAAATAAGCAAGCTGAATATCAAAAAGCAATCGAAAAAGCCCAAAGTCAGAAAGCCAATTTGCAAAATCAATTAGCTATCGTAGATAATCGCATGGCTGAAGCTCAATTGACTTTAGATCAAGTAAAAATCGATATTGAGACCACCAATTTGGAAATTCAAAAAACGAACCTGGAAATTTCAGAAACCGACGCATCAATCGAGCAGAACAGAAATCGTCTTGGTTCCGCAATTAAATTGTTAAGCCAAGAGAATGACCGTTCCCAGCTCGAGATAATGTTACTGAATAATTACTTAACGGAATATATCAGCCAAGTAAAATATCTTGAAGATATCAACGGAAAAATTTCCGGTGGTTTATCTGCCTTAAAAGTAGCCAAAGACGGTTTGGCGCAAAGCAAGGCCAAGCTCGATGCGAATAAAGAAAAACTTCGCACTTTGCGAAGCCAATTAGAGCAAGAACAAGTCAGCCTCGCTACGGAAAAAGATTCGAAAATTTATATTCTTGATCAAACCAAATCATCTGAAGCCGAATATCAGCGTCTTTTGAACCAAGCTAAGCGAGAACAGCAATCAGCCGCGGCCGACATTGTCAGCCTTGACCGCGCGCTGCGTGCTCGTATAAACGCTTCGGGCGGCGCTGATAAAATCACTTTGAAATACGACGGCTTTGTTTGGCCGGTTACAAAAAATACCATTACGGCTTATTTTCATGATCCGTCATATCCTTTCCGCAATATATTCGAACATCCGGCGGTTGATATTCGCGCCGCGCAGGGAACGCCGCTTAAGGCGGCCGCTTCGGGATATGTCGGTCGCGCCAAAGACGGCGGCATGGGTTACAGTTATATCATGCTTGTACACGGCGACGGTCTGGCGACTGTTTATGGCCACGTTTCTAAGATTTATGTTAAAGAGGATGAATATGTCAGCCAAGGCCAAGTTATCGGTTTATCAGGCGCAATGCCGGGCACTCCCGGCGCCGGTCCGCTGACTACGGGTCCGCACCTTCACTTTGAAGTTCGCCTTAACGGTATTCCGGTTAATCCTCTAGAATATTTGCCATGACCGATTTTTCGCTTTTCTTCGAGCTGAGCATTGTTATAGCGGTCGGCGTTATCGTCGCCATTATAATGAGGTTGATGCGACAGCCCTTGATTATCAGCCATATCATTACCGGCTTAATTGTCGGTCCTTTTGTTTTTAATTTCATACATTCTTACGAAATATTCAGCCTTTTCAGCGAAATCGGCATTGCAATTTTGCTTTTTACTGTCGGTTTGAATCTGAGCCCTCAAGTCATAAAACAGTTTGGAAAAATAGCTTTTGTGACCGGCCTGGGCCAGGTTCTCTTTACGGCCGGAGTCGGTTTTTTAATTTGTCTCGGTTTTGGTTTTTCTCCGGTCGTCTCGGCATATATTTCAATCGCCCTGGCTTTTTCCAGTACGATTATTATTTTGAAATTGATTTCGGATAAAAACGAACTTGAGTCTCTCTACGCTAAAATATCAATCGGCTTTCTCTTGGTTCAAGATATTATAGCCTTGATTCTGCTTTTCTCCATTCCTTTACTCAGCACGCCGGACGCCTCTTGGTTGTCAATCGCTTTGACCTTTGTTAAGGGCATTGTATTGGCCGCCATAGTTTGGCTGATTTCACGCTATATACTCAAACCGCTTAATTCGTTTTTGTCTCATTCGCAAGAACTTTTGTTCTTATTCTCTTTGAGCTGGGGCTTTTTGGTAGCGGCTATTTTTAAGGCCATGGGCTTTTCATTGGAAACCGGAGCCTTGGTCGCGGGTATTGCCTTAGCGGCCTTGCCTTCAAGACATGAAATTAGCGCCCGCCTCGTTACAATGCGCGATTTCTTTATTGTGGTTTTCTTTATTTTGCTCGGAGCGCAAATGGTTTTGACCGGTTTGTGGGATACGGTGCCGATTGCCATTGTATTATCCCTCTTCGTTTTGATCGGAAATCCGATGATTTTAATGGTTATAATGGGGCTTTTCGGTTACCGTAAAAAAACTGCTTTTAAAACCGGTTTGACTGTCGCTCAAATCAGTGAGTTCTCACTTATTCTCGTTGCCTTGGGCATGAAACTTGGCCATGTTGATGCGCGAATTCTATCGACCGTTACCTTAATCGGTTTGATTACGATTTTCTTTTCAACCTACATGATTTTGTATGCCGATAAGCTTTATACATGGCTTGAGCCCCTCTTATCGATTTTTGAACGCAAACAAATTTCAGAAAAACGCCTGACTAAAAAACAATATCCGATTATACTCTTCGGTTGTAACCGCATTGGTCAAGATTTCATAGACACCTTTAACGGCAAGTCCAAGAAATTTTTAGTGGTAGATTATAACCCCGAAACAGTACAGGATTTGACCGCCAAGGGAATTAAAACCGAATTCGGCGATGCCAGTGATATTAATTTTTTGGAAACCATTGATTGCGCCAAACTAGAACTGGTTGTTTCGACAATCCCGAGCTTTGAGGCCAACAGTTTGATTGCCGAAGTTGTCCGCAAGCAAAATAAAAAAGCGACCTTGATGATGGTCGCGCATAGCATTAAAGACGCTCTTTTGTTGTATGATATGGGCGTTGATTATGTGATTTTGCCGCATTTCTTGGGCGGACGTTACGCGGCCGATATGTTAATCAAGTTGGGCGCCAAAAGAAGTAAATTCAGCGGTCTTAAAAAGAAGCATCTCAGTTACTTGAATAGCCGCCTCAATTTGGGCCATGAACACCCGACAATCAATTAAATTCACTTGGGAGCGGTAAACAAAACGGCCTTTCTTCCTGAGGGTGTAGCATTGGGCAAGAAGTCGTTAATCGCGGAATAAAAATTTTGGTAATCGTAACGGTCATCTTTTCCGCCCTTGGTGCCGGGATCTTGGACTATAAATTCTTGGCGAGCGTCATCATAGCCGGAGATAATTAGGACGTGATAATCAAGCTCTCCCTTGTACGGAGAGTTTTGTAATAAGCGCGCGTCAATTGGAACTATGACCGGTCTGCCTGCGGCTATTTCTTTTTTAATATCGTTAAGCAGGGGATTGATTGAAACCGTGGCCTGCCAAGGCAACTCGGCGAGATTGACAATCTCGGCAATTCTTTCCATAGACTCGTCTTTGCTTTCTCCAAAACTCATTTCCTTGATGGCCAGTATTTTAAGAATTTGCTCACGGGCTTTTTCGGGAGTGATATTTTCATCTTTATAGAAATTATCAGCCATAATAATAGTCGTCTCTTCGCAAGCATTCAACCAAGGTTCTTGCCAGTCTGCTTCCGGAGCCTGACTGGTAAAAGGAACATTAAGATTCTTAATGCGGGGAATGCCCAATTTTGAGTTTTCTTTATAGTAATTGGCTTCATAAACTACGATAAGTGTTAAAGCGCTCAAACATAATAAAACTTTAATTAATACGGTGCGATTTATTTTTGGTTTTAACATAATATGGTCTTATTGTGTAATGTTTGCTAATCTTAAACGTTGTAGACAGTATAACTTTTTTATTAAATAAAATAAACGGTTATGAAGAATAATAAAATAGCTATTTCTGTTTTGTTTATAGCGATTTTAATAGTCGGCTATGCCGTTATTAAATCCTTTGACAATGAGAACCCCACCGTTACTGAAGTCAATAATAATGTAGAAAATAATACTCCGGTCATTGAAACTGAATCTGAAGTTTTGAATGAGGCGGAAGAAACGGTCACCGAGGAAGAGACCATTAAAGAAACCGAGCCAATAGTATATAAGTTTATCGATCAAAAGGCTCCTTTTACTTCTCAGGCCCCGACAGGCGATTGGGACGACGAAAGACAGCAAGACGGCTGTGAAGAAGCTTCGGCTTTAATGGCCGTATATTGGGCTCAGGGTAAGAGTTTAAACAGCTCAACCGCCTTAAGAGAAATATTGGGTTCATCGGACTACACCTTAAAAGAACATGGCGAATTCAGAGATATTTCAGTTGATGATACCGTCAATTGGATATTCAAAGAATATTTTAAATTTAACAACGTAGCCGCGATGAAGGATGTTACTTTGAACGATATTATATTAGAAATTCAAAAGGGGAATGTTATAGTTGCGCCAATGAATGGTCAATTACTCGGCAATCCATATTTCACGCCGCCGGGACCAGAACGCCATATGCTTTTGATTCGCGGTTATGATCCTGCCAAGAAACAATTCATTACTAATGATCCCGGAACCAAAAGAGGTGAAGCCTATCGCTATGATGAGGATGTTTTGTTCAACGCCATTCTCAGCTATTCTACCGGTTATCATGTTCCCGTGACCAGAACCGAAAAAGATATAATAGTTGTCTCTAAATAAAAAAGACCCCATAAGGGGTCTTTTTAAAAGTCTATTTTTTACGGGCTTTTTTTATCTCTTTTTTAGCCATAGTTCCGATATCACTCAAATCATCTTTTATTTCAATCAGTAAAGTTAAAATGTGTTCAAATTTTTTTCTTATTTTAGGATCAGCCGACTTTAGTAGGGGAGCGAGCTTGGCGGCTGCGGCGCCAAGTATGGTTAGGAGACCGATAACTTTAACTGTATTTTTTAGTTTAGGCATATGGTTAAAATATTAAAAAAATAGTATTATATAATCATTATACATCACAATTATGAAAAAAGTAATCTGGTTAGCTTTGTTAACCTTAACGCTGATTATTGCCGGCCGTTTCGTTTATGAGCGTTATTTCGGCTTTAAAGCTCCCTTAAGCGCAGAAGAAATCAGCCAAAGACAAAGCGTCTGTCAGGCGCGCGAAGCTGAGGCCAAAGAGTTTGTAAATGAGAAGGCCAGAGGGCGACGAGCGACTGAACCGCGGCTGTTTTTCAGCCCGCAGACAAAGACCTGTATCTTAACCTATCTTTTGGTTGATCCGGCCTTGCCTGAACCTGAAACCTTTAATTCTTACAAAATTTACAACTTTGATAATAAGCAAGCTATTGAAGTCGTGGGTAACTATGAAGTCTATCTTAATAAAATCAAAGAGTTAGAGAGTTAAAATCTTTGCGGACACTCTATCCTTTGCTATAATTATAAGACTTAGCATTAAATAAAAAATATGGTTAAAAGAAAACCAAAAGCAAAAGTGAAAACAAATGAAGTTTCGGTTCCAATCAGGCAAACGGCCTGCAATTCAGATTGCTGGCTTTGTTGGTTGTTTAAATTGATGATTGTTTTGTTCGTGGCAATGATTGTTTTTTGGTTAGGTTTTTGTTTTGGCATTTTAAGCTATCAGGGACCGATGGCAAAAGGGGACTATGGCTATAAGAAAATGTCAGTTAATAAGACTTCCGGATTTTGTTCCGGTGTAATGGAATCGGCCATGTCTTCAATGACAATGAGTTTGATGAACAAAACTGGCGACGCCTTTGACCGAGAGTTTCTTTTGCAGATGACTCTTCATCATGAAGGTGCTTTGGAAATGGCAAAACTGGCCCTGGCTCAATCACAGCGCGAAGAAGTAAAAGAATTTGCTCAAAGTATTATTGATGCCCAAGGAAAAGAAATTGATCAAATGAAAGCTTGGCAAGCCGCTTGGTTTGCGGTTAATAATAATCAGTAATTTATATGGAATTTGTTACCTTATTTCAACCTCTTAATTATCTAGCTGTCATAGCCGCGGCTTTAATTCAGTTCGTGCTTGGCTATTTTTGGTATTCTAAAGCAATGTTTGCTGATTCTTGGACTAAAGAGGTCGGACTCAAGGATTCAGACTTCAAAAACGGTTTGGGCATGAAATATATTATGCCAATTACGGTTGTCTTGTATTTCTTCATCTCCTTGGTATTGGCCATGATTATCGGCTCTGGAGCAGAATTAAGCTCAGCTGTAAATATGGCCGTTATTATCGGTCTGGGATTGATTTCTGCCTTGACCGGCATTCATTATCTTTATGAACGTCGCAGTTTGCGTCTATTTATCATAAACGCGGGCTATAACGTTTTCGGATTGATTTTGGCCGCTATCATACTTTCTCTTTGGCAGTAAAATTTAGAGAATAAAATTTCCCCTTGAACCTTTGGGTAAGAGGGGATTTTTTGTATTAAAAAAGCCCTTGCTCACGAGATGACGTCAAGTGATTGGGGGCTTGTTTTAGCTGTTATTTCCTGGTAGAGGAAAATTTAGAAGCATCGCCCCTCTTTCATTTTAAAGTTGCAGTTGGGTAACAACAACGGAGAGAAGAGGGGCTTCGCTATATATAATAGATGTAGCCTCGGCCACTTGGAGGCAGCGTTTTTGCCGTGCGGTTAGCGAGGTAAAAACAGAAGTGTCGACCCTGCGGACACTAAACACGAGGCTACTTAATATGAAAGTACAAAGTTGAAAAAAGGGACGTCGTTTCCTATTTACGTTTTTCTATTATGGGGATAATTAAAAAGAAACAAAATGAGTGGAAACGACGCCTTACAAACGGTTAAAGCTACAACACCAGAAACTTTACTTATTTTATGTAAAGATCAATGCCCTTGATCCAAATAGGAGAAGGGGATGGAACATATGGTTTTCTTGAAGAAAGACACTTTGTCAGCCTTCTGATTACCCAGCCGTATGTACGGCTTAATTAATGAACCTATTGCTTTCTGGTTTCAATATATTATATCTAGGAGATTTTTTTGTCAAGCTAAATAATAAAGAGGCGAGGGCTTGATTCTATCAAAAGACTATGATTTTTAGAAATTAACCATGTCGCACAATATAACTTATACGACATATTATGTTAAAGAAATAGGCTCATTAGGTTATGAGCCGACCAAGCTAGGCTTTTATTTAATTAATAATTTGTGTCCTCTCTTGCTTTATATAATTATTTTTTATTTCTTTATTCACACATCACTTATGGATTAAAATTTTTTCGTTAAAAGGTATGAACATAGCTTAGGACTCTCTAAATTTTAGTCCTCTTAAGGTATGAAGGGTCAACTTTGTTGAAAAATTTTAGTCTTAGGCAAAGGGGACTGACTTCCCTCTTATTAAACCGCTTGAGCGAAAAATTCGGAAACTTTATTGAGACGCTTCATTAAAATCGGTGCTATCCCCTCTTGCTGTGAAAGCATCTCGGCTTGTTGCATAATTGAAGATGCGAATTTCGTAAATATTTTTTGTTCGTAATCCGAAAGATTATCTAAATCAGAGAAGTCCACATTTTCCAATGCCTCATCAAGCTCATCAATTGTTAATAATAAATAAAAATTTGGCACATTGCTGCGTTTTTCTTTTTTAACCCGTCCATTATCTATTGTCGGACAATATTCAATGCTAACTCCCCCATTTTTTGCCTGTTTGATTATTTTTTGGTTCTTTTCGGCGGTGCGATCTCCAAACCTTCGGTCATGAACCTCGTCGAAGGTGCCGATAACTTCGCCGGTTTTTTTATTGACGATAATCAAATCAACTCCGTTTTTATAATCATCATAGGTGCTAGATCTGACGACGAGATAGTCTTTTCCAAGGGCCTTGTAAAAGACGGTTGTAACCAGCATTTCCAACATAGCGCTCTTGGTTTCGCGTTTCTTATTATGCCAATCTTCCAACATCATTCCGCTTATTTGAGAATCATTATTAAGGTCTACTTTATAGGTGTTGGCGAATCTTTGACGTTCAGACGGATCATCAATCTTAGCAAAGGAGGTTTCGCGTGCTTCAGTGAATTTTTTATGTGCCTCGCTAATTCCGCCAAGAGCTTCCGGATTTACTGTCCCGTCATCTTTGACTAATTCAAACCCAACTTCGGCATTGGTTCTCTCTGACATATGTTTCATTGAGCCGTATAAGCCTTTAAGTTGAGCCTCTCTTTTATTCGGTAAATTTTCTTTAACCGGTGAGAATTCAATTGATTTCATAGGATTAATTTATATCATTATCTTACCCTTTCTAAGGGCTTTTGCAACCTTGACTCAACTATCGGCCTATAGTACCATATATTCACGGCCACAGGCCCGCCGCTTGAGCAACCGCTTTTGTCGGCCTATTAATAAGAAAAAGCTATGTCAGACGAGCTTACTCTCGACGATGGCGTTACCATGGATGGCGACGCTGATGAAGAGGAAGAAGGCGGCGCTGGTATCGGTGACGATGCCGGTGACGACGAAGGCGAAGAAGAAAGCGAAGACTCTCTTGTCTAGTCCGTTTTCTCTTTAACATTAAAGCGGCCCGCAGTGGGCCGCTTTATGATATACTTAACCTATGTTTGACTTAATTCCTTTAATAAAAACCGCCGGGTATCTCGGCTTGTTCGGTATTATTTTTGCTGAATCAGGGCTTTTTTTCGGCTTTTTTTTGCCGGGCGACAGTCTTTTGTTTACAGCCGGCTTCCTTGCTTCTCAGGGCTTTTTAAATGTTTATATTCTCGCTCCCCTGCTCTTTGTTGCGGCGGTTGCCGGCGACAGCGTAGGTTACGCTTTTGGTTATCGAGTCGGTCCGAAAATATTTAAAAAAGAAGATTCGATTTTTTTTAAGAAAGAGTATTTGGTAAAGGCCCAAGAGTTTTTTGCCAAACACGGCGGTAAAACAATCATCCTGGCTCGCTTTGTACCGATTGTCAGAACCTTTGCACCGATTTTAGCCGGCGTTGGTAAAATGCATTACCGAACTTTTTTAGCCTATAACTTAATAGGCGGCTTGCTTTGGGCAGTCGGTTTGACTTTTTTGGGATATTTTTTGGGCAGAACAATCCCCAATGTAGACAAATATCTACTGCCAATCATTTTGGGAATTATTTTTGTTTCTTTTTTGCCTACGATATTTCACCTTCTGCGCGATGAAAATCTACGTAAAAAATTATTTGGCAAAGGTAGCTAAACATTGATTGTAAGACTCGGCTTGGGCATTATATTGTTCAACCGAGTTTTTTATTTCGTTAACAAGCGAGTTGTATTGTTCTATAAGGTTATTGTAATCCCTGACCTTAGCCTCATATTGCGGTCCTCGCTTAGGTTCATGGGCGTCCAGCTCTTGTTTCTTTTGTTGAAGCATTGTTTCTTGTCGTTTGAGTTCGTTTTTTCCCGAGTCTATCTTATTAGACAATTCTTGGCTCGGACCGGGACAAGCCTTGGCCGGGGTGCCGAACTCTTGGACTGCTAGCCAGGTCATTTTTCCTTCAAACAGTCCTCGTTTAGCGGCAACTCCGATTTCCGTATATGCTCCGCGCATTATATTTTCACGATGACCAGGACTGTTCATCCAGCCTTCAAGCAAAACCTTATCCGTTTCAAAATTACCAAGGGCCAAATTTTCTCCGACGATTACAAAGTCATAGCCGGCTTGTTTAGCCAAATCAGCCGGCCCTTCTCCCGACGGCGAATCGTGTTCAAAATATTGGCGAGCAAACATATCATCGACTTTTAATTCTGCCGCGCGACGTAATTCAGCCGATTCCTGCAAAGCCCCGAGCCCTCCGGCCAACCTTTCATTATTGGTTTCATTGATTATCCCGCTAACAGTTAGCAGGCTTCGCTCGTTTGAGCCGTCAAATCGTAAAGGTTCGGAGGTGAATATTGTTTCTTGCAAATCGGCCACATCGCGCTGAATCATGCTAAAGCCCGGATCATTTTTTAAATCATCTTTAAAAAGCAGGACCGTCACAATGGCGGCCCCGATTATTAATATGAAAACTAGTAATTTTTTAAGCATTTTAAAGTTGTCGCTGTTGACTTAGATGCCGTGTCCATTGTCCGTAGATATGCAATAGAGCCAATAAGAAGCTGACAGCCAAGGGACCGGCCAGAAAACCGACCGGACCGAAAAGCCTTAATCCGCCCAAAACCGAAATAAGAATCAAAACGGGATGGATGCGGGCTCGAGCGCCGATTAATTTCGGTCCGAGCAGATTATCAATCAATCCAACGGCTGTTCCAGCCCAAATCAAAAGTCCGATGGCTTGCGGAGTGGATCCGGATACGAATAGAAATATAATCGCGGGAATTGCGACCAAGGAGGTTCCGACGCCCGGCAAAAGAGCGGCGACGGCGGCAATGCTTCCCCAAAGCACAGGATTGGGAACGCCGAAAATAGCAAATCCAACGCCGGTCAGAGTTCCCTGTATTAGGGCGACAACCAAAGATCCTCTGATAATGGAATTAACTGTTTGGTTCAGCTTATTGATTATTTCTTCGTCGTAGTGGTTTGGCAGAGGGCTAAAACGCAAAATCAAGCCCCGGAAACGGTGTCCTTCTTTAAATAGGTAGTATAAGACGATGACACTAAGAAAGGTGGCAAAGACTAAATTAGTTGCCGTAGAAATGGTGGCTCCGGCATTCTGCACTATCCAGCCAACCACCTGTTTTGCATAAGTTTGCAAATCAACATCTAAATGAGGGGCAATTGATCTGATATTTGCTTCAAGATTTCTTATGCCGAAATTATTGAAGATGTCGCCGCCGCGAGCCAGTGAAATATAAAGGTCTCTGGCTTCGTTAAATATTTGTGTCCCTACAAAGGCGACGGGGCCGAGTAAAACCGCAAAGGCAATCAGGGTCGAGATAATAGCTGACAGCGATGAATTTCCTCCGAGCCAATCGCGCATTCTCCTATACATCGGACGAAACATTATTGCCAATACCAAGCTGACAATAAAAACGTTTATATAAGGATAAAATATGAATCCGACTAAAATTAAGCTCGTTAAAAGCAATCCGCCGAAAAAATATATAGCTAGTGGGTTTTGCTGATTCATCATAGATTTAATTATATGTCTACGGATATTTTAACATGTATGATATACTAATTCCATATGAAAGCCAAGCATCTGTATTATAGCCTAGGAGGAGCCGTGCTTATTTTAGTAGCCTTTTTCGCCTTTACTAAAAGCGACTGGTTTACTGCTTCAGATACGCGCTATGCCGCTGCGGTCAGTAATTTTGAGGAGTGTATTGCCGCGGGCTTGCCAATTTTGGAAAGTTATCCAAGGCAATGTCGCTCTGCTGCCGGAGAAATGTTTAGCGAAGATATAGGCAACGAACTTGAAAAGGCGGACTTAATAGTCATAGACTCCCCTCGTCCTAACGAATTGATTAAGGGTCTTGTTTCAGTTAGCGGCCGCGCCAGAGGACCTTGGTATTTTGAAGCATCTTTTCCCGTGGTCTTAGTTGATGAAAACGGCAATGAATTGGCAACCGCAATTGCCCAAGCTGAGGGCGAATGGATGACTGAAAACTTCGTGCCTTTCAAAGCCTCTTTGAACATCCCCGATTCATTTAACGGCAAGGCGAAATTGATCTTAAAGAAAGATAATCCTTCGGGCGAGCCGCAATTTGACGATGAATTGATTGTTCCGGTTGTAATAAATTAAGCCTATGGGCAAAAAGGCAGCTCTTATCATCGGACTTATTTTATTGCTTTTGGCTGCTTATTGGGCGGCTGATTATTTTGCTTGGTTTAAAAATAGTGCGCCGATTGAACAAACCAAGTTGCCGATTTCTGATGAATTAAAAACAAATGAGCCGATTACTTCTGATTATGCGCTTGAAGAATTTGCTTCAGGCTTTTTTGTACCATGGAGTCTAGTCTTTACCTCGCCCGACCGTCTGCTTGTTGCCGAACGCTCCGGCGCTATTAGGGTTATAGAAAACAAATCCTTGCTCAAAGAACCATTGGCGTCTTTTAAGGTCTCAACGCAAAGCGAGGAAGGTTTGATGGGTTTGGCTATAGCGCCAAACTATGGGCAAACCAAGGATGTTTATGCTTGCCTGGCCTATGAGAATCCTAGAGGCGAAATGAAAGACAAGGTAATTGTCTTTGACGGCGAAAGCGGCAAAGAAAAATCGATTGTTATCGATAATCTTCCCGCGGCTCAATATCATGCCGGTTGCCGATTATTAATTGTTGAAAACTATCTTTTCATTACGGTCGGAGACGCGACCGACCGCAATATAGCCCAGGATAAAAATTCTTTGGGAGGCAAGATTTTAAGACTTAATCTTGACGGCTCTATTCCGTCGGATAATCTCTTTCCTGATTCCGCAGTTTGGACTTTGGGACATAGAAATCCTCAAGGGCTGGCTTGGGACAGCGAAAGAAAAATACTTTGGTCTTCGGAACACGGCCCCTCGATTTTTGACGGCCCGGCCGGAGGAGACGAAATTAACTTGATAGAAAAAGGCAAAAATTACGGTTGGCCGATAGTATCTCACGACAAAAGTAAGGCCGGCCTTGAAAATCCAATTATTCAATTTACTCCGGCAGTCGCTCCCGGATCGCTTATGTATTATAGCGGCGATGCTCTCCCTTTTTTCCGCGGAAATTTATTCTTCGGCGGACTTAAGGGAGAAGGTTTATACCGTTTAATTTTGCAAGAAAATATAAGACAAAAACCCCGACTTGAAAAAATTCCCAAAGTAAATTTCGGCCGTATCCGCGATGTTATCCAAGGACCGGACGGTTTTATATATTTCACAACTTCTAACCGCGATGGCCGAGGCACGGTCCGAGCTAATGACGATAAAATCTACCGTTTGGTTCCCAAGTATTAAAAAAACCCCCTTGGTAAGTAAAGAGGGTTAATAAAATTGAATATTAAATAAGTCGGGAACCTTCTAGTAAAATTTGCTCTGGCCTCATATC
The DNA here is from genome assembly GCA_002344425.1 of Candidatus Falkowbacteria bacterium UBA2355. Classification (GTDB taxonomy): domain Bacteria; phylum Patescibacteriota; class Patescibacteriia; order Patescibacteriales; family Patescibacteriaceae; genus Patescibacterium. The sequence goes on from DDTV01000018.1 coordinate 22,048, forward strand.
TAAAGTCTTAGCGATCTCTTCTGCTTTTGCTGATTCAATTAGGGAATTTTCTGTGTCCCCATCATTGGCCAAGCGAGCCGCTTCAGAGACCTTACGTATGTAGTCCAGAATGAGGGCTTTTTTTTCATTAGTTTTTTCCATTCTTTTTTTCTTTTTCTTTTAAAAATCTTTGGATTTCCTGAAAGCTAGCCATAATTGCAAAGCTTGCATACTGAGACCTATCATTGGCGTTAAATTTTTTCGCCCAATCTACGTCCTTGCCGCGTTGCTTCATATTACGGACCAATATTTTAATACTGTCCATAGTAGAATCATGCAAGAGTCGTCTTGCTTCATCAGCACCGGCGCGCTCTTCGGCTAACTCTCGTGAGTTTTCTTCTTTTATTTTAACATCAAGCTGGGCTAATTTGCAGACGTCTTCTAGATAACGCCCGCAACAATCCATCATTTCAGAGTACAAAAACATTAAGTCTTCGTCCCCTGTACAGCTTTTTTTTATATCTTCTATTGAGAAAGAGCTTTTTAAAACCTCTGAGTTTCCTAGGTTTTCCTCAAGACTCTTATACATATTCGGGTGTTCCCCGGGAAAAGACTCAGGATTCATATTTAACCTTTCTATTTTATTAAAGCTACTATATAATAATTAGTTATTTTTGTCAAGATATGGTAAAACCCATAAAATACACCGCCGGCTGAAACAACAAGATAATGCGAACAATAACAAAAAAGACACCGATTGAAATCAGTGAGAACAATAGGACACCTAAAAAGAAAAGAAATTTAAAAGCTCCTTCCATATGTTTATTGATAGTATAACTTATCTTTAAAACGTAAATCAATATAACGAATTTTTTCAAAACGCCCTTTTAGTTCGGTGCTTAGCAATATGTCGAGACGGTCTAGCTGGGCGGTTATTGAATCATCGGTAGCAAAATATATCATAGCGCCTTTTTGCGGAACCAATTTCAAAGTATTAAAGTCATTGTCGACTGACAGTTGTCGAACAGGAATAGAAGAAAATCTTATGGCAAATTCGGGTGATAATTTTTGTGCGAAGCTGATTGAACTTTCCATGCCAACTACCCTTTGTTCTGAAATTTTGGGCATGCCATTGTTATGTATGGTTGGGAGTTCCTCGAGCTGTCCGTCGGCAAAAGCCAGCAGCCAACCGTCCTTATCAACTTGATAAAAAGCGTCAGCCTCAAACCAAACCGCAACAGGAATTTTTTCCGATAAGGTTATGATTAATGTTGAGGGCAAACGTTTAACCACTTTGACATCATCAAGCGCATAGCGTTTGCGTAAATCTTGAATCAGCGCATCGCTATGAAAAACCATCAGCTTCTCTTCCGACAATATTAATAAGCGGCGCCGTTCAAGTCTTTCATAGGCCATATTTTCAACCGACGACGACGGAATCAGAGAAGCGCCTCTGACTTCAATCTTTTTAACCAGCAGGAAGTCGGAAAAAAGCAAAAACCAAGCCAGAGCCCCGGCCAGGATAATTAATATAAAAAACCACAGCCAAAATCTGGGGGGTAATTTAGCCAGGTTGTTTTTAAAGGTCGAACTGCTTATTTTGTCTGCGCGCCGATCTTTGAAATAAGGATTGCCCCGGCGACGCAAAGAAGTCGGAGCGGTATAACTTCGATGACGGACGGGCAAGGCATTCATCGTTTAATGGCTTTAAACGGCAAATAGGGGCGTAATTTTTTTGGAATCTCTATATTGCCGTCTTTGGTTTGAAAGTTTTCCAAAATCGCTATTAAAGCCCTGGGGCCGGGGTTGGCCGTACCGTTCAAGGTGTGGACTAATTTTCTATCTCCGTCGGCATCAAGATATTTGATATTGAGGGCTCGAGATTGATAGTCAGTGCAATTTGAAACCGAGGTTATTTCAGCCCAATCTCCGTTGCCTCCTGCGGCATTGGGCTTGCCCGGCAACCAAGCTTCAAGATCAAAGGTTCGATAGGCCGGAGTACCCAGGTCGGCGGTTGAATGGTCAATGACCCTGAAGGGAATACCGAGGCTTGAAAAAATTTCTTTTTCTAGCTCCAACATTTCGCGATGCATTTTTTCAGAGTCCTCCGGACGACAATAAACGAATAATTCTAATTTCTCGAATTGGTGGACTCTAAAAATGCCTTTTGAAAATTTGGAATAAGCTCCGGCTTCGGTTCTAAAACAATGAGACAGACCGACATACTTAATAGCTCCCCTGCTTAAATCAATTACCTCATCGGCGTGATAGCCGCCCAAGGTTATTTCAGCAGTGCCTATCAAAGCTAAGTCGCTGTTCTCAAGGCGATAAATTTGGCTTGATTCTCCGCGCGGATTAAAGCCCAAGCCTTCGACAATTGAAGTTTTGGCCAAGTCCGGTGTTAACAGGGGCACAAAGCCTTTTTTAATTGCCAAATCCAGCGTATAGCGGTTTAATGCTAAACTGAGCAAGGCCAATTCATTTTTCAAATAATAAAACTTAGCACCTGATACTTTGGCGCCGCGCTCTAAATCAATTAAATCAAGTTTCTCAGCCAACTCTAAATGATCCTTGGGCTCAAAATTGAATTTCGGTATTTTGCCTACGGTTTCTAGGACAGGATTGTCGTTTTCGTCAGCGCTGACAACAACATCAGGATGCGTCAAATTAGGGACAGCCAATAACAAGTTTCTGAATTCTTCATTAAGCTTATTGTCCTTGTCTTCGAGTTTGGCAATGGTGTCACCGACCTTGCGCATGGCGGCAATTTCTTTGTCGGTCGGCTTGGATTTAGAAGCTTGGTTGCGCGTTGAGCGCAAGGCTTGAATCTCGGACTGAAGTTCTCGGCGCTTTTCATCCAAATCGAACAAGCGATCAAGATCAACTTTAGCCAAACGATTAGCCGTGTTTTTCGCCACTAAAGCCTTGTTTTCTCTGATGAATTTGATATCTAGCATATCTATAATAATAGCCCAAGCAAGCTTCTTTGACAACTGCCCCAGAGAGTGATGTAATGGTATAAATTGTTATTTTAAAACCAAATATCGCTAAAATGGACAACTTCAAGCACGAAACATATATTTTGCTTCATGAATATGTTCTTCAAGCTCTCGATTATTTGTTATATTGGGAGGAAATCGAGTTGGCAAAAACTTTAGTTTATCTTTTGCCGCTTAAAGAAATTCCGGATTATCCCATGCTCGTTTTTAACTAAAACCCCCTGCCTTAGAAAAGACAGGGGTTTATTAGTTTAGGAATTAAGAGATTTTTGTAATTTTATAACTAATGTCGCCTTTGGGAGTATGGACAGTTACGCTGTCCCCTACTTTTCTATCTAGGAAAGCGAGGCCCATCGGTGATTCATTGGAAACCTTACCAGACAAAGGATCAGCTTCATTAAAACTTACAATAGTAAATTCTTTGGATTGGCCATTGGCTTCAACCGTTATTTTAGAGCCCATACCAACTTGATTTTTGGCATGAGTTTTAACAACGGTTAAATTTTTCAATAAGGCAGTAACTTCGGCAATACGGCCTTCATTAAAAGCCTGGGCCTCCTTGGCTTCGGAATATTCCGCATTTTCACTTAAATCTCCAAGCTCCTTGGCACGCTCAATACGATCGGCTATTTCGCGCCGCTTGGTTGTCGAAAGCTCATGCAATTCTTCTTCAAGTTTGCGCAGGCCTTCTTCGGAGATGATTTGTTGTTCTCCCATAAATATAAGCTTAGTAAAAGTTACGACTTAGTATACATAGTAATCCCCACTATAGCAAGGGCTAGATAGCCAAAGCCCAGAGGATGATTCAAATATGGTGTAAAAATATGCAATATTGCCAAGGCGGCCAAAGCCCCGAGTCCGACCTGATCTTGTGTCTTTGCCAAAGCAACAAGAAACCAAATATAGACCGCCAAGCCCAAGAGTCCCAGCTTAAGCCAAATATCAAGCCAGCCCCATTCAAAGGCATTGGTGGTATAGAGTCCGTTCGGGTTATTTTGCAAAACTCTTGGATCGCTGGTTTTATAAGTCAATTCTTTTCCAAGCCCGTAACCTAATAATGGGTTATTTTTTAGGGCCTCGCCCATCACCGGTAACAAAGCCCATCGCGAAGCCGCCGCCGCTTCAAAGCCCGTTGCCCTATCTTTAAAAAGCGCGGCGTTGATTTGGCTGGTCGGTTCAGGAAAGGGAAAGCGAACAATCGCGAACAAAATTAAAATTCCGGCCACGGCGACGATGGCGCTTGAACCCAGGGCCTGAATAATGCTTTTTAATTTGGGGCGGAATTTTATCAAAGCCGACAAGGACATGATTATTAAACCGGCCAAGGTTCCGACCCAAAAACTTCTTGATAAGCTGGTTAGAATAACTGCTAAAAACAAAGCGGCGGCCAAGGCATCAAGCGTCTTATGTTTGCGTATAAATAAGGCCAGAGAAAAGAAAAAGGCCGGAATAGCGAAAACCTGCGATTGCAAGAAGACTCGGTAAAAACCATTTGCCAAGGGAGTAATTTCCCCCAAAAGGTTGAAACGGGTCCATTCATAAAAAATTTCAATAACCGCAAAACCGTGCGAAAAAAGATAAACCGTCAAAAGAGTTTTAAGCGCTATCCATAGCAAGGCGGCGCCGATTATCGGCCACAATAATTCGCGCGAAGCTTTGTCTTTAAAAACCAAAGACAAAGGAATCAAAGCCGCTAAATAAAGCCAACGTTTGGCTTCGGTAAAGATAAGCGCGGTTTCGTTGTTAAACATAAAGCCCACTAAGGCGGCCAAGACAAGCAGGGCCACTAAGCTGAAAAAGGGCCGGCGATAAGTCCAAACTTTAAGTTCGGCAAAAAGATTTTTCTGACGAACAAACCAGACGGCCATAACAACAATCCACAGGGCGATACGCAAGGACAAACGACTTTCCTCCTCGCCGAGCCATAACAAGTATCCCTGGGAACCGATAATCAATTCGGCTAAAAGTATGGCCAAGCCATAAGCCGGATTTTTTAAAGCGATAATCAAAACAAAGATTAAAAGTATTGCGGCGCTTAAAGACGTGGCCAAGGAATTTTGAAAAAACGCGAAGGACGCCGCCTCAATCAGGACGATGGACCCTAAGGAGATCAGGAATATTTTATTATTGCTCAAAAATTTATTCATAGGATAACTTGTCGCCGATTTTTAACTTATGTTTTTTTACAAATCCGGCATTGACTTCCAATACCATATCGGTTTTTTCCGGTGATGAGTATAGGGTGTAATTCGGTCCGGCTTCTGGTTTTAGGTTTTCAGCCCAAGCAATAATCGTTTTATTATCAAGCCAAATAATATCCAAATCAAAGTTCATTTCGCGCATTACAAAGGTTCTATGACGGCTGTCGCCAAAAACAAATAAAAGTCCGCAGTTATCGCATAAAGCCGGCCGCCGACTCAAACCCAGATAATGATCTGTTTCAGTTTCGGCCACCTCAACCGAAAGCAAGGCCGGACCCAGCCGCAAATTGTTAAATTTTTTCTCGCTTGGTTCGTGCTCCATTGTAACAAAGGAGAGCAAAAAAAGCGATGCTATCAGCGGAATAAACTTTAATGTCATTCAATTCAAATGATGTTTGCTTTTGATTATTTCTACGGCGGCATTATAATTTCTGACTCTCGGCAGCCAAGGTAATAGTTTATAAGCCGCTTTGGGCAGCCAGCGGCTTATGTGGCCTCCGCCCAACTGAGTCATAAATAATACTTCATCAATCCAAAAACCGATTTTGCCTTTTTCCATCATGGTTAACCACAGATCCCAATCTTGGAGACGCTTGATCGATGGGTCAAAGCCGGGAAAGTCAGCGCGGCGAATAAGCGAACTGGTATGAATATAAGGCATGGTTCGCAAACGCTCTATATCGTAGGGAAAAAGTTTAAATAATTTTTGACCGTATTTGAAAGAACTGAAAACAAAACTGGCTTCGCCGTGTTTTTCCAAAGCTTGCTTCATGGTCATCAGCATTTTTGTTTCCATTATCAAATCCGCGTCGCAAAACAGAAGATAGTCCCCTTTTGATTTGCTGAACCCGAAGTTGCGCGTCGGGTTTGAACCTTCATTAGCTTTGGAAAAAAATTTAAACTTCTCCGCTGGAATTATATTCTTGTATTTTTCAACTACGGCCTTTAGGTTGTCAGTCGAGCCATCGTCTACTAGAATAATTTCCCAATCCTTTTCGCTTTGCGCGAGCAGGCTGTCGAGACAGGCTTCGATTTTATCGGCTTGATTGTGAATTGGAATAATGACTGAAATCATAACTAAGCTTTCTTTAAAAGAATAGTATGAATTTTACGAATAGCGTCCGGCCAAGCAAAATCCTTTAAAACTCTCAGTCGGCCCTGCTCCCCCAGTTTTGTTGCCAGTTCCGGGTCTTTTACAAGCTTCATAATAGCCTCAAAAAGGGCCCTAGAATCGTTTTCCGGCACCAATAGGCCATTTATGCCATCGTTTACCGCGTCGGCGACTCCGCCGCTTTTAGCGGCTATAACCGGTTTGCCGGCTAAATTAGCCTCCAAATACACAATTCCAAAACCTTCATAGTCATCGCCTATCTGATGAGTCGGCATGATAAAAATATCTGAAATTTCAAGCCAGGTCCATTTTTCATCCTCAGCAACATCGGTCAGTAAAAACACCTTGCCTAAAAGCGAGGGATCTGAAATCAAACTTTTTATTCTCGCCTCTTCCGGACCTCGTCCAATAATTACATATCTCAAGTCCGGATATTCTTCTATAACCGAAGGCAGAACTGCCAAAACTTGCTCCACGCCTTTTCTAGCCACCAAACGACCAAGGGTTGTCAGAACTACGCAATTTTCCAATCCGTAGTTAGCGCGTAAACCAGCGCAACGTTCCGGTCGGACAACCGGAGGCGTTGGGTCAACTCCGGGATTAACTGTGAAAACTTTATTAGTGTCGCTGATAAAAGCTCCGACATCGGCCGAGGTTTTGCTATTGGCACATAAAATTACATTGGCGGTTTTTAATATTTTTTTTGACAAAAATTTTTTCCAAGCGCCGCGTTGAGCCATTGAAAAGTCCAAGCCGTGCAGAAAGACGGCATATTTGAATTTAATAATATGAGACAAAAGCCAAGCAACCGTACCAAGCGGCAAAATTTCTCCGACGATCAGCCAATCAGGTCGAGTGCCCCGCAAAGCTTTAAATAAGTTTCTTAAGGCCGGCAGCCATTTAATAATCAACCCGCGAGGATTAAGCAACTCTTTGTTTTTATTATCTATAAGCACCAGTTCGTCGGGCCAATAGCGAACCAGGTTGCCGTAATAAGTTTCAACGCCGCCGCGCTCGGGCGGAAATTCAAGTGCCGCTAATATTGTTTTCATACATCGGTGAATGAAGCGATTACTGACTTAAGATCGCTGCGTTTAATGCCGCCAACGGCAAAAAGCGCAAATCCGTAAATTATGGCGGCCAAGCCAATAGTTAGTACCGGATGCAAGTATGGCTTGGCGATAAAAGCAAAGATGGCCATAATCAAACCGGCTGAAGTTATTCTCCAAACCGAGTCGAGTAAGGGGCGCCAATGGATTTTAGTAATATCCGGAATGATATTCCAGCCCAAAGCTAGCATGACGATACTGGTTATTAAGGTCGTGATACAGGCGCCTAAGACGCCGAACTTCGGTATTAAAATTAAGTTCATTAAGGCGCTTAAAAAGGCCGTAATTGTCATATTGACGGTATTGCGTTTTTGTTTGTCGCAGGCGTTAAGCAAGGCACCGACCGGGAAACCAAGGAACATAAAGGGCACCGCGGCCATCGACACCTTTAAAAGCAAGGCGGATTCGCTGAATTCGTCTTTAAATAACAAAACGATTTTTTCAGCCATAACAATCGCGCCCAAACTTATAGGGACGGCAATCATTAAACAATACATAATCGCCCTTTCAAATAAAGATGCCAGTCGGTCGCGATTCGAGTGCCAAAAAGAACTTAGCGCCGGATAAAGCGAGGCGACAAAGGCCATTGGCAAGAATTGCAAGGCAATGATTATCTTAAAAGGAATTTGGTATAAGCCCACGGCGCGATCCCCGGCCAATTTAAATAAAAGAACCGAGTCGAAGAAAGTATAGAAGCGCTGAACTATGACAAAAATTCCAAAGGGCAAAGCAATTGAAAACAGCTCTTTAATCAATTGTCTGTCCCAATGCGGCCAGCCGCTAAGACTCCAAACCGATCGAACAACTGTCATTGAGTAAATAAAATTGAAAAGACTCGCGGCCACCAGCGTTCCCATCAGCCAAGTTATGGCTAGATTTTGTTTTAGAACAATCAGGCTCAAAATCAAAACAATGACTTGGAAGAGGACCGAGGAAATACTTTCAAATTTCAAATTGTGAAAGCCGCGGGCGATTGAATAAAAAACTCCCGTGAAACTGTCCAATAACATGGCGGCCATAGAGACATAAATCAATTGCTGGGTTAAGAGGGCGTAATCCCATGAAACCGTCCAACCGATTATTGCCAAGACCGTTAAGATGGTCAGAGGCAACTTGACCGCCATAACGCTGCCCAAAATGGCCTTGGCTTTTTCCGGATATTTAGCGACTTCTCGGGTGACAACATTGCTCAGCCCCAAATCTATGAATATTGAAAAAATCGAGGTTACGGAAATGGCAAAATAATATTGCCCAAGATCGGCCGGTCCCAAGGCGCGCGCGTAAATAGTAAAATAGCTTAAAGAAATGATTTTTTGCAAAATCAAAGCCAATGTGAAGTAAGAGGTATTTTTAGCTATAGTAGCCATATAATCACTTTATTGTAGCATAAAACACCCCGTTAAGGGGTGTTTTAAAGTAGATAAATGATTAACGTTTGCTCCATTGCGGGGCGCGGCGGGCGCGCTTCAAACCAGGTTTCTTTCTTTCTTTTTTACGGGCATCGCGAGTCAGCCAGCGTTGGGTTTTTAGAATCGGTCGCAACTCTTTGTCAAAAGCCAAAAGAGTTCGAGCTATACCGTGGCGAACCGCCTCGGCTTGGCCTTGTTTACCGCCGCCATTAACTCTGACAGTAAAATCAAAACTGGTTTCCATAGCCACGCCCTTAAGAGGCTCGACTACAACCATTTGTTCCAAAGGAGTGCGGAAATATTCGTTCATCGGCTTATTGTTTACCGTAATCTGGCCTTTGCCGCCAGTAAACAAACGAACGCGAGCGGCCGATGTTTTTCGCTTACCAAGCGCTTCAATATAAACTCCGGAAGTTTTTTCCGTTTTTTTAACAGCCGGTTTGGCAGCAACGGCGGCCTTGGTCTTTGGTTTGGCTTTAGCTTCAGTCATAGTCTTTATTTGATAATCAATCGCTTCATCATCGCATTGCGCAGACGATTGTCCGGCAACATTTCGCGGACGGCTCGGCGCAAAACATCGTCAGGTTTGGTTTTAAAAATTTCACCGAGTTTTTTAGTCTTAAGTCCGCCTGGGTATCCTGAGTAGCTGTGGTATTCTTTTTGCTGCAATTTTTTGCCGGAAAAAGTGACCTTGGAAACATTCTTAACTTCAACGATGTCGCCTTCGTCTTTATGCGGTTCAAAAGTGGCCTTGTGTTTGCCGCGTAACAAAGTCGCGACACGGACGGCTAAGCGTCCCAGGGCTTGGCCTTCGGCGTCAATCAAATGTCGGTTGCGAATTAAAGGTGTCTTAGGCATATTTTTAAACTAGTTCAATCTGAACAACAGAGGCTCCATCGCCGACGCGACTGCCCAACTTTACTATGCGAGTATAACCGCCTTGGCGATCCTTATAACGCTGGCCCAAAACTTCCATGGCTTTTTTAACAGCCAAAGGCTGTGGCAGCGTGCTGATCAATTGACGACGCGCCGCCAAAGTACCTGTTTTGGAAACGGTAATCATGTGTTCAACCAAAGATCGTACGGTCTTGGCTTTGGCTTCGGTTGTTTTGACTTTTTCATACATCAAAACGCTGGCCGCCAAGTTTCGCAGCATCATCTCGCGAGGTGCTTTCTTTCGATCCAAAATTTTTCCGGTGTTGCGGTGGCGCATAATTATTTATTTCTTCTTGCTTTTAGGTTCTTCGCTTTCTTCATCCGACTCTTCAGGGGTTTCTTCGCTGACTTCTTCAACGGTTTCGTCGGATTCAAGCGGAGCTTCGACTTCCACGGAGCCGGACAAAGAGATTTCTTTTACAGCCGAGAATTGTTCAATCAAAATATCATTGGCTTTGCGGAAAGCATCTTCAAAAGAAATCGTACCATCGGTTTCAATATCAAGAACCAATTTTTCCCAGTTAACCATTTTACCTACGCGGACATTTTCAATCTTTAAAGCGACAGATAAAACCGGTGAAAAAATAGAGTCGATTTCAATATAACCCAATTCTTTTTTGCCTTCTTCGC
>DDTV01000032.1 GCA_002344425.1 Candidatus Falkowbacteria bacterium UBA2355
ACTCCCAATTTTTTTCCGTAATAACGCTGTTCAAAGCGGCCGGCACCAAAACATCAACCTCTAAAGCGAGTAACTCTTCATTGGAAATATTTTTTGCACCAGGAAAATCAACTACTGATTTGGTTTTTTCTTTATGTTCAATTAGTGATTTAATATCTAGCCCGGCTTCATTATAAATCGCCCCTTTTGAGTCAGAGGTCGCAACAATTTTCCAATTCGGATGAGATAATTCCGCAAAATGCAGTCCGGCATTCCCGAAGCCTTGTACGGCCACGGTAATTTCCTTGTCTGATTGTCCGGTTTTTTCTAAATAAGCTTCTAGGGAATATACGGCGCCGAGTCCGGTCGCTTTATCGCGTCCTTTTGAACCGCCGTCATCCATCGGTTTGCCGGTAATAACCGCCGGCGTTTCCTGGCCGACAACTTTGGAATATTCATCTTTGAACCAACTCATCATCTGCGGCGTCGTATAGACGTCAGGCGCCGGAACATCAACGGTCGGGCCGACCACCGGCGCAAGAGCTCGGGCAAGAGAGCGAGTTAAACGTTCTAATTCGCCATTTGATAATTCTTTAGGATTGACAATAACGCCGCCCTTGCCGCCGCCCATCGGAATATCGGCGACAGCGCACTTAATCGCCATCCAAAAGGCGAGCGAGGTAACTTCATCTTCATCAACTTCGGGGTGATAGCGCAGGCCGCCCTTAAAGGGACCCCGCGCGTCATTGTATTGAACGCGGTAACCTTCAAAGACTTTAATTTCTCCCGAATCCATAGCGACGGGCAAGCTGACGCGAACCGTGCGTAACGGACGCCGCAGGATTTCGATAATATTCTTTTTCTCGTCTAACGAAATAAGCTTATGAGTTTTGATGAGTTCATAAGCCGCTTCCAACTGTTTCAAATTGTCTTTCATCATATCAGTTAACTCCTAAATTTTTTTTAACAAGTTTCATGGTTTTTTCGGCTATGGCCTTGGCTTCTTTTGCTCCTTTGTCCAAAATCTTTTTTACCTCTTTGTCTGAATACTTTTTATAACGTGCCTGGAATTCAGTCAAGAAATTGGCAACAAGGTTGGCCAGGTCCTCTTTGAATTCGCCATAGCTCTTGTCTTCATAAAGTATCTCGAGTTCTTTGACCGACTTATTGCTCAAAGCCGAGTAGATGGCCAAAAGATTTGAGATGGCCGCCTTTTTATCCGGATCATATTTTATTTTATTATCGGAGTCAGTTACGGCGCGCTTGATTTTTTTATGTGCCACCATCGGTTCATCAAGCAAGGCGATATAGGAATTGGGGCTTTGCGAACTCTTACTCATTTTTTTGGCCGGGTTATCAAGCGCCATGATGCGCGCACCCTCTTTTCGGACAATCGTTTCCGGAACCGTAAAAGTTGTACCGTAGTTAGTATTGAAGCGCTTGGTTAAAAGTCTGGTTAATTCAAGATGCTGCATTTGATCATGTCCGACCGGAACGACGTCGGTGTGATAGAGTAAAATGTCAGCCGCCATCAAGGTCGGATAATTCAATAAACCGGCGCCCGGACCTTCCTTTTTTTCATCGCGCGCCTTGTCTTTATACTGCGTCATTTTTTCCAGCTCAGCGACTTTGGTGATGGTATTTAAAATCCAGCCGAGCTCGGTGTGTTCGCTGACATCGGATTGTTGGAAAATAATCGCTTTTTTCGGATTGATGCCGGCCGCCAAATAAACGCGGGCGATATCTAGAATTGATTTGCGCAAAGCCTTGGGGTCTTGTTTGACCGTAATGGCGTGATAATCAACGACGCAAAAAAGACATTTATATTTTTCCTGCAAGGCGGTCCATTGGCTGATAGCGCCGATATAGTTGCCGAGGTGAAGGTCGCCGGAGGGCTTGATGCCCGAAAAGAGTGTTTTCATATATTGGTAGTTTATTATAGCTCCAAATTCGGGTCAACTTTTAGCTTTCGCCACGGAGTTGTCTTTTTCGCTTTGAATTTGAAGTAGCCGGCTGAGGCGATCATCGCCGCATTGTCGGTCGTATATTTTATCTCGGGCATTCTAAAATCCAGTTTTAATTTTTTAACCTCTTCTGATAAACGTTCTCGCAAGCGTTTATTGGCGGCGACGCCCCCGGCCAGCATTACCGTCTTGGCTTTATATTGCTTAGCCGCACGGATGGTTTTAGCGACTAAAACGTCGACCACTGCTTCTTGAAAGGCATAAGCATATTCAGGAATTCTTTTCTTATAATTTTTATCTTTTTGCACCATGTAGAGCAAGGCGGTTTTCAAGCCGGAAAATGAAAATTCATAATTCTTAGAATCCATCATCGGCCGAGGCAGTTGTATTGATGCTTTGCCTTTGAATTTTTCCGCCTGTTTAGAAATAAGCGGTCCGCCCGGATAACCAAGCCCGAGAAGTTGAGCCGCTTTATCAAAGGCTTCGCCCGCGGCGTCGTCGCGCGTTTCGCCGATGGTTTTATAACTAAGATGGTTCTTCATTAGAACCAACTGGGTATGCCCACCGGAAACGGTTAATATAATTGCCGGGAATTTGGTTCTTTCTCGATCAATAAAATTACTATAGAGATGCCCCTCGATATGATTGACGGAAATTATCGGCAACTTCCAAACATAGGATAAAGTTTTAGCAGTCTCGAGGCCAATCATTAAAGAAGTAATCAAACCCGGCCCGGCCGTCACGGCAATGGCTGACAATTCATGTTTCGCGTTTTTTTTATTGAGGCCGGCCGTGGTTAAAGCCTGATCAATGACCGGAATAATATTTAGAACGTGTTCGCGCGCCGCCACCTCAGGCACTACGCCGCCGTATTTTTTGTGGATTTTTATTTGGGAGGAAACAATATTGGATATAATCTCCAGGTTGTTGCCACGGCCCTGGGCTACGGCCGCCGCTGTTTCATCGCAACTGGTTTCAATCGCTAGTATTTTCATAAATTTTTGCCCCTTTACTATAGCAGAATTTATGATAGTATGCAGGAGTATGCGGGCGTGGTGAAATTGGTATACACGCCAGCCTTAGGAGCTGGTGCCGCAAGGCATGAGAGTTCAAGTCTCTCCGCCCGCACAAATAGTTCTTAAAAAATAAAGAAACGAGGCAGAGATGTCAAACAATATCAAAGTAACATTCTTGAAATCAAAAAGACGCAGCTTATCCATGCGGCAAAAACCCAAAAGGACTAAGCGTTTTAGTTTCGCGGCCGTTGTCGCTATTGCGCTGGATGTTCCATTCCTCCAGACTAGGGCAACGGTTAATGCCGAGGCTAGAAAACTTGAGCGTTTCATGATTGAATCTTTGGCAGAGGAAAAGGACAAGAAGATTCCTCTTGGAGATTATACTTCAATCGCCAAACAATCTCTTCTGCAGCAGTTTCCAAAACTGCAGGGAATTAACGCAGAACATGTTATTGACGCGCCAAGTTATTTGAAGTGGAGCGAAGAGTTAAAGAAGATTTTTGGAGCACGTTTCGGTGTGAAAAAAATAAGCTGGGAAGTAATCTATCGTTATCCGCAGCGCCAGTTAGCGGGCGGAATGTAAAAGTAAATGAAGTAATGAAAGGAGGAGATAAATTTGTTAGGACCAAGCATAATTGTAACTATGCCATGGTATTAAATGCAGGTTTGCCTTTATAATATTAAACGCCTGACTTCGGTACGGCGTTTTTTTATTTGTATGCTATAATAATAATGAATTTATTAAAATATTTTTATGATTTTCATCAAGTTCTTTAAGGATCTCGGTATCAAAGACGTACCGTCGGTCGGCGGCAAAAACGCTTCTCTGGGCGAAATGTATCGAACGCTGACGGCCAAAGGAATTCGTGTGCCGAACGGCTTTGCGACAACGGCCGAAGCTTACCGTCATTTTTTCAAAGCCACCGGATTGGAGCAGGAGATTAGAAAAATCTTAAAAGGTTTGAATACTCACAACGTCACTGACCTGGCACGCCGCGGCCAGAAGGTTCGTGAAGCTATTGTTAAGGCCGAATTTCCCAAAGAACTTAATAAAGCCATTACCGACGCTTACGACAAACTGTCCAAATTGCACAAAACTAAGAATCTTAGCGTCGCGGTCCGTTCCTCGGCCACGGCTGAAGATTTACCCGACGCCTCCTTTGCCGGACAGCAGGAGACCTACCTTAATATAAGCGGCCACGAAACTCTTTTAAAGGCCGTAAAAGAATGTATCGCTTCTTTATTTACCAACCGCGCGATTTCTTATCGCGTCGATAAGCATTTTGATCATTTTAAAATCGCGCTTTCGGTCGGTGTCCAAAAGATGGTTCGTTCCGACTTGGCTTCGAGCGGCGTTATGTTTTCAATCGATACTGAATCCGGTTTTAAAGACGTTGTTTTGATTAATTCAATTTACGGTTTGGGAGAAAATATCGTCCAAGGCAAAGTCAGCCCTGATGAGTTTTTGGTTTTTAAGCCTACCGGAGCGATTATTGCCCGTCGTCGAAATCGCAAGCGCATCAAGATGATTTACGACAAAAAAGCCGGCGTGCGTCCGGTTAAGGACGTAGCGGTTCCGGTCGCCGACCAAATGAAATTTTCGATTAGCGATCAGCAGGTCAAAGAATTGGCCAAGGCGGCTATGGAAATCGAAAAGCACTACAATCGCCCCATGGATATGGAATGGGCGATTGATGGATTGGATAAGAAGGTTTATATAGTGCAGGCCCGTCCGGAAACAATTCATAGCATTCGCGATTACAGCATTATTGAAGAATACAAATTATCAACCCATGCCAAACCGGTCGTGGTCGGCAAGAGCGTCGGTTCTAAAATAGGCTCCGGCATCGCCAACCGCATTATGTCCATCAAGGACATAGCCAAATTCAAAAAGGGCCAAGTTCTGGTTACCGATATGACTGATCCTGATTGGGAACCGATTATGAAAATAGCTTCGGCGATTGTCACTGACAAAGGCGGACGTACCTGTCATGCCGCCATTGTTTCCCGCGAACTCGGCATTCCCTGCGTTGTCGGAACCGAAAACGCAAGCCGCATTATTAAACCGGGCGACAAGGTAACGGTTGATTGTTCTCAGGGCGACGACGGTTATGTTTATCCCGGTATCGTACCTTTTAAGATTAAACGCACTGATGTAAAAAAGCTCGGACGTCCGAAAACCAAAATCATGATGAATATCGGTTCGCCGGAAATGGCCTTTGCCGCTTCTTTCATCCCCAACGACGGCGTCGGTTTGGCGCGCGAAGAGTTCATCGTCAATACCTATATCAAAGCGCATCCTTTGGCTTTAATTAATTATGATCATCTGACCGATAAAAAAGCCAAAGCTCAAATTGCTAAATTGACCGAAGGATATAAAAATAAAACCGACTTCTTTGTTGATAAATTATCCGAAGGCATGGGCATTATCGCCGCCGCCTTTTATCCAAAGCCGGTGATTGTTCGCATGGCCGATTTCAAAAGCAATGAATATGCTAACTTAATCGGCGGCAAGGCCTTTGAACCGATTGAAGCCAATCCGATGATTGGTTGGCGCGGCGCAAGCCGTTACTATGACCCGGCTTATGCGCAGGCCTTTGCTCTCGAATGCAAAGCCTTGAAACGAGTTCGCGATGAAATGGGACTAACTAATGTTAAACTCATGATTCCGATGTGCCGAACTGTTGAAGAGGGAGTTAAGGTGCTGGAGCTAATGGCGGCCAATGGTTTAAAGAGAGGCCAAAAGGGTTTGGAGGTTTATGTTATGGCCGAGATTCCAACTAACATAATCTTGGCCGACAAGTTTGCGCGTATTTTTGACGGCTTCTCAATCGGCTCCAATGACTTGACTCAGTTTACTCTTGGTATTGATCGTGATGCCGGTTATCTTAAAATTGCGGGAGTCGCCAATGAGAACAATGACTCTGTTAAGTCATTGATTCGCTATTTGATTGGTATCGGCAAAACCATGAAAAAGAAGGTCGGCATCTGCGGCCAAGGCCCGAGCGACTTTCCGGACTTGGCCCGTTGGCTCGTGCGCGAGGGGATTGACAGTATCTCTTTAAATCCTGATACTGTTATTAAGACAACGGTTGATGTTTTAAAGACCGAGAAGAAACATAAGTAATATGAAAAGATTTTTCTCTTTTATCTTCGATATAGCAAAAATGGTCGTCATTTCTTTGGCGATCATTATTCCGGTACGCTATTTTTTGATTCAGCCCTTTTACGTCAAAGGCGCTTCAATGGAGCCCAATTTCCATGAGCACGAATATTTGATGGTAGACGAAATTAGCTATCGTTTCAAACAACCCCAGCGCGGAGAAATAGTCGTTTTCCGCTATCCGAAGGATCCTCAGGAATATTATATTAAACGTATTATCGGTTTGCCGGGAGAAACAGTCACCATAAAGGATGGATACATTTATATTAGCGATGCCGAAGGCCTGACCGCCAAACTGGAAGAGCATTATTTGCCCGAGTATGTTCCAACAATCGCCTTGTCTGATGAAGCGGTTAAGTTGGCTGATGATGAATATTATGTTTTGGGAGATAATCGCAACGGCTCCAAAGACTCACGCAGTTTTGGCGCAGTCAAGCGCAGTTTTATAATCGGCCGCGTATTTTTCCGCGGTTGGCCGGTTGCCAAATTCGGCTTGGTTGAGCCGGGTGTTTACGAATTGACTAAATAATTTTATGAGCGTAAAAACTTCGAACTATTCTAATAAGAAGAAAGCCGCTCCCGTGGCGCCGCGAAGCGGTCGCCACAGCGCGCCGCCGGCCCGCCTTAAAGGCACTAAGGATATTGTCCCTGAAGAATGGCGCTATTGGCGTCTGGCCGTTGAAAAGGCGATGCAGTTGGCGCGCATTTACGATTTTGACAGATTAGAGACGCCCTTGCTTGAACCATTGTCTCTCTTCGAACGAAGTTTTGGCAAACAGAGCGAAGTGGTTCAAAAACAATTATATTCTTTTGTTGATCGCGATAACGAGAAAGTGGCTTTGCGGTCTCATTTAAAAGCTCCTTTGGCGCGCGCCGTTATGGAGCATACCTTGGTTGATGAAACCAAGTTCGCCAAGTTATGTATGCTTGGTCCGGTCTTTCGTTATGATCGAGTTCAATCGGGCTTGGCGCGACAACATACGCAATGGTCTTTGGATGTTGTTGGCAATCCTTCCCCAATCGCCGATGCTTTGATAATCATGATTGGTTATAACTTCTTCAAAGAGCTTCAACTCGATGTCCGCGTCGATATCAATAGCTTGGGCGATGCGGAATGCCGCAGCGCTTACCTAGCCAAGTTGACCGAATTTTATAAAGAGCAAACCAAAAAATTAAAACTCCCGGCCGATGTTAAAAAGCAATTGCTCAAACATCCGCTTGAGGGACTATTGTCAACCGATGAACGCATCATGGAAATCAATGAAGAAGCCCCGGCTATTGTTGACTTCTTGTCTGAAGAGGCGAAAAATCACTTCTTTGCCATTATCGAACATTTGGATGCCTTTGGCGTGCCTTATAATTTAAATGCCCGTCTATTCGGTGGCGCCGATTATTTCGGCCGTACCGTTTTCGAGTTTGTTGCTCCGGAAGAAGAAGGCCGCAAAGAAATTGTTTTAGGTTCGGGTGGACGTTACGATAGTTTGTTTGCCAAACTGTTTAACCAACCGATTAGCGCGGTCGGTTTTGCCATCGGTTTAGAGCGAACGGTCAGCCGTATCCGCAGTCTTGAATTGCCCTTACAGGAATCCGGCGCCGATATCTATCTGGCTCAGCTCGGCGACGGGCCGCGTCAGAAAGCGCTCGCTATGTTCGAGGAATTGCGCAAGGCGGGTTTCAAGGTCAGTCAGGGATTTTTGCATGCCGCTTTGAAACACCAGCTTGAAGAAGCTCAAAGGATGAATGTCCGTTATACCTTGATTCTCGGACAGAAGGAATTAATGGATGGGACTATTATTATTCGCGATATGGAATCAGGCGCTCAGGAAGTGGTTGATGCTAAAAAGATTATTCACGAGCTTGAGAAGCGCTTGACCAGCGGCAAATAATAGGTTAGAATCTAGCCATCTTATTTTTTAGATTCTAGAAAGGCAGGTGTGCCCTATGGTTGAATTCAAACGAAAAAAAGGCGAAACATTTGAAGCTTTTCTGCGCCGCTTTAATAAGCGACTCCAGCAGAGCGGCACCCTTTATGATGCGCGCAAAAATCGTTATCATAAAAAGGACAAGAATGAGCGCGCCAAGCGTAAATCAGCTTTGATTGGTCTTGATCTTCGTCATAAAAAAGAATATGAACGCCGTACCGGCAAGTTCAAAGATGAAATGATGGGACGCTGGTAATTTGTCCCAATAAAAAGCCCTCGCAGATATTACGAGGGTTTTTTGTTATAAAAATTTTTGAAATTTTTAAATTTTAGCTTTCAACTTTTTTAATTGGCAACTTTTTCTTTTGGTGGCCGGCCTGAAGTCAAAGCCTGCGGGCAGAATTTTTTTCTTTTCGGCGAGCCATTGCTTAAGGCCGATGCGGTCAATTTCTTCGGAATTAAAGTTCCAAAAGCATTGATTAAGATCTTTGTTTTGATTAAGCATTATTTCCGTGCAGACAGTATAAGAATCAGCATGATAGTCTTCGAGTTTTTCTCCGAAATAACTTTTATCCTGCAGCCTGCCGGGCAGAAGATGATCAATCAATTTATCTATATCTTTGATATTTGTTAAAAGCTTTTTGGTGATTATGGAAAGAACCTGAAGTAGCGTAAATTGTTTCATTATTATTTTCCTCCAATATTTGTTTGATATTAGAATCTATCAAAAATCTATATTTTTGTCAATTATTGCTTGACTTTTATATATGGGGCGAGTATGCTGAACCTTACAAATAGTTCTTAAAAACAAAATAATCTAGGAGGAATAGGCATGAAACATCAAACCAATCCGATATCAGATCCAAAAAATTTCGACAGAAAAGTTTTAGTTGTAATATTGTCCCTTGATGAAGACCCCGCTATTGCCCGCCGCAAACTAGAAACGGCCGGACGCATGCTAAGCCAAGATGCACGTTTTAAATATTTGTTTTTAGTTGTTAACCGCCGACCCACATTAAATGAATCCTCAAGATACAACCTCTGGTATAGGCATGGACTGGAGGTTTTAAAAAGCCATTGCAGCGATATTGAAAAGCGGGTAACAAGAAAATATCTCACCTCGTCTTCTATAGGCGAAGATTTGAAAAAGGAAATGAGGCGGGTTATTGAACAGGGCCGCTGTAAGATTTGCGAATACGGCTTTTATTTAATAAGTGATTCTCCGGAAGAGGAAAAAGAAAAAGAATGGAAAGTTGTTATGAAATATCCATTGGAAATGATTTATGCCAGCAGGGCCGCACAACATATAAGCCAATCGGTTAGATGAAAAAACAAAAATAATTAATTGAAAACCCGTCATTGAAATGACGGGTTTATTTTTTATTAAAACCGGGCAAAAAGCGTTTGATAGTATCAAGTCGGGAGCGCTTGGCGTATTGTTTGATTTTGACGCGGGCGCGACGAGTCTTTACAAAGTCCAGCCAGTCGTAATTGGGGCCTTGGCGATTTTGGTCAATAACGATTTCTACCATATCGCCGTTTTTCAAGGTCGCTTCTAGCGGCGCCATTCGACCGTTGACTCGGGCGGAAACGCACTTATTGCCGATATCGGTATGAACGGCATAGGCAAAATCAACCGGAGTAGCATTACCGGGCAAATCGTGAACATCGCCTTTGGGAGTGAAGACGAAAATACGGTCTCGAAAAATATCGAGTTTTACTTCTTTAAGAAATTGCTGGCTAGATGTAGCTTCGCGCTGAACTTCTAAGATTTCTTGCACCCAATGAGGCGTTTTTTCTCCGACTTCGATTCTATTTTGTTTGTAATACCAATGGGCCGAAATACCATAAAGAGCTTCCTCATGCATCTCCTTGGTGCGGATTTGAAACTCGGTCGGCTTGCCCCCGGGACCGAAAACGGTCGTGTGGATCGAGCGATAGCCGTTGGGTTTGGGAACGGCGATATAGTCTTTGAAACGGGTGTAATTAGGTTTCCAAATGGAGTGAATGATGCCTAGGGTTTTATAGCAATCAGCGACGCTTGTAACAATAACGCGCAGAGCAAAGACGTCGTGAATTTCATCGAACTTGCGATGCTTCTCCTGCATCTTTTGCCAAATGCTGTAGAGATGCTTGAAGCGTCCGTCAATATGATGTTTTATTTTTTCAGCTTTTAATTTTTGGTCGACAATCTGACGTATTCGTTCGATATATTGTTTCAATTCGGTTTTACGCTCAATTTCATATTTATATTCCAATTTTTTATACTCCTCGCTGTGAAGATATTTAAAGCAGATATCTTCCATTTGCCAACGCAAGCTCCAGATGCCCAAGAGTCCGGCAATCGGTGCGTAAATTTCCATTGTTTCTTGCGCGATGCGTTTTTGTTTTTCCTTGGGCAGTGCGTCAAGAGTTCTCAGGTTGTGCAAGCGGTCGGCGAATTTAATCAAGATGACGCGTAAGTCTTCGGCCATGGCCAAGAACATTTTTCTCAAACTTTCTCGATAACGTTTTATACCGCGGTAACGGATTTTTGAAAGTTTGGTAATTCCTTCAACCAGCTTGGCAACCTCGTCGCCAAAAGCTTCGCGAATGTCATCCAAGGTTTTTGTCGTATCCTCCGGAACATCGTGCAAGAGGCCGGCAGTGATAGTCGCAAGGTCGGCCCTAATCTGAGCCAGGATAAAGGCGGTATGAAGAGGGTGTTCTATATAAAGTTCGCCGCTCTTACGTCTTTGCTCGCCGTGCGCCGAAGCGGCAAACTCATAGGCGCGCCTAAGAACGCTCGTATCTGTTGCGGGCTGGTTCTTGCTGACTTGTTCTAGTATCTGTTCTATGGTCATAATCGTTGCGCCGAGCCTTATTAATATGGTATTATGATTGTAAAAGTAAGTTGCCGCTTAGTCAAAAAGCCCCATGAAACGGTTAAGCTCGAGAGTCTTTATTTTTGCCGCAATTTTCACCGTCGTTTTAAGCGTCGGTTTCTTTGCTATCGAGACCATCGAAGCCGGAACGGTCAATACGGGCATTGAGTTTGCGGCCGAAACCGGACTCTCGAATCAGGATATTCGGGTAACCATCGCGCGCATCATAAGAATCATTCTCGGCTTTTTGGGAATTATCGCCATTGGTTTGGTTATGTATGCCGGATGGCTTTGGATGACGTCGGGAGGCAATGAAGAAAAAATCGCTCAAGCTAAATTGATTTTGCGCAATGGTATAATCGGATTAGTCATTATCTTATCTTCCTTTGCGATTGTTTCTTTTATTCTGAGCCGCTTGATTGGCGCAACCGGCGGCACTGGCGGCACTGGCGGAGAAGGCGGGAGCAATGGTCAAGGCATTGGTTCGCTTGGAAACGGAATTGTCAGAAGCGTTTATCCCGAACCCTTTCAACAAGATGTTCCTCGCAACACCAGTATCATCGTAACTTTCAGAGAAACTATTTTGGCTTCAAGCATCTGCGATGCCGTTACCAATGATTCGCCGGCCAAATGCGCCAGCGGCGCCAAGATAAAGCCGAACAGCGTCAAGATTTTTAAAACTTCTGTCGGCGATAACTCGGCCAGCAATGTTATTAATGTGGCGGCGACTTCTTCTGATAACTTGACCTTTGTTTTCAAACCGGCGGCGCCGGATTATCTCGGTTCACCGATTGAAGAAATTAATTACACCGTCGCTTTGACGCGAGATGTTAAGAAAAGCAATGGCGACGACGCCTTTAATCTAAGTGACTTCCGCTGGAGTTTCGAAGTCAGTAATCTTTTGGACTTGGTCTCGCCTAAAATCAAGAGCGTCGGCGACGCCGGAATCTTTCCGATTCCTGATGACGAAGGCGATGTTGTCAGCGGCGTCAGTCAAGCCAAGGCGGCCGAAGGAACAATTACAATTAATGCCCAGCCCTCGGCTTATCGGTCAGCCAGCGCGACGATTCAGCGCTTAACTCCGCCGCCGCCTCCGACCGACGCAACTCTTGAAGGCAATAATACTTGTGCCGATGGCACCGTAACCGTTTCAATTATTCCTCAGGGAGCAACCTTGGGTGCCCGTATCGGTTATAGTCAGCCCGGCTTACTGCCAACCGATTTACCAATTACCAATAATCGTGTGGCTATAGCGCCCTGCGGTTTGACGGTTGTTTTTACGCCCGGTTTTGCCGCCGGACACAGCTGGCGCATTACGGTTCAATCTGAAAAACAAGCTGACACCCTGACTGTCGGGTCAAAAATCTACTCCTTTGTATCAGCCAACCCAAATGCCAATCAAATATTGGTCGGGGCCAATCCGGCCGGTACGGCCAATAATATAAGAACGGCAATTAATGCCATTCACCCAGAAGTCACTTCGCCGGCCGTGAACGGCGCCGTGGTTACAGTACGGGCCAAAATCGCCGGAACAAGCGGAAATAGCATTGAATTATCAGCCTCTGATCCGGTGGTGTTTGGAATTTCCAGAATGCAAGGCGGAGCAGATCAGACAACGACTTATTCAATCAAAGATAAACCGGACCAGCCGAAAAATTCGGTCATTCAAATAAATTTCAATGAGGCAATTAATCCGCTGACTGTTGCCGGAACAAGTGACGAGCTGGCCGGCATCTTGCGCGTTGTTAATGCCGAAGCCGGCGCCAAAGCTGCCAATGCGGCTTGCGCGGCAGATAATGAATGCCGTTCTTACAAGTGTTCAAATAATCTTTGCCAGGGCGATCAGTTAGCCGGAACTTTTACGGTTTCAAATCAATATCGAACGGTTGAGTTTATTTCCGATGTCAAATGCGGCGTTAACGGTTGTGGTGAAAATATTTATTGTTTGCCCGGCAACAGTCAACTGAAAGTTGAAAGTACCGCCGCCGCCTTGCAAAGCTGTTCCAGTAATGCCGACTGTACTCTGACGCCTTACACGACTTGTACGCAAGGAGTTTGTACTGATGTTGTTAATAATAAGAATTATCCGACCGCTCCCGTATTAAACGGTATTGTTGATTTGGCTGACAATTCGCTCGACGGCAACCGCAATGATAATCCCCAGGGTCAGGCTGATGTTTATAATGAGAATCGCACGATTCAAGATAACGCGGGACGCGGCGACAACCATCTTTGGTCTTTCTTTGTCAGTGATCGTTTGGATTTGACGCCGCCTAAGATACTGGGCACCGGCGTTAATAACAATCAGAGCAATGTCAATAAAACCAGCGCCATTGAAGTTATTTTTTCCAAACTGATGATGTCATCCAGTTTAACGACCGGTTCAATCACAATTGATAATGGAATTAATCAGGTCGTTCATAAACTTTTCAATCTTTGGAGTTTGGCTAATGATCCGATTGGTTATTGGGTTCGTAAAGAAGATCGCGATGTCGATCCGCTCGATGGACGAGCTGATCGAAGCAGTGGTTTCTTGGCCCACGGAGATTTCAATGACGCGACGCTTTATCAGGCGCAGGTCGGTTCCGGCGTTAAAGATATTTATCAAAATTGCTTCAAGCCTTCGGCCAGTTTATCTTGCAACGCGACGGCCTCACTGCCTTCCTGCTGCCGCGATCAAGCCGGCAATTTGGTTCCGACGGCCAACTTAACACCGGATGGAAATTGCCCATAATATGAAAGCAAGATTCAACAAATATAATTTATTTGCCATCTTCTCCGCTTTATTGCTAATCGGAGCTTTATGGTTTTCTGTGGGCGATGTCTTGGCTCAGAATCTTAATACCGGTCTTGAGTTTGCCGAAGAAACCGGTTTATCTAATCAGGATCCCAGAATTGCAATTGCCCGTATCATCCGAATCGTTCTCGGCTTTTTGGGTATTATAGCGGTCGGCATTATGATTTATGCCGGCTTTATTTGGATGACCGCTAAGGGCGAGGAAGAAAAAATCAATAAAGCCAAAAAGATAATGCTTTCCGGCGGAATCGGATTAATTATAATTCTCGCCTCCTTTGGCATAGCAACCTTTGTCATGAGCCGTTTATCAGATGCGACCGGCGGTAGCGGAGGCAGTGGCGGCGGAGGCGGCGGAGGCGGCATTGGCGGCGGCAGCGATGTTTTCGCGGTCAGTGGAACAACGCCGGCTAATTTGGCCGTTAATGTACCGCGCAATGCGGTTATCCGTTTCCGATTTACAAAAGCGGTTAAAGAAGTCTCTGTTAATGAAGGCAGTTTTGCCGTGAACGTCGCCGGAACGCGCAGTGTCAGCGGCAATTACATCGAATTTATCCCTTCTGCTAATTGCGAGGCGCCGAATGAAAGTTTGAAATGTTTTGCGGCCAACAGCACGGTTACGGTCCAAGCGGCCAGTGGAATATTAAGTATTGATGATCGAACTCTTAATTGTTCCGGATCTTCTTTATGTAATATATCTTTCAATGTCGGTGAAATTGTCGATACTAGCGCGCCGCGCGTCAATATAACAAATCAGCAGGTTTGTGTTTCCAGTGACAATACTTTGCGCGCTTCCAGTATTGATGATTGGGGAGTCTCTTTCATTGATTTTTTTGTTGATGGCAATCAAGTCGCATCGGCTATCAATAATTCAGTTCCCTTTGTGGGAAGTCCATTCAATGCCGAGGCTCTTTGGAACGCCAATGGTTATCAGACCGGCCAGAATGTTTTGTTAAAAGCGACCGCCTATGACTTGGATAGCAATCAAGCTTCATCGGAAAAAGAAGTGGTTGTTTCAGCTTCCCATTGTTGTAATGGCGTTCAAGACGGTGATGAAACAGGCATAGATTGCGGAGGCAGTTGTTTGTCTTGTGCGGCCATGGCCCGGCCTTCGATTGATAACGTAGGACCGGCCGGAGGTTTTTGTTCTAACGATGTCAATAAATTTTGCCGCAAAGCGACCGAGGTGGCGGATTGCGGTGCTAACGCAAGCTGTGATCTCGGCACGCCGAACGGCGCGACCGGAAACTTTGTAACAATTACCGGTTCCGGTTTTGGAACGGCGCGCGGCAAAGTATTTTTTACAAATGCAGGCGGAACGCAGGTTGAAGCCGTGCTGGCCGACGATGCCGCAACCGGCAATCCCTCTTGTACTAATTCGGTTTGGCAGGATAAGCAGATCATTGCCGTGGTCCCGGCCGGCGCCGAACAAGGCAAAATCTCAATAACGACTTCAGACAATAAAACCGACGCAACTGATGATGACTACGGAACCTTATTGAATGATTTTAAAAAGAACACCATCCAACGTCCTGGTATCTGCGCCTTGACGCCGGTCAAGGGTAAATTGAATGATGTGGTTGCTTATCAGGGCGTTAAGCTAAGCGCCGCAGAAGCTTATTATGGCAATTTGTCTAGCAATATAAAGGCGCCGATTTCTTCATTCAATTCCGAAAAAGAAGGTACGGCAACAGTGCCTAATTTAGCCAGCGGTTTGACGACTACCTTTGTTTTAAAATCAAATGTTGAGAGCAACTACATTCCCTTTACCAAAGAGAACGAACCTTACGACGGACCGATTATTAGTTCGATTGAACCGTCTTCCGGCCCGATAGGCCAATATGTAACCATCAGAGGTTCGGGTTTTGGTTCGAGCAAATCAACCAGCAAGGTTTTCTTCGGAGACACTGGCGGACGAGAGGCCGATTATGCCTTCCCTGATGTTTGTGCGGAAAGTGTTTGGGATGATAAGCAAATTGTCGTCAAAGTTCCTGCCGGCATCGCTGACAATACGAGTTATAAGTTAACCATTGAGCGTGCCGGTTTCCCGACAGCAGATTCGGGAACTCAAATGTTTGAAGTTACAAGCGGATCGCCTAATCCGGGTATCTGCCGTTTACAACCTTCCTTGGGTCAGCCTAATAGCGAAGTCATTTTTTGGGGTGAGTATTTCCGTGATAAGGACGCCGCCAGCACAATTCGTTTTTATAATAATGTTAACCAGCAAGGACAAGCGATCAGTTTTTGGCAGATTGACGAAAGCGCTTCGGGAATTAAACCTTGGAAAGCGATTACAACCGTTCCGCAAACGGCCGCGACCGGACCAGTTAAATTATTGGTCGGTACGCCCGCTCAATCAAGCAATGTTTTGAATTTTAAAGTTGGCCAATGCTCCCAAGACAGCGATTGCGGCGGCGGTACCGCTACCTGCTGCGCCGCTGGTTTGCCGGAAGCCGGTAAATGTAAAGCAACAGCCGGCGAGTGTTATGGTTCGGTTGCGACCAGCGTTTATGAATGGCGTTTTTCAACCGGCGCGAGCGCTAGCTGCGCTCCGGATCAACAGCAATGCGGTACGGTTTGTTGCGCCGGTGCCTGTGATGAAACCACTCCGAATAAATGCGCTGCTTGTTTGCAGGGTCAGAATGAATGCGGCGACGGTCAATGTTGCAATGAAGACTGCGAAGTACCGCCCGGCGGCGGAGACAGCACCTGTCCTGATCCGACTTCCTGCTCTGGATATTCCTACAATCAATGTTTAGAAGGTTTCTACTGTCCGAACTCACCCGGTCTCTGTTCGCCTTACCCAGGAACAAATAATCCGATTGAGGTCGGTGTCTGCGGTAACCAAGCCTGTGAAGACAAACCCGGCTGTTCCGGCGGCGCCTGTAGCTATGATTCCGTGCTCAATCGTTGCGTCCAAAACAATACGCAGTCTTGCCGACGCCTTGAAATGCGCGATAATGCCAATCAAATTATCACGGCTAATAACCAACCCGTTACCGGACAATGCGATATTTATAACAACAATCCGCGTTGGCATATTAATAACTGGGTGCAGTCCTGCCCAGCCGGTTGGACTCGACTGACCAATAACCGATGCGTTGATAACGGTAGTATCAATGGAGCTTGCACTAAATGTGCCAATCCCTTTTCCTGCCAAATGGCCGGCAACGAAGGCAAGTGTGCGACTAATGAAACAATTTGTCCGAGCGGTTCAACTTGTGATCCGGCCGACAATAAATGTAAAAAACCGGATACCGGCACCTGCGAGTGTTGCTGTAAGAAGAGTGAAAATATTACAGACCCTGTAAGCGGTCAAATTACTAACCCAGGTTGTTGTGCCGGCCTAAGCTGCGACTATACTTGCGGTGCTGATATTTCGGGTACGGAATTAGGTATGTGCTCGGGCTGTGTTGTTAACGGTATTCCCGACGACGCTCTCTGTAATTGCGCTAATTCAACCGGTAAGTTCTGCGATAATTCAGAAAATCCACGCGGTGTATGTAATGATTGTTCGGCGATTACTGATCCGGCAGAATGTTCTGAGCATGCTGAATGCTGCGTTGACGGTAAAAATAACAATCGCTGCACCAGCGTCCCCTTAGAAGGTTCTCGTTTTGAGCAAGACAATTTGCAGTACTGCGCTTATTATAATTGTACAAACGTTTATCCAAACACTTGCAATGTTACGCCTGTTATTAACGGCGTTTACAGCAAATTAAACGCCTGCCAAACAGGCTGTACTGCCGCACCGATTACTTGTGGCGTTAACGGACAGTGTGATGCTAATAGCCCATGTCCGAACAATATGCGTTGTGATCCTCTCAGTTGCGAATGCAAGAGCAACAATCCTGGACCGGGCGAGGCTTGCAAAGATCCTTTGACACAAGCTTGTACCGGAACTTGCGCCGTAGGTTACCAATGTTTATTGCCAACCGGTTACGGTAACGGTAATGGTAATGGGGACGGTGCTGCGGCAGACAATGGTCCGATTATCGGTAATGATGAGACTTGCCGTTGTTGCTGTAAGCCGCCGACTAATCCGGGAGAGCCCGATACCTGTAAACAGATCAACCCCGGTTTGAATTGTATTGCGAACCAGGGCGATTGTACCAGCGCAACCAATGAACGTGGCTTATGTTGCGGTTGTACCAGCGATGGAATGTGCGGTGACGTTTTGACTACCGGCTGCGGCTTGACCGGCGCACGTTGCTGTCAAACCCGTCCGATTGTTACGGGCCATACGCCCGCCGCCAATGCCAGCGGTGTTTGCCGCAACACTTCAATCGAAGCAGTCTTCAATCAAACCATGGATTTGACCAGCTTCAGTAGTAATACTTTCCTAATTGCCGATTATGGCAAAACACAATGCCCGAGCGGTTATTCGCCGGTTGCCTCGGTGCGTCCGTCAACTCGCTTTGCCTCATTAATGTTCTCGATAAAGAAAATAATTGCCAAGGTTTTGCCGGTTATGTTAACTAACCAAGCTTTGGCCGATGTCAGCAATTTCTGTTATGTCCCCGGCTCGGCAATTGGTTATAATTTAAGCGGCAACCAAAGCAAGGTTACTTACCGAATTACTCGCGCGCTGGATTCTAATATCCGTTATTATTTGATATTGAAAGGCGACCCTGGTTTGGCGGAAATCGGTCAAGGTGATCCAAAGGATTATTACAACGCCAACATCGCCAATGCTTCGAAGGTTGGTATGATTGGCGCGGCTAACGGTTTTGTTCCTGACACCTTCAATAATACGACCTTTAAGAATGCTGAAATTTGGTCCTTTACGACCGGTAAGGATATTTGTTCTCTGGACAAGGTAAAGGTCAATCCCGGCTTCCAGCTTTTCCAACAAAGCGGCCAACAAGGTTCTTTGGAAGCTGCGGCGCTAGACCGCAATAGCCGACCCATACAGTCAATTGCCGGTTTTTATGATTGGAACTGGGCATGGTCATCAGACGATAATGATGTTGCTCAAGTTGTTCAGCAAGGCGAAATGTTCCAGGCCGCGGTTACGGCCGGTACCCAGCAGGATGCACAGACTTTGGCGCGAGCCAAGGCGACTATTACTGTCGACCGCTTTAACCAACCTTCGACAGTCGGACAATCTCGTGAAGGAACGGCTCAACTGAGACTTTTCTTGTGTGAAAATCCTTGGCCAGTTTATTATTCTCAACCTCCTTTCCCGCCGGGATATAATTGGCCATGGAAAGACGGCGCTTCGGGCATCGAATTCTATTATTGTCGCGATAAGAGCGGCATCGGTACGATTGATGACTTGCCGGCCTTGACCGATGAACCGGTTACTAAAGAAGGCGGTAGAAAGATTTGCATGTTTGGCCCCAAAGTAGGACAAACCTGTTCTTCCGACACTAATTGTAATAATGTCGCAGGCAGTTGTTTGCCCGAGGTTTTGAAAGAATTCTTCTTCTTCAGAGAAGGCGAGCCGGGTATTCCATCGATTCAAGGTTCGGCCGATCCTCTGGGTACTAAAGTCACTTTGCGCTGGCAACCAGTTGTTAATGCAAACAGATATAAAATTTATTACGGTTTGAATCCGGGCCAATATGTCTTTACAGCTGAAGTTCCTTCCGGTGGAGCCGAAATTTCCAAGACCATCGAAGGGTTAAGCAACGGTTTGAATTATTATTTCGCCGTTACCGCTTTGACCGCTAAAAATCAAGAGAGCATTTTCTCCAATGAGCTGAAAATAAAACCGGCCGACACTACTCCTCCGGCTATACCGGAACTTCAGGTCAGCTCCGGCGACGGTAAGATTTCATTATTCTGGAAAAAAGTTCCAGAAGCCACCGGCTATATTGCTTACATCGGAGTAGCTCCTCGCGGTACTGGCGAATATGCGGTTTCAACCATAGTTCGCCTTGATCCGCCGACCAATACGCCCAATGTTATATTTACCAGCGCCGGCAGCGGAGGTTTGAATAATAACGCAACCTATTATGTATCAGTCCGATCCTTTGATCAATTTGCCAATCTAAGCGATTATGCGGCAGAGATTGCGAAAAAACCTAATGAGCCTTATTTGGTCTCGGCGGCGAGTGAAAGCAATTCAGTAACTCTGACTTGGCTACCCTTTATAAGTGCTACTGGTTATACTATTACTTATGGCCAGTCGCCTGGTTCAACGGATTATACTCTTGATGTTTCAAATACCGTCTTTAAGAGTACTATCAGCGGTTTGACTAATAATACTCCTTATTATTTCAGAGTAAGAGCTAAAAAAGGCGGCACGGCTTTGAGCGAATTCTCCAATGAACGATCGGCCACACCCGGCTCGAACGATCAATAAATTACCCCTATGAATAACATACCAACAGAGTCAGAGCATAGTTTTAAATTCGGCATCATGCTGATTGCCGTTTTATTGGTCGCTTTGCTAGTTATTTTTGGCGCTTATTTTTTCCGATCTCGGCAAAATGCTCCTGCTGACGGTTCAGCGCAAAAAGAAAGTTTATTTGAAAGAATTTTCAGCAATAATGACAACGAAGTTCAAACCGCTGACAGCGAAGAATTAAAAGATCCCGATAAAGATGGCCTAACTAATCGTGAAGAATCGTCAGTCTATAAGACAAATCCCAACGCGGCCGACAGCGACGGCGACGGTATGAACGATAAAGAAGAATTGCTGGCGCGTCGAGATCCGCTTAACCCTAATCCCGCGGCCGAATGGCCTCCTCGTCCGACTAATTTCTCGGCGGCTGGACAATAATAATTATTTTTTCATTTATGTTCAATCAACAACAATTGCGACAAATTGACGCCGCTACCGGCAATGAAATAGAACCGAGCACTGAAGCAGAAGCGCGGCCAACCCCGACGCCAGCCGAAGAACAGGCGGCAGGGAAGTCGGTAATGGAAAATGCCGATATATATTATATGCCGGAAAATTTTCAAAAGAATAATCAGGTCGCCGGCCGCAACATCAATGTGTCGGGTATTGTTATTTTGATTCTGGGTATTCTTTTTCTAATAATTTTGGGCGGTGCTTTGTACATGTATTTGGTTAAGCCGGAATTTTTAAACGGTTTGTTCGGCGGCAACAATGAACCGGCCGTAGAAACAGTTACTCCGGTTCAAAACGCACCAGTTGATAATTCTTTGACCGAGGCCGCTCCGGCTAGACCGAGCGGCGCGCCAAAGGATACTTATTTGGCTTTCCGCAGCGAATTGGAATTGGCTGACACGGTTGAAAAATATTTGGCTGTCTTTGCTCGTTATGGCACCAAAGCCAAGCAAGAGCAATTAAACTCACAGAAAGCCAATCTTGAATCGATTGGCGGACAGGGAGATATATTGAATGCTTTGCGAGGCGACAGTCTGCCGGTGCTTGACGGTACAGAAAACATAAGAGAAGAGATTACTGACACTCGATCGGTTCTCACTATTTCAAAAACCAGCGGTCGTTCGACCGGTACGGTGATTGTTTTGGCTGAAGACGGACAATGGAAAATT
This sequence comes from Candidatus Falkowbacteria bacterium UBA2355, assembly GCA_002344425.1. Classification (GTDB taxonomy): domain Bacteria; phylum Patescibacteriota; class Patescibacteriia; order Patescibacteriales; family Patescibacteriaceae; genus Patescibacterium. Next base: position 21,176 of record DDTV01000032.1, read on the forward strand.
TCCGAAGAAACTTGGTTGGAAACAACTCCTGAAGAAGGGTCAGCGGGGGAACCGGTGGCGGCGCTGGATGATGATAAAGACGGTTTAACTAACTTGGAAGAGGCGCTTTTGGGAACCAATGCAAAGGCCAGCGATTCCGATGGCGATGGATATAATGACTTAGAAGAAATCAACAATGGCTATAACCCGGCGGGCAGCGGTAAAATTGCCGCTAACACAAGCCTTGGCACTTATCTGAATACGACTTTTAATATCAGCCTGTTATATCCGGTTGAATGGGATAGAACAATTGCTTCAACTGATGATTCAGTGATGTTTACCGCGGCCAATCGGCAGTTCGTTCAGATGTTGGTCCAACCTAATTCAAATCAAGAAGATATTGTTGATTGGTACCGCAGTACCTTTAACACTCAAACCGTACCCAATAGCCAGCTGGTCATTAATGAGACATGGGACGGAGTTAAGACTACCGACGGATTGACTGTCTATCTGACAAATAAAGATAAAACTTATATTTTTGTGGTTACTTATAATCTAGGCAGTTCCAAGATTCTCGAATATAAGAATATCTTTGATTTGACGGTGCGCAGTCTCCGTCTCGGCGCCTAATATGGCTGTCGAGATAAGCAATCGCACAAAAAAGCCCTTGCGACGTTCAGTCATTGAACGAAGCGTTGAAGCGGTTTTACGTTTTGGAAAAGCGAAGGGTTCTGTTTCCGTGGTTATTGTTGGCGACCGGACCATGCGCAGCTTAAATAAGCGTTATCGGGGCAAAGACAAGGTTACCGATATATTGTCTTTTGCTGAAAGCGATAGCGAGGCGCCGGATAAAGATTTTATCGGCGAATTGATAATTGATCTTGATCAAATAGAACGCCAAGCCAAAAATTTCGGTAATACAAAAACCAAAGAACTGGCATTCATTGTCATACATGGCGCGCTTCATCTCTTGGGATATGAAGATGAAAGTGAGACGGGCCGCCGTAAAATGGAACGCTTGGGAGAAAAATTGATTACTAGTATTCGTTTATGAAGCATTTAAGTCGTTTTTCAAATAGTGTCGTCCATGCCGTTTCCGGTTTATCAAGGGCTTGGCGCGAAGAACCTAATTTTCGTTGGGAGAGCGCCGCGGCCATTTTAGTTATTGCAGGCGGTTTAATTTTAAAGGTTTCATTGGCCGAGCTGGCTCTTTTGATTTTGACCTCGACTATGGTCATGGCCCTGGAATTGGTTAATACAATGGTAGAGATAGTCAGCGACATGTTGAAACCTCGCTTGGATAGCTATATCAAAAACATTAAAGATGTGACTGCGGCCGCGGTTGCCTTGGCCGCCATCGGCTCCTTAGGAGTCGCTGCTTGCATTTTAGTTCCCCCAATTATCAATTTACTCTGGCGATAGCTGAAAATTTTTGATATACTAAGAAAGTATGCGTGAAAATCTAATTGCCGGACTTGATATCGGCTCAGCAGAAACAAGGTTAGTCATCGGCCAGCGCGTCGAGACAGAAGCCGGACCGAAAATTCAAATAATCGGCGCGGTTGCCGTGCCATCTGAAGGAGTCAATAAGGGAATCATAAATTCAATTGAGGATACGACGGCCTCGGTTTCTTCTGTTTTGGAAAAAGCCGAACGACTTTTGGGAACTCCGATTCAGAGCGTTTGGGTCGGTATTAACGGACCAAATTTAAAATGCCAATCCAGCCGAGGCGTAGTAGCTGTTAGCCGTTCGGATTCGGAAATAAATCAGGAAGACGTTGACCGTGTTATTGAGGCGGCCCAGGCTTTGGCTGTTCCGCCGAATTATGAAATTCTGCATGTTATTCCATCTAAGTTCATTGTCGACAGTCAGGAAGATATTAAGAACCCGGTCGGCATGACGGGTATACGTTTGGAAGTTGTAACCTTGATTATTCAGAATTTATCGAGCCAAATCAAGAATTTGACTCGTTCGATTTATCATACCGGCCTAAGCATTGACGATTTAGTTTTTTCTCCTCTGGCTGCGTCTTCGGTCGTAGTTTCAGCCAAGCAAAAAGAGCTTGGTACCGCAGTGGTTAATATTGGCGCCGCAACGACCAGTTTGGCGGTTTTTGAAGAGGGAGAATTACTGCATGCCGCCGTGTTGCCGATTGGCGCCGCGCATATCACCTCCGATATAGCTATCGGCTTGCGTTGTCCGATCAACTTAGCTGAGAAAATAAAAGTTCGATATGGCAGTGCCAAAGCCGAACAATTTTCCAAAAAAGATGAAATTGACATTTCTGATATTGTTGCCGAAGAAAACTTGACCGATGAAATAACGGTTATTTCCCGTCGCTATGTTGCTGAAATTATTGAAGCACGCGTTGAAGAAATTTTTGAGAAAGTAGATAACGAATTGAAAAAGATAGACCGTTCCGGAATGTTGCCTGCCGGCATTTGTTTAATCGGCGGCGGTTCAAAATTATCCGACATTGTCGATGTGGCCAAGCGCAAAATGCGCTTGCCGGCCGCCTTGGGTTCCAATCGTAGCGTTGCTACGGTTGTCGACAAGGTCAATGACCTTGAATATTTAACCGCTTTGGGGTTGGTTGCTTGGGGAGATCAATTAATTAAATATGACAACCGAGGCAGTCTTTTGCAGAAATTGCCTCTTCAGAAAACCATCGATAAATTGCGCGATATTTTTTCCGCTTTAAAACCCTGAATCAGACTGTACACAAAAAGTGTACAATTCCCTTGCTATTTGGCGACTGCCGCATTATAATTAAAAGCGACAGTTTTTTATTTTACTCTTATCCATATGGCCGAGGTTAAACCTACAGTCGAAAGTTTCGCAAAAATAAAAGTCGTCGGTGTCGGCGGTTCGGGCGGCAGCGCTTTGAATCGCATGATTGAGTCAGGTGTTAAAGGCGTTGAATTTATCGCCATCAACACCGATGTGCAGGCTTTGCATTACAATAAAGCCTCGCGCAAAATTCATATTGGTAAAAATATTACGCGCGGTTTGGGCGCCGGTATGAATCCCGAGCTCGGACGCCAAGCGGCCGAAGAAGCTCAGAACGAAGTTCGCGACGCTTTGAAAGACGCCAATATGGTTTTTGTAACTTGCGGACTCGGCGGCGGAACCGGAACCGGCGCGGCGCCGATTGTGGCTGAATTAGCGCGCGACATAGGAGCTTTGACTGTTGCTGTTGTTACGCGTCCCTTTGCTTTTGAAGGCGCTCAACGAAAACAAGTTGCGGAACGAGGCTTGGCCGAATTGACTGATAAAGTAGATACGATCATTACGATTCCTAACGACAAGATATTGCAAGTCATTGAAAAGAAAACTTCCATCCTTGATGCTTTTATGGTGGTTGATGAAGTCCTGCGCCAAGGTGTCCAAGGTATTTCAGAATTGATTACTATTCCGGGTCTTATCAACGTTGATTTCAACGACGTTAAGGCCGTCATGTCCGGCGCTGGCTCAGCTTTGATGGGTATTGGCCAGGCCAGCGGTGAGAATAAAGCGATTGAGGCAGCCAAGATGGCCATCAACTCGCCCTTGCTTGAAATGTCAATCGAAGGCGCTCGCGGCATACTTTTTACTATTGTCGGCGGCGCCGGTTTGACCATGCATGAAGTCAATGAAGCGGCCAAGATTATTACTTCTTCGGCTGATGAAGACGCCAAAATTATTTTCGGCGCGGTTATTGATCCTAAATTCAAAGATGAAATAAAGATTACGGTTGTTGCGACCGGCTTTAACGGCGCCAAACGTCCGGTCGGCACCTCCTCGGTTGCGCCGGATCGCAGTTATAATCCAACTCCCTTTATTGAAGAGGGCGGAGAAGAGATACGGCCCGCCAGCGCCAAATCTAAGGCTTCGGCTTTGAAGATAGCGCAAGCCGAGCCGGCTGCTAAAAAGCCAGGACTTGAGGAAGAAGAAGATGATGAACTCTCAATCCCGACTTTTATACGAAAGAAAATGATGTAAATAAAATTAGGGGCGGGTTTTAAACCCGCCTCTTATTTATTATTGACTTTCTCGATTTTTTTGTTAAGCTTTATATATGAAATGCCCCGTTTGTTATTTTGCCGATACGAAGGTGGTCGATTCTCGCGCCGCCGCGGACGGGCTTTCAATCCGCCGCCGTCGTGAATGCTTAAAATGCGGTTTTCGTTTTTCAACTTATGAAGAAGTTGAAATCCTAGAATTAACAATTGTTAAGCGCGACGGACGAAAAGAAACTTATTCCCGAGAGAAACTGGTTAAGGGCTTGCGTCGAGCCTTTGAAAAAAGACCGATTACGGAAGAAAAGTTTAAAAAGCTGATAAACTTAATAGAAAGAGATTTGCAGGCTTTGCGCAAAACTGAAATTCTTTCCGAACAAGTCGGGCAAATCGTTATGAAACAGCTTAAAAAAACCGACCAGGTCGCCTATATACGTTTTGCATCGGTTTATCAGTCCTTTAAAGACGCTCAGAGTTTTAAGAGAGAGTTGAATAAATTGATTAAAGGCAGAAAAAGTTGAAATGCGACGAGATCATAATATTGCCCCCTTGCTTGTTTGTGTAAAAACCGCTTCTTTACGGAGCGGTTTTTATGTTGTACACTGAGAAAAGAAAAATTGTACTAATATTACGATTTTATGGAAGAAGATATTAAGAAAATGCTAGAGGAAAATTTGAATGCGACCCGCGAAATGCAGGCCATGGTCGCTAAAACTGCCCGCTATTTAAAGTGGTTGCGGGTAATGGATGTTTTAAAATTGCTTTTGATTCTCATCCCGATTATTGCGGCCTGGCTTTATTTGCCCCAATTTCTCAACGATTTAACGGCCGGCTATGACAGCCTGCTGCCTAATTTGATTAAATAAGATGGCGAGCTTCTCGGAATTAGTTTGGCAGGCGACGCGACGCATTCCTAAGGGGAAGGTTGCAACTTATTCTGTTATTGCAAAGCTTATAAAACGTCCTAAAGCAGTTAGAGCGGTAGGCAATGCTTTGAATAAGAATCCTTACGCTCCGGCCGTCCCTTGCCATCGCGTGGTTCGATCTGATGGAAGCGTTGGGGGTTTTGCTTCCGGCAGCGGCAATAAAATAAAACTGCTTCGTTCGGAGAAAATAAATATTATCAACAACAAAGTAAAACCTCTGAAAGATTATTTGTTTAAAGGTTAATCAGATGAAGATGCCGATTTTTATTACTGAAATTTTAGCCCGCCTTACCGAGGCGGGTTTTGAGGCGTATATTGTCGGCGGATCGGTTCGCGATTACTTGCTGGGGGTTGAACCGAAAGATTGGGACATTACAACCAACGCTCGGCCGGAAAAGATAACCGAATTGTTTACTGACAGCAAATACGAAAATCGTTTCGGAACAGTTATTATTCCTATCCGTGATGAAGGCGGGCAGGCGACGGACATAGTCGAGATAACGACTTATCGCAGCGAGCATGGTTATAGCGATCATCGCCGGCCGGACGAAGTTATTTTCGAAGATAAGTTGGAGAATGATTTGGCGCGCCGAGACTTTACGATTAACGCTTTAGCAATGGATGCCTCGGGAAATTTAGTTGATGAATTTGGCGGAGAGAAAGATTTGAAAAAAAGGATTATTCGTACGGTCGGAGAACCTGAGGATCGTTTTAAAGAAGACTCACTGCGTATGTTGCGGGCCGTCCGCTTTGCGACTCAGCTTGGTTTTGCTATTGAATCTAAAACCGAACGTTCAATCTCCAAGTTGGCCGGTTCGATTAAATTCATCGCCAATGAACGTATCCGCGATGAGATAATTAAAATTTTAGCTTCGCAAAGCCCCGCTGAAGGAATTATTAAATTGCATGAATTAAAACTTTTGAATTATATCATTCCTGAACTTGAAGAAGGCGATGGCATGACGCAAAATCATCATCATAAAAGCACGGTATTTGACCATAATGTCTTATCGCTTAAACATTGCCCTAATCAGGCCTGGCAAGTCCGTTTCGCCGCTTTGTTGCATGATATCGGCAAGGCTAGGACGAAAAAAATAATCAATGGCGCGGCGACCTTCTATAATCATGAGATTGTCGGCGCCAAGATGGTTGATAAAATTTTGAAGCGTTTGCGTTTTTCCACCGATGATATTGAGCGCATCGTTAATCTCGTGCGCAACCATATGTTTTATTATAATGTCGACGAAGTGACGGCCGCCTCGGTACGGCGCCTAATTGCCAAGGTCGGCGAAGAGAATCTGTCTGATTTGATTGATTTGCGCGTTGCCGATCGTCTGGGTTCCGGAGTTGCCAAGGCTATGCCTTATAAATTGCGCCATCTGCAATATATGATGGAAAAAGTCAGACATGATCCGGTTTCAGTTAAAATGTTAAAAATTAACGGCGAAGATTTAATGAAGTTATTGGACTTAGAACCAGGGCCTAAAATCGGCGCCTTACTCGATTGTCTTTTGTCCGAAGTTATTGAAGATCCCGAACTTAACAGCAAAGAGTATTTGGCAAAACGCAGCCAGGAATTAGTTAAACTGCCACTGGACGAGCTTCGAGCCAAAGCCAAGGAAGTCATAGAGCAAAAACGGAGCGCCGAAGATGAAGAAATTAAAAAAGAATTTTATGTCAAATAAAAAAATCATAAAAATTATCACCCCTTTACTTTTTGCCTTTATTTTGGCAGGATGTACAAGCGCCAAAAAAACTTATACTTATAATGAACCCCAAACTACGCCTATGAATATTCCGAGCCAAATCAACCAATCTCTCGCCGAACAATACTCCGGCGCCGTTCTCCTGACTACTTTAGGAAAAATTGAAGTAGCTTTTTACCCGGAATCACCGGTTACGGTCGCCAATTTTTTGACCTTGGCGCAAGACGGTTTTTATAACGGCACGCTCTTTCATCGCGTCATTAAAGATTTTATGATTCAAGGCGGCGATCCCAATTCTAAGCAAGCCGACAAGTCAAGTCACGGAACGGGCGGTCCCGATTATCGTTTTGACGATGAGTTCAATAACCATCCGATAGTGCGCGGTTCGCTCGCGATGGCTAACGCCGGTCCGGGCACCAACGGTTCGCAATTTTTTATCGTGACTACCGAGGCAACGCCTTGGCTCGACGGCAAACATACCAACTTCGGTTATGTTACTTCGGGCATGGACATAGTTGATAAGATTGAAGCCGTGGCGGTTGATGCCAACGATCATCCGATTGAAGACATAAAAATTGAATCGATTGAGTTGAAGAAGAAATAATTTCTTCTTCTTTAGGGCCTGTAGCTCATCTGGTAGAGCGCGGCATTCGCATTGCCGAGGTAAGGGGTTCGAGTCCCCTCAGGTCCACAGAAAATCACTTTTTAATTATTAGATGAGTGGTTTTTTTATTTGATTTTTCGTTTAATTTTTAGTAAAATATAGCCATATTATTAATAACCATATGAAAACATCTCAAATGGTGCAACGCGCCTTTATGAATGCTTTGGGAACAGGCGTTTATATCACTCTCGTTTCTTTGTTTTTGTCTAATGGTGAAAGATGGTTTGGGGGCAAAGAAGATACTTTCGCCATGCCTTTATTCATGATGCTCTTGCTCGTTATTTCGGCCTCAGTCACGGGCTTTTTGGTCCTTGGCAAGCCGGTGATGATGTATCATGAGGGAGACAAGAAAGAAGCTGTTAAATTATTGTTTTCAACAATTGGCTGGCTGCTGATTTTTGCGATAGTAACCATTTTGTTTATTATCTAAAAAAATGAAAGAAACATTTACTAAGATACATTCACGCGGTAAAAATTTCAGCCAGGAACTTCTGCAATTTTTAAAACAATATTCGGTTATCGGACTTGCTATCGGCGTCATTACGGCGCAAGCCTCTAAAGATTTGGTTGATTCGATTGTCAAGGGAATTTTTACGCCTTTGATAAAATTAATCGCTCCTGCCGGATTCACGGGTTTGATTTTTCATATCCGCGGGCAAGCTTTTGACTTAGGCATTGTTATCAACGCCGGACTAACATTTATCATAGTTATGGCGTTTCTATATATTGTTATCAAGAAGCTTCTTAAAAACGAGGAGCTGCTTGATAAAAATTAATAATTAAGCTAATCTCTATGAATCTGCTACTGCGTTGGCTAATCGCCACATTCGCCATTATGGCGACAAGCTATCTTTTGCCAGGAGTCGAATTGGCCGGTTTTTGGACCGCCGTAATCGTCGCCTTGATACTGGGTTTGCTCAATGCTTTTCTCAAGCCGATTCTTGTTATCTTGACATTGCCAATCAACCTGCTGACGCTCGGATTATTCACGCTCGTCATCAACGCCGCGCTGATTATGCTGGCCTCTTCCTTTGTTGAAGGCTTTGCTGTCGCCGGATTCTGGACAGCGCTTTTGTTCAGCCTTATCGTTTCTCTGTTTAATTATTTGTTGAGCAAGCTGACGCCTGACAAGGACTAAGCTGTTCACGCCTCCTAAGGGAGGTTTTCGGGGTGTAGTATACCGGTAGTACACACGCTTCGGGTGCGTGTAGACCGGGTTCAATTCCCGGCATCCCGACATGAATGATTTTATCGCTTGGCTTTCCGAGTTAATCAGCCGTTTCAGCGGCATGGCTTATTTGCTAACCGGCTTGGCGGCTTTGTTTGAATCATCGCCGGTCATCGGTTTATTTACGCCCGGCGTTATTGTTATGGTTATCGCCGGTTTTGCCGCCGCCGAAGGCCTGCTCGATTTATCAACTTTGATTATTATCGCATTACTCGGCGCCTTAGCCGGAGAATTTTTATCCTATTATACCGGCATCAGATTACGATCTTCTTTTCATGCGCAGCATCGATTTTTAAAACCGGAGTATCTAGCCAAAGCCAAGGATTTTATCCAGCGCCGCGGACTTGCCGGAATATTCTTGGGTCGCTTTATCGGACCCTTGCGTTCAATGACTAGCGTTGTCGCGGGAATGACATCTGTACCGCTGACATCTTTTTCTTTTATCGCTCTGTTGGGCAGTTTTATTTTTTTCACCTTTCATATTCTGCTCGGTTATTTAGCGGGCAATGCCTGGCAAAGCGTTGAAGCTTGGTCGAGCCGAGCCGGCGCTCTTTTGCTCGGTACGGCGGTGTTTATAATTTTTTTGTGGTGGTTAAAAAATTTCTTGGTCAAGCAAGGCAAAAGCTTGCTTGAGTTGGCGGCCTCATTTATCAATTCGCTTTACGAAGCTCTGTCATTAAAAGCCGGCTCGCTGGCCGCGCGCTGTTTAAATCCCAAAAAATTTTCCGGACTGCCTCGCTTAGCGCTTTTATTAGCGGCCTTGTTTTTGATTATCGCGACCATCTTCATCGGATATTCGCCGGATGTCTTGGCCGGAATAGATCAGCGTTTCAGTCTTTTGACGAGTTTGTTCTCCGATCGCCGCGTGGCCGCCGCCGCCTTTTTATTGACGATCCTAGGGTCAACGACCTTTATTATCTCATTAAGCGTCGTAGCTGGTTTTTGGTTAATGCTTGAACGGCGACGCTCTTATATTATCGGTTTGCTCATTAGTGTCGGCGGTTCATTGCTGTCAATCTCGATTTTGAAATTTTTTATTGCTCGCCCCCGCCCTTTGCCGACGTTTTATTTTGAAAATTTTTATGCTTTTCCTTCCTTGCATGCGGCACTGGCTTTAGCCTGTTTTATTTTCTTAAGTTACTACGCTATTCGGGCCTATCCGCGTTGGTCGCGCAATGTTTCCTTGGTTTTAATCTCAACAGCCGCAGTTTTATTGATTGGATTGAGCCGTATTTATTTAGGAGTTCATTATGTCTCCGATGTAATCGGCGGTTTTTGTTTGTCTTTGGCCTGGTTTTGTCTCGGCGTTATTGCTCAGCGTTGGCTTGAAACCAGCGAGGCGCCGCGCCGTTTAATAAAAAGCCGGCAAATAATGCTTTTGGTCGGCATTGGCTTGGGTTTATTTTCTGTTTATATGAGCCTTGCCTTTGACCGAGGTCAAATGGCTAATTTCGATTATATAAGCAAGCAATCAAGCCGCCCGATTGTCGATTTGTTAAAAGACGGTTCTTGGCCCTTGGTAACTGAAAATTTGCGCGGCGGACGAACTCGTCCAATCGCTTTTATAGCTCGCGCTGAAGAAAACAAGTTAAAGAATATTTTGTTAGCCAACGGTTGGACCGAGCGACAAACGCCGACTCTGTCTTCTATTGCCGATCGCTCTCTGTCCTTTATTTTAAAAAAAGATCTATCGACTGCGCCGGTACGTTTGCGCTTTTGGCACAATCGACCCAATGATTTATCCTTTACTAAGCCGAACTATAGAGATGATAAGGCGGATTTATTGATTTTGCGTTTATGGCGCGCCGCCTTAGCCGAATCAGGAGAAATCGTTTTTGTTGCTGAGTTGGAGGCCGGACAGCAAGATTTGATTAATTTATTATCGTCTCAAGAAAACATTATTTTGTATGAGCTGGATTTATAAAATTTTTCCTTTGCTGGTAATTTTTGGTCTCTCTGTCTTGCCGGCGCGGGCCGAATCTTTGGCTAGCCGTTTGTCGGGCCGCCTTCTGTTAAGCGTTGAACAAAGCGGCGAGGCTTGGTATATTAATCCGCTTAATTTACGGCGCTATTATTTAGGCCGTCCCGCCGATGCTTTTCGCATTATGCGCGAACTAGGTTTGGGTATTTCGGAAAAAGATTTTGCTGTTTTAGATACCGCTAGTTTGGCCGGTCGGATAGTCTTACAAGTTGAGAAGAACGGCGAGGCTTGGTATATAAATCCGCTTGATTTAAAAGCTCATTACCTAGGAAGGCCGGATGATGCGTTCAGAATCATGCGCGAACTTGGTTTGGGTATAAGGATTGCTGACTTAGCACTAATCCGTCGAGCTGATGCGAGCGGCACTCTTAACCAATACAGCTCTTATCGACGCGAGAACATCGCTACTTCAGCCGGAAATTTCAGAGTCGATATTGTAACGATTGACTTGCTCAATCCGCGTTTGAAAATTAAAACCCTGTCCGCTATGACTTTAGCTTGCCAAAGAAATTGCTTAGCCGATTCTGTTGCTGAATTTTACGAAAGGGGACGCGGCTTCGCCGCAATCAATGGTACTTATTTTGATACCAGCGCGGAGAAAAGAAATTATTCATTCTTTCCTTTGTTCGATTCTTTAGAGCGCGTTTTTATCAATGAGGATCAATTGAAATATTGGACTACCGGGCCGGTCATGGCCTTTGATATGCAAAACAAATTTTATTATTTCAAAGACAGCCGCGAGTTTAAAAGTTTGGCAGATTTCGAATCGCGTTACGGAACTTTGCAGGCCCTTATCGGTAACAAGCCCCGCTTAATG
>DDTV01000002.1 GCA_002344425.1 Candidatus Falkowbacteria bacterium UBA2355
GAAAACTCTCGAATATGAGTGAATCCCTATTTTCGAGAGTTTTCCTGCCCAAGGGCAGAAACAAGGTCTGGTGGGCCTTTATTTTTGTTTTAATATTAGGCATTGCTGGCGGTTTAGTGGCCTTTGGCAACTATTATAACCAAGCGATAGATAATTACAAATTGCTTTTTCCGCCTAAGGTTAAAGAAATTCCTTTCCGTCTCGGTTTGGATCTTTTGGGCGGTTCTCAGCTTGTTTATGACGCTGATGTTTCGGCTGTTCCGGCCGGAGAGCAGGGTCAGGCCGCTGAAGGCGCTCGCGATGTTATTGAACGACGCGTCAATGTTTTCGGCGTTTCCGAACCATTAGTGCAGGTTAATCGAACGAGCGACGGCAAATACCGTATTATTGTCGAATTGGCCGGCATTAAAGATATTCGTGAAGCCATTAAAAAGATCGGCGAAACTCCTTTGTTGGAGTTTAAGGAGCAACGTACTGAAGCCCCGACTCTCAGTCCTGAGCAAAAGAAAGAAATTGAAGATTATAATAAGACAGCCAAAATCCGCGCTGAAGAAGTTTTGGGAAAATTGTTGTCAGGCGGTGACTTTGCCGCTTTAGCGCGCGAGTACAGCGAGGATCTAGAAACCAAGGCTGACGGCGGTTCGGTTGATTGGGTAGCAAAGAACGAAGCCCCGGACGTGGCCAAAGCCGCTGAATCAATCGGTGTTGGAAAAACCAGCCGAGACCTTGTCACTACGACCGAGGGTTATGAATTATTGAAAGTTGAAGAGAAAAGACTGAAAGAAGTCAAAGCTTCTCATATTTTGATTTGTTATCAAGGCGCTGAAAAATGCGAAGGCAATCTAACTAAGGAGCAGGCTTACGCCAAAATAAAAGAACTAAAGGACAAAGCGACGCCCGCCAACTTTGCTCAGCTGGCCAAAGACAACTCGACTGAAGCCGGTGCCAAAGAATCTGGCGGAGACTTGGGTTGGTTTGCCAAAGGCGCTATGGTTGAACCTTTTGAAAAAGCGGTTTGGGAACAGAAGGTCGGTACGATTTCCTTTGTTGTCGAAACCAAGTTCGGTTATCATATTATTTTTAAGGCGGATGAGAACCCGGAATATAAATTGAGCCATATTCTCATTAAAACCAAGTCGGCCGAAGCTTTGCTGGGCGAAGATGCTCAGTGGAAAAATACCGAGTTGACCGGCCGTAATCTAAAACGCGCCAGTGTTCAATTCAATCCGCAAGATAATACGCCTCAGGTCAGCTTGGAATTTGACGAGGAAGGCGCCAAACTTTTTGAAGAAATTACCGGACGCAATGTCGGCAAACCGGTCGCCATTTTCTTGGACGGCTATGCTATCAGCGTACCAAACGTCAATGAAAAGATTACCGGCGGCCAAGCCGTTATTACTGGAAATTTTTCGGTCATAGAATCTCGAGAGCTAGCCAAACGTCTTAATGCCGGCGCCCTGCCTGTGCCGATTACTTTGGTTAATCAGCAAACTATCGGAGCTTCACTCGGTCAAGCCTCGGTTGATAATAGCTTGAAAGCCGGTATTGTCGGTTTGATTTTGGTGGCCTTGTTCATGATTATTTATTACCGCTTCTTGGGCTTTTTGTCGGTAATATCTTTGTTGATTTACGGTTTGCTTTCTTTGGCCATTTTCAAGCTTTGGCCGGTTACCTTGACCTTGTCCGGTATTGCCGGTTTCATCTTGTCTATCGGTATGGCGGTTGATGCCAACATTCTTATTTTCGAACGTCTCAAAGAAGAATTGCGCGCCGGCAAATCTCTGTCCTCAGCGATTCAAGAAGGTTTCTCTCGCGCTTGGCCCTCAATCCGAGATTCAAACTTCACGACTCTTTTGACCTGTATCGTCTTGATTGAATTTTCAACCAGCGCCATCAAGGGCTTTGCCGTTACCTTGATGCTGGGCGTTTTGTTGTCAATGTTCTCGGCCATCACCGTAACTCGCACTTTATTGCGCATGTTCTCGGAACGATGGTTTGAAAAGCATCATTGGTTGATTGGCTATCGAAAATCAAACTAAGCATATGGTAAACTTTATCTCTAAACGAAAGCTCTGGGTCTCGATTTCCGCTGTTTTGGTGGCGGCTTCTATTACGATGCTGGCGCTATGGGGCTTAAAGCTCGGAATTGATTTTACCGGCGGCAGTTTGCTGGAAGTTAAATTTTTGGGATCTGCCCCGAGCGTAACGGAAGTTGAAGAAAAATTGGCTGATTTACAGCTAAAGAGCTTGACCTCACAGCCGACTGAACAAAACGGCATGGTTTTGCGCTTCCAGGATACTTCCGAAGAAACCCATCAGGCGATTCTTAAGCGTTTGCCGCCTTTAGAAGAACTTCGTTTTGAAGCGGTTGGTCCTTCAGTCGGACAAGAGCTTCAGCGCAAGGCGATCTACGCCATTATCTTGGTCTTATTGACCATCAGTTTTTATATGGCCTGGGCCTTCCGCAAAGTATCTCGTCCGGTCGCTTCTTGGAAATACGGCGTTGTTACTTTAATTTCTTTGTTCCACGATGTTGTGATTGTTTTGGGTCTCTTCGCTTTTTTGGGCGAATTCTACGGCGTTGAAATAAATACTTCCTTTATTGCCGCGACCTTGACCGTGCTCGGTTTCAGCGTTCATGACACGATTGTTGTTTTTGACCGCATTCGAGAAAATTTGCCGCGCTCCAATCAGGACTTTGCCGGTACGGTTAATACCAGCTTGAATCAAACCATCGTGCGTTCAATCAATACTTCAGTTACTGTCATGTTGGTTCTGGCCGCCATTGTGTTTTTGGGCGGCGCTTCGATTCAATATTTCTCCTTGGCGCTTTTGGTCGGTATCTTTTTCGGAACCTATTCTTCGATTTTCCTCGCTTCGCCATTGTTGGTTTTCTGGGACAATTTCAGCCGACGCAATAACGCTTAAAGAACACAAAATTTGTACATCGCGCCGCTTTGTAGCGGCGCGATTTTGTTTTGACAAAGAGGCCTTTTTCGGCTACACTAAAGAGGAAATTTCTTACCTATGCGCCAATCAAATCTATTTACAAAAACTTTAAAACATGTTCCGAAGGACGAAGTCGCTCAAAGCGCCGTACTGCTTTTGCGCGGCGGTTTTGTTTATAAAGAAATGGCCGGAGTTTATTCTTTCTTGCCGCTCGGTTTGCGCGTTCTCAGCAAAATAGAAAATATCATCCGTGAAGAAATGGACTCCCTTGGTGGACAGGAAGTCGTTTTATCCGCTTTGCAAAATAAAGAGACTTGGTTACCGACCAATCAGTGGGATGATAAGAATGTGGATGTTTGGTTTAAGACCGCTTTGAAAAACGAAACTGAACTCGGATTGGCCTTTACGCACGAAGCGCCATTAACAAAATTGATGAAAGAATATATCAGCTCTTATCGCGATTTGCCGAAATATGTTTATCAGTTTCAAACTAAATTTCGCAATGAGATCAGAGCGCGTTCGGGCGTTATTCGTATGCGCGAATTTGTCATGAAGGATCTTTATTCTTTTTCCAAGGATTTAAAAGAACATGAATCCTTTTATGAGAAGGCCAAAGAGGCTTATTATAGGGTTTTTGAGCGATTGGGCCTTGGCGACAATACCTTTTTGACCTTTGCCAACGGGGGCGTTTTTGCGCCTTTTTCGCACGAGTTCCAAACCGTCTGCGAAATTGGCGAGGATACTATTTATCTTAATGAAAAAGCGAAATTAGCCATCAATAAAGAAGTATTTAACGATGAAGTTGTTGAAAATTTGGGTTTTAAGAAAAAAGACTTTGTAGAAAAGAAATCCGTTGAAGTGGGCAATATTTTTACTCTCGGCACCCGTTTCTCCGATGCCTTGGGCTTGGTTTATGCTGATGAGAAGGGAGTGAAGCAAAAGGTTATTATGGGTTCTTATGGCATTGGTCCGGCGCGCGCTATGGCCACTGTCGTCGAACTTTTCGCCGATGAGAAGGGGATTGTTTGGCCGGAAACGATTGCTCCGTTCAAAGTGCATCTTTTGGCGCTGGGCGATTCCGAACGGGTCCGCGAAGCCGCGGAAAAATTATATAAAGATTTTAAGAAAGCCAAAATAGAAATTTTGTTTGATGATCGCGCCAACGCCGGCAACGGCGAAAAACTCGGCGACGCCGACCTGATTGGCTGTCCCTGGCGCGTTGTCGTCAGCGAAAAAAGTTTAGATAATAATACCGCCGAAGTAAAACGTCGCCGCGAAGCCAAGGCTGAACAAATCGCGCTCGACAACGTCGTAGGTATTTGTAAAACCTAATTTGTGTTCAATAAATTTTTCGGAAAATTTTCTAAAGACTTGGGTATTGACCTCGGAACGGCCAATACTCTTGTCTATACGCCCGATAAGGGTATTTTAATCAACGAACCTTCGGTAGTCGCCGTTAATATGCGAACCGAAGAAATTCTGGCGGTCGGCGATGAAGCTANGCGCATGCTCGGAAAAACTCCGCCGCATATTCAAGTCATCAAACCTTTGGTCGATGGCGTCATTTCCGACTTTGAAGTTACGGAAAAAATGTTGAAATATTTTATTGACAAAGCGCACACGGAGCAATTCACGCTCGTACCTCGGCCGCGCGTTGTCATCGGCATACCGCTTGATATTACGGAAGTTGAAAAAAAGGCGGTTGAAGACGCCGCCAAATCAGCCGGCGCGCGCGAAGTTTTTTTGGTTGAAGAAACCATGTTGGCCGCCATCGGCGCCCGCTTATCGGTTTCCGAGGCTAACGCGACTATGATAGTCGACATTGGCGGCGGAACAACCGAAATCGCCGTTATTTCCCTTGACGGCGCGGTTAACTGGAAAAACCTGCGTTTGGCCGGTAATTTTTTGAATCATGACATTATCCAATACATGCGCGAAGAATTCAACCTTTTGATCGGAGAACAGTTGGCTGAAGATATAAAAATCCGCATAGGTTCAGCCTCGCCCTTGAAAGAATCTTTGGAAATGAACGTGCGCGGCCGCGATTTGATGAACGGTTTGCCCAAAGAATTGCGCGTTACCGATTCGCAAATTCGCGAAGCGATGTCGCGAAGCATTCATCAAATAATTGATAACATCAAATTGATTTTGGAAACCACTCCGCCGGAATTGGTTGCCGATATTTACGAGTATGGCATTATCCTGACCGGCGGCGGAGCTCTTTTGCGCGGCTTGGATCAGGAAATCGCCGCGGCGACAAAGATTCCGGTAAGAGTTGCCGACGATCCCTTGACTTGCGTTGTGCGCGGTACGGGTATTTTGCTATCTGATCCGGCTTTATTGGCCCGGGTTATGATACCTAGCACCAAAGAATTATAAAACAAAATTATGAATAATCGCCGACCGCTCGCTACCTTCGCGGTCTTGGGCGGCATTATCATTTTACTTATTATTATCGGGAGCAACCGCTTTGGTACTTTGGGCGGCTTTACTCGCGCTGTTGCCAAGCCTTTTGCCGGCTTTATGCATCGGGCCGGCGAAATGCTGGCTTTTTCCAAAGAGCAGGCGACGAGCGAAGAAGCTATGGTCGCCTTGCGCTCGGAAAATGCGCGGTTGGCCGCCGAGAATGCCCTCTTGCTTACATTGGAAGACGAAAATCGCCGCTTGAGAGATTATTTGGTTTTTGCCGAAGCTCAAAAATCATCTTTGCAAATGGCTGAGATTATAGCTCGCGGAGTGCCGGGCGATTCTTGGCAGAATCGACAAACCGTAACTCTTAACCAAGGCAGTGACCAAGGCATTGCCGTTGGTATGCCGATTGTCAGCTCCGAGGGTGTTTTGGTCGGTAAAATCACGGCGGTTAAAAATAATATTGCCGAAGCTTGTTTGATGTACAGCGCCGATTGCCGCATTGCGGTGACAGTCGCCGGACGCGGTGATACTCTCGGTATAGCGCGCGGCGATCTCGGATTGAGCGTTTTAATAGAGTTGATTCCACAGACGCAAACCGTTAATGAAAGAGATGTTATAGTTTCCTCCGGTTTGGAAGCCGGCATGCCACCCGGACTATTGCTCGGCTATGTCAGCCGCGTTATTAAAGAGGGGAATGAATTATGGCAACAAGCCATTGTCGAGCCGGCCGCCGACGTTGAAACTCTGCGTTTTGTTGCCGTGCTTAAACAATGAGCCTTATGTCCAGAACTTGGTTTATTAATTTGATTGCCATTATCTTGGCCGCTTTGGCCGATATAGTTTTCGTAGGCTCTTTGCCCTTGTCTCTGCACAGTCTTCATTTAGTAGTACTCGGCATTGTTTTTGCGGCTCTCTTGGCCAATATAAGGGCCGCGGCTTGGTGGGCTTTGCTCGGAGGATTAATGTTTGAAATTTTTTCTTTCCGTTTTTTCGGTAGCCATTTAATTATCTTGTTTTTGGTTCTGGGCTTGGTATATTTTCTTTTTGAAAGGGTCATGACCAACCGTTCGGTTTATTCTTTGCTTATGATTGCTATTGGAGCGACGATTCTTTATGACGGTTTGTTCCTGCTGTTCGACTATTGGTCGGGCGTGCGACTTTTGCCGCCAAGCAGCTTATTTAAAGCGCTCGGCCTTTCTTTGGTCGTTAATGCCGTAGCGGCGATTTTCATTTTTTATATTTCAAACTTGGCGACCAGGCGCCTGCGTCCCGTCTTCCTGCCTTTTACCCGTCGATAATATGATGATACGTCGCCATAAAAAAATTATTGGCAGTGATCCTTTCACGATTCAAGAAGGGTCTTTTAAGGATGGAAATTTCCAAGGCAAGTTCCGCCGCGATTGGGTTGAAGGCGCTTATACGCCGACTGAGAGAGGAGAAGAAACAGTCGGCAACAAATTGGGCGCGTCGTTTATGGCCTGGGTTAAGTTCGGCGCGGTTTTCCTGCTTATAGTTTTATTGGGGCGTCTTGGCTGGTTGCAGGTCGTTAAAGGCGAATATTATCGGGACATGGCCAATGGCAATCGTTTGCGCCTAGAGCGAGAACAGGCCAACCGGGGAATAATTTATGATCGCAACGGCGTTCCGCTCGTGCATAACGTTGCCAACTTTTTGCTTTATTGTATTCCGGCCGATTTGCCCAAGGACGAGGTACAGCGAAATTCTTTGATTGATGCTTTGGCGAATTTGACCGGCCGCTTTGATGCCGAAGAAGTAAAAGCGGCCGTCAGAAAATTGGATGCTTCGCAATTGGAGTTTTATCAGCCATTCTTTATTGCCGACAACATAGAGTATGAAAAAGCTTTGAAGATCAAGCTGGAGGCGCCAAGCATGCCCGGCTTTGTTCTGTCTAACGCGAGCCGGCGCAGTTATGTTTTGCCGTCCCTGTCTTTTTCCCATCTCTTGGGCTATACCGGCAAGATCAATCCTGATGAATTGGCGGCCGATCGAAGTGAATATTCGCCGATTGATTATTTGGGTAAAGCCGGTTTGGAAAAGTCATGGGAAAATGAAGTGCGCGGAGTAGCCGGCATAAAACAAGTCGAAGTCGATGCTTTAGGTAAAGAAAAAAAAGTTGTCAGCGAAACAATCGCCGTTCCAGGCAATAATTTGATTTTGGCGATTGACGCCGCCGCTCAGCAAAAGTTGGAAGCGATTATGGCCAATCATTTGCAGAAAATGGGCTTGAAACGCGCGGCGGCCGTTGTTATGGATCCCAATAACGGCGAAGTAATTTCTTTGATCAGCCTGCCGGCTTATGACAATAACTTGTTTGCCAAAGGTATTTCAAAATCAGACTATTCTAAACTGGCCGATTCGGCCGACCTGCCTTTGTTCAGCCGCGCCGTAGCCGGCGAATATCCTTCGGGCTCGACAATCAAACCGATCGTGGCGGGCGCCGCCTTGCAGGAAAATATAATCTCGCAATTTACAACCTTTCTCAGCACTGGCGGCTTGCGCGTCGGACAATGGAGCTTTCCCGATTGGAAGGGCGGGGGACACGGCGTAACCGACGTGCGCAAGGCAATTGCCGAATCGGTTAATACTTTTTTCTATTATATCGGCGGCGGCTATGAAAACTTTACCGGCCTCGGCGTTGATAAAATTGTTTCTTATTTCAAAAAGTTTCTTCTCGGAACACGTTTGGGCATTGATTTGCCCAATGAAGGCGTTGGCTTCGTGCCGAGCAAAGAATGGAAGGAAGCTGTTAAAAAGGAACGGTGGTATGTCGGTGATACTTATCATATCGCCATAGGACAGGGTGATTTGATTGTCACGCCTTTGCAGGTTGCCGCCTATACTATGTTCTTTGCTAACGGCGGAACTATGTACCGTCCGCATCTAGTTAAGGAACTGACAGACCCAAACGGAAATTCGGTGCGCAAAGTCGAGCCGGTTGTAATTTCAAAAGATATTTTGAGTCCCGACAATATAAAAATAATTCGTGAAGGCATGCGCCAAACTGTTACTTCCGGTTCGGCGCGCAGTATGAGCTCTTTGCCGGTTGAGGCGGCCGGAAAGACGGGAACGGCGCAGTGGTCTTCAAAAAAAGATCCGCACGGCTGGTTTACCGGTTTTGCGCCCTATGACAATCCTGAAATTGTCATTACCGTTTTGGTTGAAGAAGGCAAGGGCGGTGATATCTCCGGCACGCCGATTGCAAGAGAATTTTTGCAGTGGTATTTCGGAGAGTATAAAAAGTGATTTAGCACTCTTGACGGTCGATTGCTAACAATGATACAATAGCTTTATATTAAGCTATTGTTTTTATATGGAAGAAAGAAAAAGGCTAATATTAGAGATAATTATCAAGGAACATATTGCCACGGGTTGCCCAGTGGCCTCTTCGACGATTGTGGAAAAGTACCATATGCCCGTCTCTTCGGCCACTGTCCGTAATGATATGGCCGAATTAGAGGAAGATGGCTGGATTGTTCAGCCCCATACCTCGGCCGGCCGTATTCCGACCGATAAGGCCTATGAACAATATGTCAAAGAAGTCGCCAATGCCGAATTGCCTAAAAGCGAAAGCGAGAGTTTGGCTCTCTCCGATCCTGAAGATGAAATCAAAGCCAAGGCTTCAGCTAAGCAATTGGCCGCCATGTCGGGCTTGGCCGTTGTTTGGGCCTTTCATAAGCACAATGTCTATTACACCGGTATTTCCAATCTTTTACAGCAACCGGAATTTAATCAACCGCAATTGATGTATGATATTTCATCGATTATGGATCGCATTGACGATATTGTCGGTGAAGTTTTTGATACCATAGCTTTTGAACCGCAAATTATGATCGGTCGAGACAGCCCCTTTGGAATTTTTTCCTCTACGATTATGAGCCGCTATCAGGGCAAGGATCGCGTCGGATTGATCGGCTTAATCGGACCGGTGCGTATGGATTACGCGCTTAACAAAGCCCGGATTGATTTTTTGATTAAGGAATTATCAAAGAAATAATATGACAAAGAAAGCAGAAGAACAAAAACCAAAAACCGATTGGGAAAAACAAAGCCAAGAGTTTGAACATAAATATAAACTCGCTTTGGCCGACTATCAAAACCTTTTGAAACAAACCGCCAAAGAACGAGTCGAGCTGGCCCTCTATTCCAATGAAGCTTTGTTGCTCGAGTTGATACCCGTTTACGACAATTTAAAATTAACTCTGCAGCATTATCCGCCCAACGGCGACGCCAATTGGCGAATCGGTCTAGAACATGTTCTCCAGCAATTTAAAAAATCATTTGAAATTAACGGCTTGAAAGAAATCAACGTTCAAGATAGCAAGTTTGATCCGCTGCGGATGGAGGCCGTTGAAACCGAAGAAACAACCGATAAAGACAAGGACGGTATGGTTGCTAAAGAGTTAAAAGGCGGTTATACGCTTCATGACAAAGTCTTAATTCCTGCGCGAGTCGCAGTCTATAAAATTAAAAATTAAATTTATAATCATATGACATCACTCATTAAATGGATGCCGATGCTTGAACCCTTTGAAGAGATGTCGAGCATTCCGGCCATCGATATGTACGAAGACAAAGACAATGTTATTGTCGAAACCCAATTAGCCGGCATTGATCCGGCCAAGGTCGATATCTCGATTGAAAATGATATTTTGTCCATCAAGGGCGAAGCGGAAAAACAAAGCGAAATCGACGAAAAAAATTATTATCGCAAAGAAATCCGTCGCGGTTCCTTCTATCGCTCGATTCAACTGCCGACCCATTGCTTGGGCAATGAAGCCAAAGCCAAGTCCGAAGACGGTATCTTGAAAATAACAATCCCCAAGGCTCCGGAAGCGAAGCCGAATAAGATTAAGATTGAAACTAACAAATAATATATGCCAAAAATTTTAGGAATCGATTTGGGAACGACTAACTCCGCCATGGCCATCATGGAAGGCGGCGCTCCCAAAATTATTGAGAATATCGAAGGTAATCGAACGACGCCCTCGATCGTGGCTGTTTCGAAAACCGGTGAGCGCTTGGTCGGCTTAACCGCTAAGCGCCAAGCCGTTACCAATCCGGAAAATACGATTTTCGCGGTCAAGCGCTTAATCGGACGCCGTTTCGACGATCCGGAAGTACAACGCGATTTAAAGAACATGCCCTTTAAGATTATTCAAGCGGGCGACGGCGTTAAGGTTAAGATTCAGGACAAGGATTATACGCCGCAGGAAATCTCGGCGATGATTCTTGCTAAATTAAAAGCCGATGCTGAAGCTAAGCTCGGCGAAAAGATTACCGAAGCGATTGTTACCGTCCCAGCTTACTTTGATGATTCTCAGCGCCAGGCAACCAAGGACGCCGGAAAAATCGCCGGACTTGATATCAAGCGCATTATCAATGAACCGACGGCCGCGGCCCTTGCGTACGGCTTTGATAAAAAGAAGGGCCAAAAAATTGCCGTTTACGATTTAGGCGGCGGAACTTTCGATGTTTCTATTCTTGAAATTTCGGAAGATACGGTTGAAGTCAAAGCCACCAACGGCGACACTCACCTAGGCGGCGAAGATTTTGACCAGCGTTTGGTTAATTGGATTATTGATGAATTCAAAAAAGATCAGGGCGTTGATTTGTCCAAAGACACCTTGTCTTTACAGCGCATTAAAGAAGCCGCTGAAAAAGCCAAGATTGAATTATCGACCGTAGCGGAAACCGAAATCAATCAGCCCTTTATTACCAGCGACCAAAACGGACCAAAGCATTTGGTTATGAAATTATCGCGCGCCAAGCTTGAAAGTTTGGTCGGAGATCTTGTTGAACAAACCATCGAACCTTGCAAGAAAGCTTTGGCTGATGCCGGATTGAGCGTTAATGACTTGCAAGAAATCATTTTGGTCGGCGGTATGACCCGTATGCCTTTGGTCAAAGAAAAAGTCAAAGCCTTTTTCGGCAAAGAACCTAACTTGACCGTTAATCCGGATGAAGTCGTTGCTATGGGTGCCGCGGTTCAAGCCGGTATTATGCAAGGCGATGTCCATGACGTTCTCTTGCTTGATGTTACGCCTTTGACGCTTGGTATTGAAACCTTGGGCGGCGTGGCGACGCCTTTGATTGAGCGCAATACAACCATTCCGACTTCAAAGTCGCAAGTTTTCTCGACCGCGGCCGATTCGCAGACTTCGGTTGAAATTCATGTTGTCCAAGGCGAACGTCCGATGGCTAGCGACAATAAATCGCTGGGGCGCTTTATTCTCGACGGCATTCCACCGGCGCCGCGCGGCATTCCGCAAATTGAAGTCAGTTTTGATCTTGACGCCAATGGCATCTTGAATGTCAAAGCGACTGATAAAGCTTCGGGCAAACAACAGCATATTACGATTACCGCCTCCTCCGGTTTAAGCAAAGAAGAAGTTGAAAAGATGCGCAAGGAAGCTGAATTGCACGCCGAGGAAGACAAGAAGAAAAAGGAATCGGTCGATATTAAGAATCAGGCCGATGCCGTTGTTTTCCAAACCGATAAACTCTTAAGCGAGTCCGGTGATAAAATGAAAGCCGAAGACAAGACCGAGCTTGAAGCTAAATTGAAAGCTTTGAAAGATGTCAAAGATACTGATAAATACGACGACATTAAAAAAGCCATGGAAGAGTTGAATACCGTAGCGCAGAAAATTGGCGCGGCAATGTATCAGCAATCCGCACAAGCCGAACAACCAAAGACCGAAGAACCAAAAGCCGAGGGACCGGTTGAAGGTGAGTTTGAAGAGAAAAAATAACTAATTAATTTCTCTAAATAAATTTATGGCCAACGAAAATCCTCAGCAGCAGATTCAGATTCAAGACCCGATTCCGGGCGGCGGCGAATATTCGAACTGGGCGCATATTGCGCATAACAAGGAAGAATTTCGAATGACCTTTGGCAATGTTATGGCGCCGGCCGGACGGGTAACCGCCAAGCTAGTGACCACGCCGAGTCATTTTAAGAGCATTGTGAATGCCATGATGGAAAATCTTAAAATGTATGAAAAGGCTTTTGGTGCAATCGCAGAGTCAAAACCGGTTGAAGGCGAAATAGGTTTTAAGAGTAAAGATTAATTTCCGTGTCCAAAGATTATTACGAAATTTTAGGAGTAGCTAAGACCGCGACTGAAGAAGATATTAAAAAGGCCTTTCGCAAGAAAGCGCATCAATATCATCCTGACAAGGGTGGAGGCGATGAAGCCAAATTCAAAGAGGTCAACGAAGCCTATCAGGTCTTAGGCAATAAAGACAAGCGTTCGCAGTACGACCGCTTTGGTTCAGCATATTCTAATCAGGCCGGCGGTTTTGGCGGCTTTGAGGGTTTTGGCGGCCAAGGTTTTAATATCAACATGGATGATCTCGGCGATATTTTCGGCGGCTTCGGCGACATGTTCGGTTTTGGCGGCTCCGGGCGCCGCAAACGTTCACAGCGCGGCGCCGATTTGGAAGTAGGAATTACGATTCCGTTTATGGAAGCCGTTTTTGGCGTTGAGCGCGAAATATCTTTTGCTAAAACCGCAACTTGTAAAACTTGCGCGGGCTCGGGTGCTGAGCCGGGTTCCAATCCCGAGACTTGTAAAACTTGTCACGGGCAAGGCAAAGTTAATCAAGTTCAACAAACGATGTTCGGCCGGATTCAGATGCAGACCGTTTGCCCGACCTGTCACGGGGAAGGCAAGGTGATTTCAAAGCCCTGCAAGGTTTGCCGCGGTTCAGGTCAGCAACGCGAAAACGTTACGATGAAAGTAAAGATTCCCGCCGGTATTTCCAACAGCGAAATGATTCGTTTGACCGGACAGGGAGAGGCGGGAGAAAAAGGCGCGCCGAGCGGCGATTTATATATTAAGGTTCATGTCACGCCTGATAAAAGGTTTATTAGGCGCGGCGACGATATCATTTCGAATATCAGTATAAGTTTTCCCGACGCCGCACTCGGCACGAAAATCGATATCGAGACCGTCGACGGTCCGGTAACCTTGAAAATTCCTGAAGGTACGCAATCAGGCAAAGTTTTTATGCTTAAAGACAAAGGCGTGCCTAAATTAAGAGGCAGGGGACGCGGAGATCATCTTGTTGAAGTAACCGTCAAAACCCCGACGGATTTAACTAGAAAAGAGAAGCAATTGCTGGAAGAGCTGAAAAACCTCAAATAATCGATAAAAGTAGGCCAGAATCGGCCTATTTTTAGTACTGTTGACAGAAATAAGTATATATGTTATTATGAGGATTATGAACTTTTACAAAAGTTTGTGATTAATTCAAAGAAGCCTTATCTTTAGGGGCTTTTGTGATTTAATTACAAACCATAAACATAAACTAAACGCAGTTGCTCTAAAGGAGAGCATACATAGTCATGAAAACATTAAGAATTATAGCAACTTTATTGCTTATTGCAGTTAACTTTATTCCTGCTTTAACACAGGCACAGTATTCACAATCTTTGGGAGCAACATTTGTTGTTACTCATACCACCGTGCTTAGCTCGAAATACGCTTATACATCAGATTATGTTGAAAGGGAAGGTTCCGTTACAGATTTTTCTGGAGCTTATGCTATGCCATACAGTTATGACGGAATTGTTTCCTTGATGACAGAAGAAGTTCATAAAAACATCGAATTTCTTATTGCTTACAAAAATTACATCATAGCATTTGATTTTGAGAATGCCGGCAATAAATTTGAAGGGTTTTCTGACTTATCCCAATACTTTAAAGATCGCAAAATTGCAGTGCCCTATCTTATGGATTTAATGTATTCAGATAGCGGCCAAAGATTAACAGGAAAAGTATTAATCATTGATACAGATAACATCTTCGACAGAAATGCGGAAAACAAGCTCGGGAAAGTTAACGAAGTCGATCTTAGCAAGGTAGAAATTAAGAAAGACGACTTCATGGCTTTATTCGGCTTTGCTCCATGGGGACTAACAACAGGTCTTCAAATCAGAAACTCTGCGTTACAATCCGTTTTAAGCAGTATTGATTGGCAGAAAAAGTAAGGCGTTTCACGAAATACTAAAAAATTAGCTTTCCAATTATCAAAAAGATTTTGGAGAAAGTCCACTTAACACAAACTAATGTAGTTGCTCTAGAAGGAGAGCATACATAGCAATGAAAAAATTATCAATAACATTATTCATTTTTGTTTTATCAGCTACATCTGTTCTCGCACAAACTTTTTTCTTTGATAAAGTAATACAGCATAACGAGAACGAAATCTGGTATGAAGGTGTGGTGTCAAATTCCGGATCTGGCGATCTTAAAGTAGCTTTAGATGACCAAACATTTGTTATGTGCGGAGTTTCAAATGAAGGCGATCAGCTTGATTATGTTATCTCTGCATATGAATTTACAAAACTTAGAAGTTATTACAATCTAACGGATGAACAAGTTCTAAGTTTGAAGAATGAAAGCCCAATGTTCATGCCGACGGCAATTGTAAGAAATCCCAATTTACGACTTTTTGTAAATAATGAAGAGCGCTTATTGGAAGATACCGGAGGCGAAATTTGCGTAGCCTATTCTATTATAACTAATAAAATGACAGTTATATTTAGAAATATGCAAATAATTCCTTACACCCCGCATATACGCTAAGTGCTTCTAAGCATTATAAGCCCGCATAAATCAATGTGGGCTTTTTTCTTTCCTTGACGAATTTTTAAAGTCAGAGTAAGGTAGGGGCAAATAACCATAAACCAAGGAGGGTCAGATGAGGTATTTTTTGATCTTTTCAATATTTATATCAATTTTCATCCAATCAACTTTTTCTCAAAATTTCTTCAGGGTCAGCGAAGTCGATTCCAGTCAGGACGAAGAAAAAATACGAGTCTTTGAAGGCGAACAACTTTCTAACGATGAATGTGCTTTTGATTTCGCAAATAAAAAATTAAGGAAACGTGACCGATTACACTTGATTCTCGACAGCGTAATAATTTCGATTCTGCCGTCAAAAAACATAAAATTGAGTTTGGATTATTTTTTCTATGGTCCGTCAGACCCGATACCTTCTCACATTGGTCCGCAACACAACCTTAATCAGTCATATCGCTTTGAATTTGATGTTATCGGTTCGGGTAAAGTTTATATCACGGATAGAAAAACCGGACTCGGACATCGCGGAAAAATCAAAGAAGGAGATTTTACAATCCGCTATGATTTTGTGGAAAAATCGATGATTGTTATAATGAGCAAAGTTGAAGTTGATTGGAATAAGAAAGAAGAAAAGAAGGCAAATAAAAAAGAAATTAAAAAGATATAATTGATATGTCAGTTTTTAAAGCCCGTCGATTGATGGGCTTTTTTAATTTCTAAAAACAACGTACAATGGTTTCATGAAAAAGATGCCCAAAATTATAGTTATTGTCGGCCCCACCGCATCTGGCAAGACCAAGCTCGCGGTTCGTTTGGCGCGAGCGCATCAGGGCGAAATTATCTCGGCCGATTCGCGGCAGGTTTATAAGGGAATGGATATTGGCTCGGGCAAGGATTTGGCCGAATACGGCAAGGTCAAATATCATCTTATAGACGTGGCAAACCCTTCGGAGCAATATGACCTCCTAAAATACCAAAAAGCCGCCGAGAAGGCCGTTTTAAGCGTTTTAAAGAGGGGAAAACTACCCATAATAGTTGGCGGGTCGGGCTTATATCTGCAGGCAGTGGTTGATGGCTATATTTTGAGTGAAAAACCGGGTCGAACCGCTGAAAGCACTGAAAAAGAAAAACTGAGTCTCAGTGAAGTCCAGGAAGAACTTAAAGTCATTGATTCTGTCTTTTTTGAAAGACTTAATAATTCTGAAAAAAATAATAAACGAAGATTGATTCGCTATCTGGATATTTTAAAAGCCAACGAAAAGATTCATGAAATAAAACCAAGAATAAAAAAACCACCCTATGAATTTATGGTGATTGGTTTAGAAGTTGGGATGGAAACTTTGAGGAAAAGAATTAAACAGAGAATTTTGGACCGTTTAGAAAACGACGCGATGATCAAGGAAGTCGCCAACTTGCATAAGAAGGGTTTAAGCTGGAAACGGCTTGAGAGCTTTGGCTTGGAATATAAATTCGTTGCGGAATTTCTCCAAAAAAAATTAACTAGAGACGAGATGATTTCAAAATTGGCAATAGCCACAGGACAATTTGCCAAACGTCAAATGACCTGGTTCAGAAGGTGGGAAAAACAAGGCAGGCGAATAGAGTGGGTTAAAAACACCAAACAATTCGACAAAGAAGTTATTTCTTTTTTGTCGCGATAAGATTTTGCGGCTTATTATTTATAAAAGCCAAAATATTGTCGATGGTGGTTTTGGTAATCCTTTGCACGGCTTCAATCGAGTAGAAAGCGATGTGCGGGGTAAAGACGACATTTTCGTAGCTGAGCAAAATATGATTTTTAACCATCGACATCATTTCCGGGCTGGTAATTCTGCGGTTGACCAGATGCCTTTCTTCCAAAATCAATTCTTCTTCTTCAAGCACATCCAAGCCGGCGCCGGCTAAAACTTTTTTATCAAGCGCCCAAATCAAGGCATTGGTATCGACCAATCCGCCGCGGGCGGTATTGATGAACAGTGAGCCTTTTTTTATGAGCTTGATATTTTTTTTATTAATCAAGTGATGAGTTTCCGGACAATAGGGGACATGCAAGGTAACAATATCAGATTCCTTCAGCAAACGGTTGAGAGTTACGTATTTGAAATCAAGCGTTTCGGCAAGGTTGTGATCCGGATGCGGGTCATAGGCGATAACCTTCATACCGAAACCGTTGGCGATGCGAATCGTATGCCGTCCGATGCGCCCCGCGCCGACGACGCCGATAGTTTTGTCGGCAAGATCAAAGCCCTGCAAGCCTTCAATTGAATAATCTTCACGGATTGTTCTTAGATAGGATTTATGAATATTGCGCGATAAAGAAAGGATTAAGGCAAAGGCGTGTTCGGCAACGGTATTTTCTCCGTAACTAGGGACATTGGCAATAGCGACTTTTTTCTTTTGTGAAGCCTTGGCATCAATATGATCATAACCGGTTGAGCGGGTGGCAATCAGTTTTAATTTAGGCAAAGCCTTGATGGTTTTTTGGTTAATTTGCGAAGTGATGAAGCAGGAGATAATTTCCGCGCTTTTAAACTCGGAAAGCTTGGTATTATCAAGGTCTGATTTAAAATAGGTTACCTTATGTCCCTTGAGAGCAGAACTGAACATTTTCTTTTCCCAAGGCTTTAAATCAAAAATCGCTATGTTCATATTAATAGTTTACTACTTTATAGTTTACTCTTAGTTCAGTTCTTTTTCCAACAATTCCCGAACCTTTTGCGGATTGGCGGCGCCCTTTGTTTCGGCCATAACTTGCCCGATTAAAAATTGAATAACGGTTGTCTTGCCTTTTTTATATTCGGCGACTTGCTCTGGTTTGGCGGCAATGACTTTTTTGATAGCCTTGACCAGGGCGTCAGCATCGTCAATAATTTCCAAACCTAATTTGCGCATAATCGCGTCGGGTTCTCCGCCGGTTTTCATTAATTCGCCAAGAATAGTTTGAGCCGCACTGGAGTTGATTTTGCCTTGATGAATCATCAGAATAAACTCGGCAAAGTTTTCCGCCGTTACCTTGGCATCGCGGATAGATAAGCCTTTTTCATTAAGGTGTTTTAGCAATTCATTGTTGAGCCAATTGGCCGCCAGTTTGCATAGAGTTTTGTCTTGTCTT
The DNA here is from genome assembly GCA_002344425.1 of Candidatus Falkowbacteria bacterium UBA2355. Lineage (GTDB taxonomy): Bacteria > Patescibacteriota > Patescibacteriia > Patescibacteriales > Patescibacteriaceae > Patescibacterium. The sequence goes on from DDTV01000002.1 coordinate 18,085, forward strand.
TCCCAAGAATCTTTTTCCGATTTGAGCCAAGCCTTTATTTCCGAAATAACGTCTTCGAAAAAGCCGGTCAATTTTTTATCGGCCGCCAATACGCCGGCATCATATTCCGACAAGCCGTATTCGGCTCGCAGACGGTCTTCGGCCTTCCAAGGCAGTTCAACCAGCCGCGACTTTATTTCTTTTAGCCAGGCCGGAGTAATGGTAACGGCCGCCAAGTCCGGATCAGGGAAATAACGGTAATCAGCCGAGCTTTCTTTAACGCGTTGGCGTACGGTTTCGTTTTTACTTTCGTTCCAGCCCCGAGTCTCAGAAGGAATTGAACCGCCTTCGTCTAAAACCTTGCTTTGGCGTTTAATCTCAAACTCAATGGCTTTTTCCATGGCCCTAAAAGAATTGATATTCTTTAGTTCGACTTTATGATTAAGTTTGTTTTTTCCCGTGGGAATAATTTGTCCGTCTTTGTATTTCCATGAACCCTTGCTTTGCAAGCTGATATTGGCTTCACAGCGCATTTCACCTTTTTCCATATCGGCGTTGGAAATATTCAAATAACGCAAAACCTGCTGGTAGCGCTGACCAAAAGCTTTGGCCGTAGCCGAATCTCTGATAACCGGTTCGGTTACGAGTTCAAGCAGGGGAGTGCCGGCACGATTAAAATCGACCAGCGTATGATCGGTAATTCCGGGATGAGACAATTTACCGGTGTCTTCTTCAAGATGAATTCTCGTGATATCAATTTTGCGGCCGTTGATTTCCAACTCGCCGCCCTGGCAAAAGGGAATATCGTATTGGGAGATTTGATAACCTTTGGGTAAATCGGGATAAAAGTAATTTTTGCGGTCGAATTTGGAATGTTGATTGATATCGCAACCCAGCGCCAAACCCAAGAGTACGGTCGCTTCGACCGCTTCCTTATTAGCAACGGGCAGAGTGCCCGGGTGTCCGAGGCAAATCGGACAAGTGTTTTCGTTCGGCTCGCTCGAAGAATCATTCGGACAGGAGCAGAACATTTTGGATTTTGTTCTTAGGGCCGCGTGGATTTCCAAGCCGATAATAACATCGTACATGTCTTTATAATAGCATGTTTTATAATATTTTTATTTTCCCTGGATTTTTTCAATTGCTTCATCGAGTTGGGCGTAGAGTTCTGCTTCCGAGCCATTGTTATTGATATGGAATTCGGCTTTTAACATAAGAGGAGGGATTAGAACTTCGGTTTCTTTTTGGTTGTCTTTTATGAAATCTCCCATAGTTTTTTTGGCGTCGTCAGCGTTCTGCAGTCGCTTGGTCAGTCTTTCATAACGCGTTTCAAGATCAGCATCAATGCTGATTAAATGGAAATGCGGAAAATCAGTTAAATATTTTAAATCCGCTTCACGGCGTATTCCTTCAACAACAATAATATCGGCCTTGTCATTTTTAATATCCTGGGCCATAGTACGCGCCAAAGTATCTTCACCGAACTCTTGTCTGAGGAGCGTCGATAAGTTTTGAAGATTTTGTCTGTTTTCTTCAATATATAGGCGCTGGAGAATATCGCGCAAAGCGTCGGAAAAGCCGTAGTGGCTGGCTTTGTATTTATTGACAAGATATTCTGCCGCCGTGCCCTTGCCGGAAGACAGTAATCCGATGATGCCTATGATTATCATTTTATTTTTTCATAATCACTAAAGTCAAAGCCCTCGTGCTTTTCTTCGCTAACTTTTTTCCATTTACTCCAATCAACTTCCGGAAATAAGACGTCGCCTTTAATTACTTGATGGACATGGGTTAAATGCATTTTATCGGCCAAGCTGATCGTCTGCTGATAAATTTGACCGCCGCCGATAATCATAATTTCTTTTTCATCCAAATCAAGCAGTCCTTTTAAATCATGCAAGACCACGACGCCTTCGGGAAATTGATCATTTTGGTCGCGGGTGACAACAATGTTTTTACGGTTTGGCAAGGGTTTGCCCAGACGTTTCATGACCGATTCAAAAGTTTTCTTGCCCATTAAAACCGTCTGGCCCGTTGTTAAGGCTTTGAAATGTTTTAAATCTTCTGGGATATACCAAGGTAGATCGTTATGGTCGCCGATAATATTATTATCGGAAACCGCGGCGACGATCGTGATAATCGGTTTAGACATTATGATTTCTTTCCTTCAAACAGGCCGCCGGAAACGCTTAACTCGGCTTTAATCGGTGGATGCGCTTGATAATTTATCAGCTTGACCAGTTCGGGCTTAAAGTCATCAATCGTTTTGAGCGCTGGATCAAGTTCAACTGTCGGAAAAGGCAGAGGCTCGCGCGTCAGTTGTTCTTTGACTTGATCGAGGTGGTTTTCATAAATGTGAACGTCGCCGAAAGTATGGATGAATTCCCCGGGCTCATAACCGGTCACCCGAGCCAGAATTATTGTCAGCAGAGCGTAAGAAGCTATATTGAAGGGCACGCCCAAGAAAATATCGGCACTGCGCTGATAGAGCTGTAAAGATAATTTACCGTCTATGACGTTGAATTGATACATGTTGTGGCAAATCGGGAAATAAGAAGCATCTTGCGGACTTGCCATCGTATATAGGTATTCGGGGTTCCAAGAATTAACAATCAGGTTATGGGCGCTCGGATCTTCTTTGAGTTCTTTAATGGCCCAAGCCAATTGATCAATGGTCTTGCCCGTTCTGGTCGGCCAGTGACGCCAAAGTTCTCCGTAAATGCGGGGCAAGACGCCGTGTTGGGCGGCAAAGGCATCGTCATTGCTTAACTTTTCAACAAAGGTTTCTTTGTCCATCGGCGCTTCATGGCCCGCTTCTACCTTTTTTTTATAAATCTTGTATGGGTAATCGTCCCAGATATGAACACCCTTGCGAGTTAAATAAGAAACATTATTTTGTCCCGAAGCAAACCAATAGAGTTCTTCCAAAACGCCTTTCCAAAAAACTTTTTTGGTTGTCAAAAGCGGAAAGCCCTTGGACAAGTCAAAGCGTATTTGTTTGCCGAATAAGCTGTAGGATGCGTCGCCCGTGCCGCGGTCAACTTTGCGGAAACCGCTATCTAGGATTTCTTTTAATAAATCTAAATATTGATACTCAGGATGTTTGTCCATATTATTCAATGTTAAAAACTTTATCGGTGCCGTAATATTCCGGCCAGTGCGTATTGTAGTGTTCAAACATGCGCGCCAAACGGTCTTGGTTAAGTTCTTCAACGCCCAACTCGGCCATAGCTTGGCGCAAATCGTTTTTGGCGCTTTCGGCGTTTGATGAGTCTTCTAAGATGGATTCGAACTCGGCTAGGTAGCCGTAGCCGGCGTTTCTATCAACGGTGACATTGTAATCTTTATATTTGAATTCCTGTCTGTCGCGCGACCATTTTGAAAGATATTCAAAACCCGAATCCAAAAATATTTTATCAAGCTGATCAAGGCTCAAGGCGACCGGACTTTCCAATTCCAAGCGCGCGGTGCCGTTAGAAGACGAAGTTTCGTCAACGGCGAGTTTCATAACAAAAATAACCTGGCCGTCGGCTTCGCGGCTGCGCAAAGAATAATCCTTGACTTTCGGTATCAGCGCTTCCAGTTCGCTTTGTTTGTCCGGAGCTATATGGCCCTTTAAATTTTTAGCTAAAA
>DDTV01000026.1 GCA_002344425.1 Candidatus Falkowbacteria bacterium UBA2355
CTCTTCCGATCTGATTACTTCGGACCCGCGGCAGCTTTTGGAAATCGAAGAAGCTAAAAAAGAACTTGCTAACCAGTTGGCCGAGAAGCCGCCGGTTAATTTAAAACCATAATCATATGAACAAAAAAGCCCTAGCACTTATTATTGGCGGCCTTGTAATTTTGGCGGCGATAATCTACTTTATTTTCATTTACGATTATTCTTCGCAAACTGAAACTCCGCAAACGCCGCGACAAAGCCAAACCGCCGAGCCGGTTATTTCAAAAAGCGAGCCAGAGAATCAGTCCGGAGGAACCGTCAGTCCCTTAGAGCAAAGCCGCGACCAAGCGGAAAAATTGGCCATCTATTTTGCCGAACGCTTCGGCAGTTCATCCAACCAGTCTGATTTTAGCAATTTGACCGACTTGGAAGTTTTTATGACGGACTCGCTCAAATCCAGAACCAGGGCTTATATCGCCGCTGAAAGAGCCAAAACGGCCAGCGATAGCGAATACAGCGGTATTATAACCAAGGCGGCAGTCGCCGAATTCGTTACCTTCAGCGAAACCGCCGGTACGGCCGAAGGCACGGTTAAAACTAAGCGTCAGGAAACCAAAGCCGATGGTCAGGTTACTTCCTATGATCAAGATTTATCCATAGGTCTTAAGAAAGTTGACGGCGAGTGGAAGGTTGATCGCGCCGATTGGAAGTAATTTTATAAACTTTAACCCCTCTCCCGCTTAGCGGGCGAGGGGTTTTTATTTATATGTTTAAAATATTCGATTATATATTTCCTAAATATTGTTTGTCCTGCAACGACGAGGGACAATATCTTTGTTCAACATGCAAAACTAAAAATTTCAAAGCATGGAACGGAACGCTGGAAATCGCGGCTGAAAAACATTTTGATGAGCTGTATTGTTTGGGCGACTATGAGGATGAATTATTGGGGAAGCTTATTAAAACTTGCAAATATCGCTTTGTTAAAGAATTGACTGATGATTTGGCAAAGCTTTTAGCAAAGGCAATCGTCGATAAAAAATATATCGGGGTTGTCGTCGCCGTGCCTTTAAGCAAACGACGTGAGCGTTGGCGCGGTTTTAATCAATCGGCAGAAATCGGTCGATGTTTGGCCGGTGAACTGAAGCTTGAATATCGCGACTGTTTGAAAAGAATCAAACACAAAAAAGCTCAAGCCAAGTTGAGCGAGCGGGCAAGACAGAAAAATGTTCTGGGTTGTTTCGAGATAAGAGGAGAAGTTCCCGAAACGGTTATTTTAATTGATGATGTTGTGACTACCGGGACTACGGTTAATGAATGCGCCAGAATTTTGAAGCAGGCGGGCGCGAAGCAAATAACAGTTTGTGTTTTGGCCAAAGGTTAGGGGAGAGGTTCTACAATTTTAATATTTTCCCCAAAGTTTCAGAAACGGGAGGATCGGTTCTTTCGGCGTCTTCAAATAAGTATTTTAATAAATTTTCTCTGATAAACAGAGGATTGACGTCAATAAGCGGCAGGGACAAGCGATGCTTGGTGCGGCTTTTGAATTCGAAATAGAGTTGCTTGATGCCGACATTCGGCTTGTAGACAATGGCAAAGCTTTGCAGTTCATCGTAGTCATAGAATTTTCGACCGATAATGACGCCGTCGCTTGTTATGCTGATAATAACTCCTTGAGGATTGCGCGCATCATTAAGGATTAAGACAAAGCCGGCTATGATAACTATGATAGCGAAGAGAAAATTGGCGGTCAGCGCGGCATAAATCAATAAACCGATGGCAACCAAAGCAAAGACAAGATACCAACGCTTACTGCGTTCGTGCTTTTCGTATTCGGGCACTTCCCAAGAGATGATTTCAGAATTTTCGCTTTCTAAATTGTTGTCCGCTTCAGTGTTCATAATTGACAGGTAGCGTTATTTATTGTATCTTTATTGTACACTATTTTAGTGATTTTTGGGAGGGGTGCCAGAGTGGTTGAATGGAACAGTCTTGAAAACTGTCAACCGTGAAAGCGGTTCGCGAGTTCGAATCTCGCCCCCTCCGCCCCTTAAAATAGAGAAATTGGAGAGGTGCCTGAGTGGTTGAAAGGGGCACCCTGCTAAGGTGTTACTCGGCGCAAGTCGGGTCGAGGGTTCGAATCCCTCCCTCTCCGCCAATTTGCTTTTTATGAATTTATTTCAATTCATCAGAAATTTTTTCCGTCAAATCCGCTCCAGCCGTTTTGCTTATGATAATCTGATTGAAGTCCTTGTCTACAAACAGGCGATTATTGATAATTTCCTGTTTTTTAAATCCCGATTTTCTAAATTAGAAATAGCACCGGTTTTGAAAAGCAATGCTTACGGTCATGGCTTGGTGCAGGTGGCCAAAATTCTTGAGTCGCAAAAGCCGCCTTTTTATTGCGTTGATTCATTTTTCGAGGCCCTGATCTTACGCAATGAAAACATTAAGACGCCGATTCTTATTATCGGTTATACTCCGCTCAGTAACATTGCCGCATCGCGCCTCAAAGATCTTTCGTTTTCGGTTTTGAGTTTGAACGAACTCAAGCGATTAAACAAAATGATAACAAAGCCTCTTTGTATTCATATTAAAATTGATACGGGCATGCACCGACACGGAGTCAATCTAGAGGACATTGAGGAGGCGATAGCTTTGATAAGAAGCAATTCTAATCTTCGTCTTGAAGGAGCTTATACTCATTTGGCCGATGCTGATTCCGAATCACCGGAATTTACCGAACGCCAAATAAAAGATTGGAACAAAACGGCTCAACGCTTGATGGATGAATTTCCTTCCTTGGTGCACTTGCATTGCGCCGCAACGGCGGGAGCTATTTACAGCGATAAGATAATCGCGACAACAATGCGGGTCGGACGCGGTTTGTACGGCATTCAGGTCGGATCTAAAAAATTGGATCTTAAACCGGCCCTGGAGATGCGCACTAAAATCACTTCCTTGCGTAAAATAAAGAGCGGCGATTCAATCGGTTATAATACGACCTTTACGGCAGAGCAGGGTATGACCATCGCGACCATTCCGGTCGGCTATACCGAAGGTTTGGACCGCCGCTTGTCCAATAAGGGTTTTGTCACCATTAGAGGCAGGCAATGTCCGATTGTCGGACGAGTCAGTATGAACATCAGCTCAATCGATGTTTCGGCCTTACCAGAAGTCGAATTGGACGACGAAGTTTTGGTAATCAGCCGCGACTCTAAAATGTCCAATTCTGTCGAGTATATGGCTTGGCTATGTGAAACTATCGCTTACGAGATACTGGTTCATGTCCCGGCTCACCTACGTCGGGTGATTATAGCCTAGACTTGCTTTTTTATAGTTTTTGCCGTATCTTTGTACTTACGGCGCTTTTAGCGCTCTCGTCGTTCAATGGATAGGACGCAAGATTGCGGATCTTGTAATATAGGTTCGATTCCTATCGAGAGCACACATTATTCTTATGCTTCTTTCTACGCCGGTTGCCGAAATCCCGGGCATTGGCACAGTCACGGCGCGAAACCTGAAAAACTTGGAAATTAACAATGTCCAAGATCTTTTGTTGTATTTTCCCTTTCGTTATGACGATTTCAGCGCCAGCAAACGCATCGCCGATTTACAGCCGGGCGAAACGGCCAACATCAGGGCCCGTATAGAATTGATTCATAACAAGAAGAGTCCGCGTCGGCGCATGTATATTACCGAATGTCTGGTTAATGACGGTTCGGACAGTTTGCGAGTTATTTGGTTTAATCAACCTTTTCTAACTCGCAATCTTAAAGCCGGCGACGAAATTTCTTTGGCGGGACGCGTGACCGAAGATTACGGCGGTTTGATTATGACATCGCCTCAATATGAGAAGACGAGCGGACGGGCCATACACACTCAAGGAATAGTGCCGGTTTATCATTTGACCGGCAGTCTGACGCAAAAGAGTCTGCGCTCCGCTATTGCGAAAGTTATTAACTACTCGTCCTCGATTGAAGATTGGCTGCCTTATGAAACGATAAAGCGTTACGGTTATCTTTCTTTGGCTGATGCCGTGCGGCAGATTCATTTTCCTGAAAATCCTGAATTGCTTTCGCTCTCCAAGCAAAGGCTCGGTTTTAACGAACTCTTGCTTATGCAATTAAGGGCCCAGCGCCAACGCCAGAGTTTTGCCAAGCTCAAGGCGCCGGTAATCGGTTTTGACGAAACAGCCACAAAAAAATTTGTTGAGCGCCTGCCCTTTGAATTGACAGCCGATCAGAAGAAGGCGGCTTGGGAGATTATCAACGATTTAAAAAAAGAAGCGCCTATGTTGCGCCTTTTGCAGGGTGATGTCGGGTCAGGTAAAACGGCCGTCGCTTGTCTAGCTTTATTAAATACCGTCCGCGCCGGTTTTCAAGCCGCCTTAATGGCGCCAACTGAGATTCTGGCCGCCCAGCATTATGAAACGCTCAAAGCCTTCTTTAAGGCAGAGGGGATAGAGCTCTTGCTTTTGACCGGCAGTCAAACTGATAAGAAAAAACTGCTTAAAAAAATAGCTTCGGGCGAAGCGCAGATTATTATCGGTACGCACGCTTTAATACAGAAAAACGTAATTTTTAAAAACTTAGCCTTGGCGGTTGTTGATGAACAGCATCGCTTCGGAGTTGAACAGCGCAAACTGCTAGCGCAAAAAGTTGAAGCGGGAACGGCGCCGCATCTTCTGTCTATGACAGCCACTCCGATTCCGCGCAGTTTGGCTCTAGCTATTTACGGAGACCTTGATATTTCTCTTATTAAAGAAATGCCATTGGGACGCAAGAAGATTCTAACCAAGCTGGTTAGCGAGGATAAACGGGAGGAGATGTATCAATTTGTGGTTAATGAATTTGACGCCGGCAATCAGGCTTTCATAGTTTGTCCATTGATTAATGAATCCGACACACTCGGTTTCAAATCGGTTAAAGCCGAATTTGAACGTCTTGATAAATCGGTTTTTAAAGATTATAAAATCGGCTTGCTGCACGGAAAATTAAAAAATACCGAACGCGACGCAGTGATGAAAGATTTTATGGAGAATAAATTGAAAGCCGTCGTGACAACTTCAATTATTGAAATCGGCGTCGATGTACCTAATGCAAGTGTCATGATCATAGAAGACGCCGAACGATTCGGATTGGCTCAACTGCATCAATATCGCGGTCGCGTCGGGCGCAGACAACAACAGGCATTTTGCTTTTTAATGTCCGCCAAAGGGTCAGCGGCGCCGAATCATCGTCTTGAAGCTATGGTTAATCATGACAGCGGCTTTGAATTGGCTGATATAGATTTGAAATTCCGCGGTCCGGGCGAAGTTTACGGCTTGGCGCAAAAAGGCTTTCCGGAATTGAGGATGGCCAACTTTTATGATACTGGGATGATTAAAAAAGCCCGTGAAGCGGCCAAGGATCTATTGGATATTGACCCGAAATTGGCAATTTACCCCCAACTGCTTAAAGAGCTAGGGGATTGGGAAGAAAGAGCCCATCTTGAGTAAAATCCAATAAAAACCTCATTTTAGCCCCATTCTGGGGCTTTTTGTTATATATTGACAAAAATGGGTTAGTATGATATAATATAGCCATAATTTCCCTTGCGGAAATGCAACTTGAAAAGTAAATAAATCAATAAAAATATAAATAAAAAGAGAGGGTTATAATGATTGACATCAAAAAACTGAAAAGTTTATTTTCAGGATTGAAAACTGCGCAAGCAAAAAGCACCGGAGATGTACTTGATACAACTGCCCGTGCCGCCGTTTCTGCCATAGTCAAAGAAATAGTAGAGCTTCTTCCGAAGAAATATTTCAAAGGCATGTCAAAAAACCGTGCAAGGCTTGTAAGTTTTGTAGCAATATTTACCGGTCTGCTTATGAGACAGATAACTTCCTTTGGTCCCTTTGGTGATAACCTTATTACCGATTTAGCTCAGGAAGTCGCAGATCAGATTATGGAAGAGTATAAAGAAGACGGCACTGATCCTGTTAAAGCAAAAGCAGATTTTCAGCAGAGAAAAACCAAGCTTATGTATATAGCTAAAGTTTTCATCAATGCAGGAAGATATGCAAGGGATTACAACGCTGAAGATTTACTCTTAGAATTTAATGATTTAATGGCGGAGTTGCCGGAAGAAAATCAAAATGAATTAATTGAAGCTTTATCAAGCTTTGATAAAAAACAGTTGATTGACTTCATGACATGTACCACTGAGCAGAAAAAACGCTTCTTCTCTCATCTCTTTACAAAGATACCCGAGAAGAAAGAAGAACCAAATAAGATTGACGAATTAAAACAGTGGTTCAAAGATACAAGAGAATCAATAGATTCTACGCTAGAAAAAATTGATGTTATATTTGCTGATGATCGGATTGGCGGACATATATTAAACAGAATTTTTAACTTAAAAGCGAAAGAGGAGACAAATTAATAATGGTACAGTTAGAACAAAAATTAATAGCTGCTTTTGATAAGGTTTACGACAAAATAGAAAGTGGCTATACAAAAGGTTCAACCGCCATAGGGAAGGCATATGTAGATATTAAGCCCAAAGTAATCTTATATACAAAGGTACTTGTATTGGCTGAAATAATAATTTTCCCTGTAATGATATTAAGCTTCTTGGTTAATATTCCGGTGCTTGGCACATTGTTGGGTGCAATTGCGGGAATACTATATTTGATCATGTGGAAAATTCCCGACTTCGTATTATCAACCACAGGCAATGTAACCAAATCTATTCCTTTGCTGGGCAAACCAATAAATGCTTTAGCAGAAGGATTAAGGAGCGTTATTAAGCCATTATTGGATATAGCTTTTGTTATTAGTTTTATCGGACTTTTCGGTACTATCTATAACATGACAGGCTATAATACAGTAATGTTGATTATTGCGTTGGCAGCAGTTGTTTTCTTTGTTGCTTATGCTTGGCGGGGTGGTAATGTAACATTCCCGTGGCGCGGCGTTATGGTAATAATTGTTGTTGTCGGCTTAGTATATCAGGGCCTATTCTTGATATTCCCATATCGCATCAATAAAATTACTTTCGGTGTAGCTGAATTTGTTCGCGGAAGTGACAATTATTATGAAATTCCGGCCGGAACCAACTTGTACAGTGATGATTTTGATGTTATCCGTACAACAGACTCGGTTCTTCTTGTGAAAGAAGTTGACACCCATCTTGATAAAGAAAGTAACGAAAAATTTTATGAGGTTATACTGCCCAATAAAAATAAAGGTTACTTCGGAGGTGAAAGAGTCCTGGTTGAAGCTAGAGTGACAAAAGAGGTGCAGGAGAAAAGAGAAGAAGCTCCTGTAGTCAATCTTCAGGTAGTAAATAATCAGGAGACAAGACCTAGAGTTACTGAACAATGGGTTGAATTTCCAGCTAACGATCAAGTTACCGTTCCTATCAAAATGGAGGTTGGCGATGAAGTTGAATATATCGCCCCGACAGCTAAGTTCCAGACCTTGGGCTCAAAACAATGGCACACAATCAATGGTTATGCTATCCATGATTGCACCGGTAGTAACCCAGCTACTATAAAGGGCTGTGGTAAAAGCGGCAAGGTATTGGTTCGAGTAACAAAAAAAGGTTAATTATAGTTTATTTAATTCATTTGTTTCAAGGCGAATACCAAAACCGGTATTCGCCTGTTTTTTTATTTTATTTAATGATATTATATAGATATATACAAATATATGAAGCAACTTCTATTAAGTTTATTAATTATCACGGCCTTAGCTGGGCCAGCCCTTTTTGTTTCTGCTCAAACTGACCCCAAAGCTCCTGGCACAACGGATCCTAAGACCGCTCCCTCAACCGTTGAGCTTACTAATCCTTTGGGCAAGGGGACGACTGTCCCGAGTTTAATCGGCCGAGTTATCAACGCCGCGCTAGGCATTGTCGGCTCTTTGGCATTACTGATGTTCGTATACGGCGGCTTTACTTGGATGCTTTCCGGAGGCAATAGTTCGGCGGTTGAGAAAGGCAAAAACATCTTGATTTGGGCGACCCTGGGTTTGGTTATTATTTTCGTATCTTACGCCCTGGTTAATTTCATTATTAATACGGCGACTTGATTTTTTATCATAAATGTAGTATAAAATAAGAAGTCGCAAGACTTTTTATTTTTATAGGCGCTGTTAGCTCAGCTGGTAGAGCAGCTCCCTTTTAAGGAGATGGTCACAGGTTCGAATCCTGTACGGCGCACATTTTTTCATATCTTCAGGCTGTGATATACTATACAAGTATACATTTATGCTGGAGACACGCTCAAAGCAGTTAGTTTTTATTTTGGCAAGTCTTTCTTTGGCCTTGCTTTGTTTTGCATTTATAGGTACGCCTGTCGCCCAAGCAGACCCAGGCGATATTAGAGTGACAGTTACTCGTGAAGGCGACGATGCGCCAATGGAGAGTGTTTTGGTTGAAGTTAAATGCACCGATGGAGTATATACTCCTTTTAACGGCAGTCCCTTGACCGACGGAAGCGGCGTTATCCAAGCGCAACCGCCCTTGGCGGCTAATTGCGATGTTGATGATGAAACTCTAAATGTCAAAGTGAGTAAAGCTGGTTATGAAACCACAAATAATGAAGGCGGGATTATACAGGGTTGGTCAAGTTTAAGCGATCCTAATGAAGTAACCATGGGAGCCGTTAAATTCGGACTGGCGGTTTTAGTTGAAACAGAAATCGGTCAACCGGTTGATTCTTTTGACAGAATAAGATTCCGTGATCTTGATTATACACTGCAGGATCCTGTAAACTCCAATAAATTTTATTGGGAAGATACGACCGCTGTCAGCGCCGTTTTGTCGATTGAAAAAGACGGTTATGTTGATACGCAAACAACAAATAGCGGAGGTACCTCTGCAATTAGACCATCGGAATTTAACGGTCAAACTTTAGTAATTTTGACCGGTGGCGTCGGAGCTTGCACAAACACTATCGGAGATGAAGAAATTAGTTGTCTTGGATTACAATACGCTTATAAATATACTAGTATCACTAATGAATTAGGTGGTGCTTTATCCAGCGTTTCTTTAAACGCCGGAGCGTCCAATGTTGCCTGCTCGGAGTCTTCGGGTTCATGGTATTGTCCGATTTCTACTATGGATATAGCACCAACTGGCTTTAGCGCCTCGAAAGATGGTTATGTAAGCAAGACTGTAGTCGGCGGAGTGGGGATTGAAAGTCGAGTTGTTTACACTGATCCCCAAATAGATTTGGGTGCTTTGAACGCATTAATGCAATTTGCGCATAAGGTTGTTATTAAAGACGAATTAAATTCTGCTTTAACGCCGACAAGCGTAACAGCAGGTGCCAGCTCAACAGTTTGTACAATCAGCGGATCTTCTGCCTATTGTCCGGTATTGGTAACTGAAGATAATACTCTGACCAACGGTTTTGTAATTACTTTAGACGGTTATGTAACCAGCGTCGCCGCTGACGTTCCTTTGGCCGCAAACCGCGCGACCTTAGCAGCCCCTCAGGCAGTTACAACAATGACCGGTGCCAATGGTTTGGATTTCAGCCATAAACTCAATATTGCTAATGAACTCGGACAAGTTCCCAGCCTAGACAATGATTCTTATGTCCGATATGGCGGCTGGGCCGAGAGTGAATGTGTTCGTTCCAGTTCATCTTTTTATTGTCCTATTTTATTAGCTAATGATAATGTTCAAGACATTTCAACGGCTTATTATGTTTTTATACTGGGTTATACATACCCAGATCCCGATTTAGATATCAACGCTTCTCGTTTGGTATTTTTTGGAGGCGGCAGTCAAAATCGTACTGCTCATACGGATTCGCAAAAAGTTGTTACGATGACCGCAGATAATGGGGTAGAATTTAACCATAAAATAGTTGTTAAAGATGAATTGGGTAATGCTTTGACTCCCGATTCGGTCACGGGCGGCATAGCTGATAAAGTCTGTCAAATTTCAGGCAATACCGGTTATTGTAACTTATCTTATGTAGAAGAAGGTAACTTTGTTTCAAACGGCTTTACTGTTGTAAAGGATGGCTATGTTACCGCAGAAGTGAATTTTGGTTTTATTAATGGTAATGACCAAACCGCTCCTCCTGATATTATCACAATGACTTCCTCCAACGGGCTTGATTTCGGGGTCAAAACTTTGGTAACGAACGGCAGTAGTCATTTATCCGGCGCAACTGTGACGGCAGGCGATTCCGGATCGGTGACATGTTCGGAATCCGGCACTGCATATTATTGCGCTGTTCCTTTAGCTCACACCAGTACAACGGTTAACGCCTCGTTAACGGGTTATACCTCTGCTTCTGGTTCGTATACTGATAGAACGATCGGCACTAATCCCCAACAGCAGTTGTTGATTGTTTTGTCCGTTCCTTCCTCCGGCGGATCAACCCCGATCTGGCTTATTCCTCAGCAAATAGTCCCGCCGGTAATCACTCCGCCCAGTCTACCCAATGATCCTCAATCACCTCAGTCGCCGCCAGAACAGCAAAAATCCGAAGCCGAATTGATTTTTGAACAGTCAAATCCGATTGCTTATTTTACACAAAACGGTTCTGAGTCAACAATGCGCCACGGTTCCGGAGAACGTTCCGCCATTGTCAATTCATTTAAGGAAGCTTTTGGGCGAGAACCATCAAGCTTAAAAGATTGGGAAGATATTTTGTTAATTTCGAACGGACGTTGGCCGCTCGGTATAAGCAAACCGGCTGAAGCTCGGGCCTTTATCAACTTCAGAATCATTTACGGCCGCTCGGCCAATATGCGCAATTCCACCGATGTTAATGCTTTGAAGATGATGGATTATGGAGTGCGCAGTTTGGCTAATAGAGATTTGGCAGGGGAGCGCCGGGCCATAGCTCGCTTCCGTTCTACTTTCGGTTTTTATCCCACCATAAGTCGTCATTGGAATATTATTCGCGTCTTAGTCTACTCCGGACTTATTAAATAAAAAAACAGTCGATCTAATTGACCGACTGTGGAAGCATTAATAAGAGCTATTTTCTATTTTACAATGGTCATCTTTTTGACCATTTTTTGTTTTGGTGTTGAAAGGGCGTAAAAATATATTCCGCTGGCCAGTCCGTCAACATGGAAATCAACCGAGTGATATCCGGCTTCAACCGTTTCGTTGATTAATGTTTTAACAAGTCTTCCGAGCATGTCATACACCTTGAGTATAACCGGGCTGGTTTCAGGCAGAGCAAAGCTTATCTTTGTTACCGGGTTAAA
>DDTV01000031.1 GCA_002344425.1 Candidatus Falkowbacteria bacterium UBA2355
AAACTATACCCAATCGTCCATTCGGTTTAAGCAATTGATAATATCTTTCAATGAATAGATTTTCGGAGTTCTTTTTCTCTCCAAAAATAAAGTCATTTTTTATGCTTTTCTTTGTGTCATTGTCTAGATCAACACTAAAAGGCGGGTTAGTAACGACCACATCAAAACGAGCATTCACATCCTTATTGTCATACATCTTATCTTGCGTTGTAGTAGCTAAAACATTTTTATAATGCTTGAAAGATAACAGACCATCTTTAACAAAGAAATTAGCCGATCCGTCTCCATGTAATATCATGTTTACTTTGACAGAAGTTCCTAGATTAAAGTTAATATCACTTCCGTAAATGTATTCTTCCGCCCATTTATTCTCAAAATTATCAGGATAGAACCATGATTGTATTTTTCTTTGTATGTTATGAGAGGTTTCTATCTGATCATTAAAGCGGTGCTTTATATTTTGAGTAATGAACTTCATATACTCAATCAAGAATGTCCCGCTACCGGCGCTTGGGTCTATCAAATAAGGTATTTGCTGTTGTTTGTTAATACTATCTATCGCTAACTTATCTATCTGCAAACCCCACAACAAGAACTTTACTACATTTATATGAGTAAAGAATTGGCCTTTACTTTGCTTAAAGCCCGTGCTGACAATGCCCTCAAAGAAGTCTCCTAATATATCTTTGCCATCTACGCTATTTTTCCCCTCTATAAAGGAAAATCGTTCCAGTTCAGCAACCGCATATTTTAATTTATTAAGAGAAAACTTGTTTTCATCAACAACAAAAGATTTTTTTATCTTTACATCGTCAATACTAAGTCTATCCTTCAAGGCTCTTCTGTATAAAGCGTTTATTCGTTCGAATAACTCTTCGTTGCTTTCAAAGCTCTCTCCATCTTTATATGAAAGTATTTGAAAATCGTATTTTTCTCCTTTCTTCTTTTCGCTTTCGTCCTGTATTTTTGCTAATATAATGTTTACCAGTGAAGAAAAAACATCGTTATCATCAGTTCCACCGCCGCCCCAAAGCACATTATGAAGATTTTTTCTCAGTGCATCTAGCTGAGAATGAGAAAAATTGCTTTCTAAATCCTTCTCACTTCCTTTTATATATGGCTCCTTTTGAGCTCGCTCATATCGTTCGGGGAGCTCATCAGCAAAATCTCGGATTTCTTTCCATTGATCAAATGAGGTGAACTTTTGATAATCAATGAGAACACATTTATCTTTTATTTCATCATTGATTATCTCTATTGAATATAAAACCAGATATTTGACCTTCTTTCCTTGACCTTGTTCTTGCGATGCAAGATTAAACAATTGTTTTTCTATTACTTCATCCTTGTCTTTATCGTAGTCTTCTAAACATTTCAATTCTATATACAAAAAGACATTGCCGGTATCATCTTTAACGATCACATCAATCCTCGGTTTGTTAACCTTTGGTCTTCCAATATCATAATGTTTCTCAAGCTCAATGTTTTCAAGCTTATATCCGAGTTCATTTACGAGTTTTGCAAGAATATAAGATCTCACAATTTCCTCTTCGCCTCTAAACTTATCTATCTTCCAACCTGTAATTTTTTCTGAATACTTTACTTTTTTTGCATCAAAATCATAAAGCTCAACAGCTTTAACTTTTTGACGATCCAAGTATTTTTTTATCAACTGAGTATCCATATTTATTTAGTACTAGCGTGTCTTAAAAATATACCAAACTCTTTTTTATCAATGCGAAACTGTTTGCCAATTTTATACGCTCGCAATTTCTTTCTTTTTATATAGCGGTAAATCGTCATTATATTTACCTTAAGCTCTCGAGCCAATTCCTCGGCTGTATAAAAAGCTTCGCCTGATTTTACGCTGTTCTTGGAAGGTTTATTTGTCATATTCGTAATGATTACATTTTACTTGACTTTTCTTTACAGGGCAAGTGGACAACCTCTCTGTTTGAAAAGCTTTATAATTAGTTAATTGATTGCTTATTTGCTCAAGCCAATCCCTCGGCCGTAAGATAGATAACCGTTCAGAAATTGCCTTATAGTCATCCATAATCCGATACCATGTTCGATCGTTGCCATACTTGACGAGTATTGTCCGAGCCTCTCTTAAGCCGTTCCCCTCTTTGCCCGTTTGTAAAAGCCCAGTTAAGTAGAGCGCTTGTTTCGGTTTCAGCGTATTATCGGCAATCAGTATTTGCTTGAGTAAGTCTTTAGCCGTTAGGGAATAGGCGAAAAGAGCCGTGGCCGATCCTTTTATCATTGACTGCCAATAATCGCCCATTACCGCCAAGCTCTTTTCAAGCATAAACACTTGTCTAAAAGTCGGGTGCGTGCCATACCCGAGCTTGGCAAATACTTGATTGAGTTTCTGCTTTTTGCTAAGCCTTACTTCAAATCTCAAAACCTCGTCTTGCTTTTCCAAACTTTCAAATAAGCTCCTCTGATAAGGACCCTGTTCTTTGTCTATCGCTCTTTTATCGGGTTTTACTAAGTCGGCAATTTTATCGTAAAGAATAAGCGAATGAGCGATTGTATAGAGCGTGATACTTTGGCCGTCGTTCATATAGCGAGCTCGCGTCAAATCAAAACGCTTTGCTAAGTTAATTTTTCCCAATTCTGATAAAACATATTGAGAAGTGTAGCCCCCGGACAAAACTATATTTTTTGAATAGTGAACAGCCGTTACGCTTGCCTGCTCAAGGACTTCTCGAGATACAATTATACCCATTCGTTTCATGCGATCACCAAGTGTTTGGACAAGTCTATCAAAATCGTTTTCTTCAAGCTCGTCAAGGTTATTTTTATAGATCAGCTTAGGAGCCGAAAACTCAATTTTAAGAGTTTGGCCTGCGGCGTTGCCCTGCATTGTGCGTTTAATGCCAGTTAGTCGAGGAAAATAAAGCCCGGTCTTTTTGTCGTTAATCGAGGGATTACGAATGTATTTTTCAAATCCCTTAGCACGAGATTGCAAACCCCATAATCCAACGCCCTGTATTCGCAAGTCTAACTCAATCGTCTTGGGCCGGGGAATTGAAAGTATAATTGTGTCAATCATATTTTGGCTTTATTTCATAAAATTGCGGATTTACCCGCTTGTCTATCTTAAGAAGCAGGTCATAAAACCCAACAAGATTATTCCGAGCCTCAAAATCAAAACGATCATCTTCTTGGCCCGGCTCGATATTAGTTTGTCTTTGCATTTTTTCGGACATAAAAAATCTGAGAGCGTAATGCCCTCAGATTATCAAGCAGTGCGTATACAAATGTTTGTATACTTTTAATCCGTTAAATACTGAGTGTTTATAGTAATTTTTTTTGTAGTAACTACCAAAAAATCTTGAATACCAGTCTCAACAGCTATAATCTTGTTAGCAGACTTACCAGCGTAATACACCTTCTTTTGTCGGGATTTTCGTTTATCCCGTGGTTCATTAAAATCAAAGTTCCAGTCCTCGAGTATCTCATCGGTATTCCACTCCTTGTTTTTATCCTTAAAGATTGTCCGCAAGAGTTCGTGGGCATCATTTTGGCTACGCTTAGCTATTTTTATTTCTCTACCCGCAAATAAAAGAATACTTTTATTATCATCAAAATAAAGACTTTGTTCTTTTGCGGGAATTGCTTCGGGTTTGCTATCGGCTATCTTAAGTAATTCGTTTTTGAAAAAAACATGAACTCTCTGTAAAATCACTTGAAAATCCGAGCGCCTAAAGTATATTGCATCGCTATCCGCTATCTTACCCTCTCTAATTCCCTCAATCTCACCCCATACGCCTCGAAAATTAAGGTAATCCCATTCTTTACTTGGATCTTCTTCTACCTCGGCTTTATACTCTTCTGCAAGAACTTCGGGGTCAAAAACCATTTGCTCGACAAAGGGCAACTTGCCCCATGCGCCCCATGGCTCTACCTGCTCTCGTCGGCTCAATTTTTTCTCTTCAATTTCTAATTTATCCAAAGCGGGAGAAAAGGTGTAACTTCCAAAAACTGTTTTCATTCTTTCTTGTTGATCGTGAAACTCTTTAAGCTTATCCGCAATTCCCATTTCTTTGAATTGACGTGCGACATCAAAAAGCGTGCTCTGAAGGCCGGATAATCGTTCGGAAAAAAGTATCTTCCCGCTTATAGTATCATTCATTTCTTTGAGTGCAAGTCGCAAAGGTGCTGTCTGTTGCCCAACGGTTTCTGCAATACGGTTCATCTTCATAACCGTTTGAGCGAGCTCTTGAGATGCCGTGCTCGTTAAGGCCCTTTGAACTTGTCGAGCCTGTTCGCTTTGGCCCACTAAAAATCTTACAAGCTCTTTACTGGGAGCGCAGGCTTGGGCAAGCTTGGCGTATTCTGCTACATTACGAAAAAAGCCCCAACTGTCAAGCTGTTCAAGAGTTAATTTATATTGGCTTTCCAAGGCGGAAAGTGTATTTTTGGCTATTTCGTCTTTTGTCATTTTTATACTTTGCTTTACATTAGCTTACAATAAATTATATAATTTTTCTATACCCAAATGTTTATTCGCTTACATCCAAGAAGATAACAAAAAGCCGCTTTCTTAAGCGGCGTATTTTCTTGTCCCTGTAAGCTAACTGGATAAACTGCCCCGCTTCTATCGGGAAATTAGAGGTTCAAATCCCCTCAGGGACACAATACAACAAGAGCTATGAAAACTTTTTATCCAAATTATATAAAATGCCCGGACTGTAAGAATGTCCTTGACCTCTCTTTTAGTAAGAAGGTCTGCCCCAACCCACTTTGTGGCTTCAACTTTAAGGGCGTAGAAAAATACCTAAAAAAAGATAGCGAAGAATTGCGCAAAGAATACATCTTGCTAAGAACTTCCGGCAAGCGTGATTTCAAACTTCTTGAAACTGGAATACGGTTTAATATCGGTGAATATCTGAAACATTTTATTGAGTGCACATGGAGCGCCCATTATGAAACGCTTTTTAAGCTCTTTATTCGTTTCTATCTTGATGATCTTGATATTCTGCAAAAGGTTTTGAAATCAGATATTATCAAAGAAAAAAATCTAAAAACCTCGAAGGGTGGCTATAAGATATACCCTGCTCTCTACAACCGTTTGATGATTATCCATTATCCGCCAATCCGAAACTTTTTAAGACTTGAGTTCCCGTCTTTGTATAAACCATACTATCAGCAACAATTCAAAGAACTGACCCTAAAATCCAAGAAAGTTAAAAGACCAAAAAAATTGACTTAAAAATATGCCTGCGACAACTATCCATATTTTCCTAATTGAAGGCGATCCAACGGGCCTTAAAACTGCCGAGATAGACAACTGGACCGGCCAAGCGTTAGTGATCCCGAGGAACAAATTACAAGATGCTCAAAATAGACCCGAGATTTCAAAACCCTCGGTTTACTTTCTGATTGGCAAAAATGAAGAAGATGATAATAAGCCTTTAGTGTATGTAGGCGAGGCGGGCAATTTTTGGACAAGAGTTTGCCAACATAGCGAAAAGGATTTTTGGCAAACGGCGATTGCCTTTTCGAGCAAGGACAGTAATTTTACCAAAATCCACGCAGGCTACTTGGAAAATGTTTGCCATGAATTAGCTCTTAAAGCGGGGCGATGCGCACTTCAAAATAGCACTCAACCAACCAAGCATCAGCTTCCCGAGCGAGAAGTAGCGGCTCAGGCTGTTTTCCTTGAAAATCTCAAAATCCTTTTGGCAAGCTTAGGCTATTCTTTCTTAGAGCCTATTATCTCAAAAGATGCTAAAGATGCCGAAAATCCCCTCTTCTACAACGAGGGCAAAGGAGCTTTGGCAACTGGGCGTATATCCAATGAAGGTTTTATCGTTTATCAAGGATCGACTGCGGTCCGGGAAACTGAATATAGTAAATCTGCCCAAGAGAAAAACCCTAAAATGATTAAACGCCTTTTGGATAACGGTTATATTGCTGTTTTAGATGATAAATACTACACCTTTGTCAAAGATTGCTTATTTAATACACCAAGCGCCGCTTCGGATATAATACAGGGAAACTCGAGTAATGGCTGGCTAAAGTGGCGGACTAAAGAAGGCAAAACCCTCAGCGATATTTACCGAGATAGATAATTTCAAACTCAGCTATATGGACGATAAAAAGTTTAGATTATACATTGACGAATCAGGCACTCATAACTATTCATCAAATGATGATATAAAACATCGCTATTTGGGATTGACCGGGGTTATTATCAGTGAAAAACAAAATGTAGAGGTCCTACAACCGGGGCTTTTAGCAATGAAAAGAATGATTGCAAGCGATCTTGATGAGCTTCCTATTCTGCATCAGGAAGACATCGTGCGTAAAAGCGGCGATTTTGTAAAGCTAAATGACCCCGCCATTAAAAAACAATTTAACGATAAACTTTTTGAGTTATTAGATAACATGGACTTTACAATATGCGCCGTTGTTTTAGATAAAAAATCACATTTACAAACTTATCAAAAATCAGCATATCATCCATACCACTACTGCATGAATGTCCTATTGGAAAGATATGTTTTTTGCCTACAGGAAAAAGGGGGCCGAGGAGATGTTTTAGCAGAGGCCCGGGGGAAGGCAGAAGATCAGCCTCTTAAAGAGGAATATCAACATTTTTACGAGAATGGAACCTATTTTTGTAGTAAAGGTTATGTGCAACAATTTTTGACCTCTAAGGAAATCAAAATAAAACCCAAAAATAAGATGCTTGCGGGACTTGAGTTTGCTGACTTGCTTTCACTTGCTACAAAATTAGATACTTTACACAGCCATGATAAAATACCTGATTTAGTCGAAAACTTTTGTAAAGAAATTGTGGCTAAAATACAAAAAAATTATCGTTGCCCAGTCGGTAAGCGTATAAATGGTTTTGGCAGGAAGCTTATTTGTTAATAAAATAGAAAATCCAGCTTGCGCTGGATATCTACGATGCCCTTACGGGACATCCCCCTCCGATAAACGGATTACTTATAGTATACCTTTTCATATCGAAAATTGCAAAATCCTTAATTCTGGGCTATTTTAAGAGGGACTTTCAGTGCCATTAACGATAATTCTAACTCAATCGCTTTCCAGTTCAGAGTTCTGAACTTGCTTACTACCGAGAGCAGATTGACGTATTCAGGTTTACATGTTATCATTGCCCTGATATAACAGACTTCATCATCCGTCATTAAGTAAGTGGCCTTGGGAATATGGGGTCGCTTATTTTTTTATTATGACAGATACAATCAATAAATTTTCTGATTTGGGCATTAGTCCAAACATACTTAAGGCGCTCGAGAAACTAGCTCTTGAAATCCCGACGCCGATTCAAGCCAAAACAATTCCGGCCGCTTTGAGCGGACAGGACATCATCGGCATCGCGCAAACCGGTACCGGCAAAACCTTGGCATTCGGCATTCCGATGTTGCAACATCTTGGTAAAACAGTGGGCATAGGCTTAGTGATAGCGCCGACCCGCGAACTGGCTTTGCAAGTTGAAGACAGCCTGCGTAAAATCGGCGCCAGCCTCGGCGTTAAAACGGCGGCTCTAATCGGCGGCGAAGCCATCGAACGCCAGCTCGTTAAACTGCGCCGCAACCCGCACGTCGTTGTTGCAACGCCGGGACGCTTGATTGACCATCTCAAACGCCGAACATTCAAACTCGATAAAGTCGAGGTGCTTGTTCTTGATGAAGCCGATATGATGCTCGATCTCGGCTTTGCTCCGCAGATCAAAGAAATTTTGACCCAAACACCGAGCGAACGGCAAACCATGCTCTTTTCCGCGACCATGCCGAGCGCCATAGTCAAAATCGCTGCCAACTATATGAAGTTGCCGGTGTCTATCGAAGTCGCCCCGCCCGGTACAACCGCCGCGCAGATTGATCAAGAAATTTTCATTATCAAAGATGAAGAGCGCCTGCATCACCTGCAAGATATTTTAAAACAATACGACGGTTCGGTTCTGGTTTTTGTTCGAACCAAACACGGCGCGCGCGCCTTGGCGCTGAAACTTCGTTCGCTCGGACATAAGGCAACGGAAATTCATTCCAATCTTTCCCTAAGCCAGCGCCGCGCTTCCCTAAATAATTTTAAATCCAAAGCGGCCCGCATTCTTGTCGCTACAGACGTCGCGGCGCGCGGACTGGACATCAGCGGAATTGAATTGGTCGTCAATTATAACCTGCCCGACAGTTCGGAAGATTATGTCCATCGCATCGGCCGTACCGCCCGCGCCGGACAAAGCGGCAAAGCGATTTCTTTCGCGACCGCGCGCGAGCAAAGAGATATTCAAACAATCGAACGGTTGATTAAAAAAAGCATTAAACTGACAAAATTCGTTCCCTTTATTCAAGACACTCTGAAATCAGGCCCGCGCCGAACAATGCGCAAACCTTTTCGAAAAACATATACTCGGCGTTACGCTCGCCGTTAACAAAACACCCGTCCGCCATATGGCGGACGGGTGTTTTTTAGACTTGAGGTCTTAGGCGCGCTGAACGTTTACGGCGTTCGGGCCTTTTTCGGATTGTTCCACTTCGTAAGTGACTTCATCGCCTTCGCGAAGTTCGTTGAATTGGACGCCTACCAAGCTGTTGCTATGGAAGAACAAATCCTTTTCCTGACCTTCCGAGGAAATGAATCCGAAACCCTTGTCGGTCAACTTTTTGATTGTACCCTTCATGGTTTTTCTTCAGTGAATAAAAGCGTAAAGTGATATATGTTTGAGTTGAATCGACTAGTTCACAAACCTCATATGCGCATTACTTAATTAAGTATAACACAGATATATAAGTCTGTCAATCTAAAACAGAAAAACTACATTTGCAAAAAGCCGAGCAGTTTATAAACCAGCATCGCAGGCCAAACAATCGCCTTTAAAAAGCCCAACACACCGATCCAAAAAGAATCGGCTTGCTGAAGATAATACACCGCGGCGCCAATCAAACCCAAGCCGTAAATACAGCTCGAAACGCCGGAAGCACGCTTCCCATCGCACACCATATTTTTAAATTAATAATAATACTTTCAGTATATACCTTTTATTATTTTTTGTTAAAAAAAAGAGTCCTTATGAAATTACAAGGACTCATTTGAAATGTTTATACTTTTTAAGAGAAAATTTGTTTTGATCTTTTGATTATTGCCAAGGCGCGCCAGGGTCTTAACATTAAAACCGTTCCGATTTCAATGGCATTGGCTCCGGCTGATTTCATTTTATCAACATCGGATGCTGTCATAATCCCCCCACTGCCTTTAATTAGCATCTTTATTCCATCGCGCCGCAATTCAGAGATTCTTTTTAAAACGCAAGGCAGAATAGGTGCTCCTGATAAACCTCCGCCGCCGATGTCTTTCAAGGGAGAAATTCCGCCTTTGCCGAATTTATTCCAATCAATGCCGACACCGGGCGTTCCAAAAGGAATTGTATTTGAGATCGTAATCATATCACACAATCCGCTATCTTCTATCGCTTTGACAGTATCCGATCGCATGAAAATATTTATTTTCAAGTCCAAGGGAACTCCCAGCTCTGAAGCCACTTTCAATATATCCAATGCTTCCTTAGACAGTTCTTTTGTATCATGGTTCGTATTGGGACATGAAACATTGATCTGCAAACCAATCGGAGCGTAGAAATAAGGCAATTCTTTTTTCAACATGTCGACAAATTGCCTGGTTTCATAAAGCCTGCCGATTGCATTATCTTTCAGCGCCATAAAGGAAATGAAAAAAGGTTTCTCAATGTACTGCCATTTCTGCTCATAGATAAGCGACTGAGCGCCGGGTCCGCTTAAACCAACGGAATTAAGAACTGCGCCTTTAAAGAAATAAATCTTAATACAGCGCGGTTTTATCTCCTTGGGCTGAAGGTCCTTGGTCAATGGCATATTGCCATCGCGTTTATCCAAGGTTGTGGTTTTAGCGACAAAGGTCGTTGCTTCAATCACCTTTTTGAAACCAGGCACAAAGCGTTTGAACAACTTATCATACTTCCAGCCATCGCCAAAGAAATTCAGCCCGCCGGAAGCTATGAAAGAATTTCCAAAGTCAACATTATTTTTTCCCAGTTTCATGATTATAATTACCTCCTTCTAAATCATTATTTGAGCTTTGTGAAATAATTTTTCCCCGGCAAAGAGCGGCCGGACATTGTGAAAATCATCCGGCACGGTCCAGCCGTTTTCAACCTGAGCTATTTCAAGTTTTTTCTTCGGTAATTCCATGCCATAGAAATTAGCCATATTATCCGAAGCAAAGGCTTGATATAAATGTTCAATCTTATTTGCCACAAAGAATTGATAATAAGCTTCATGAGCTACCGGTGCACTAAAGACTCCGGCGCAGCCACATGGCTTATATTTATTTTCTTTCAGATGCGGAGCAGAATCGGTTCCTAATCCAAAATTTTTATAGCCCGCTTTCACTACTTCCTGAATACGCCGGAGATGAATATCTCTTTTTAATATCGGCAAACAATATATATCAGGCTGCAAACCGTTTGAGAATAAAGCATTGCGGTCAAACAGCAAATGTTGCGGCGTGATGGTGGCCTGTAAATTATGTTCAATGACAAAGTCACAAGCTTCCTTGGTCGTAACATGTTCAACTACAATTTTTAACTTTGGGAATTCGCGTATAATGGGCTCTAATTTTTCATAGAGAAATACTTTTTCTCTATCAAAAATATCAATTTTCGAACTAGGTGGCATTTCACCGTGTAGGCAAAGTACCATCCCAATTTCTTCCATTACAGCCAAGACCGAAAATATTTTTTTAATATCTCCGACGCCCTGGTCCGAATTGGTTGTACCATGAGGCGGATAAAGCTTGGCGGCAATAAAGACCCTATCTATAAACCCAAAGCGGATATCCGCGGGATCAGAATTCTCAGTCAAGTAAGTAGTCATATAGGGCTGAAAATATTTGAACTCCGGTGCTAGGCCGGAAATAATTTCCCTGCGGTATTGGTCAACCTGAAAAGCAGTTACTACCGGAGGAACTAAATTCGGCATAATAACTGCCGCGACGAATTGTGAAGCTGAATAAGGTAATACGTTTTTCAGCATCTCTTTGTCGCGAACATGAAGATGGCCATCAACTGGTGATATAATAATCATTTTCCATTCTCGGCTTTCTATTTTTTAAATTGTTAATTTGCTAATTTTTCTTAATATTCCTCCAATCCCCTGCTTTTGTCAACTAATGTCCTTATATTGACTTTTTGTCCTTTTTCTTTTAGAGTAAAGCCAATTCACATTAAAAATTTATAACAAAAAACATAAAACAAGGGGGGGGCGAAATGCCAAAAACAAAACGCAAGCCGGTTTACCGAAGTGATGCATTCTTCAAGAGATTAAAGCGGGAAAACCGCTCCATAACTTTTGATGATACATTACTGCGGCCCAACCGTTCGAATGTATTGCCCAGGGACGCCAGTGTGGCTACAAATTTTTCACGCCGCATCAGGCTTAACAATCCGATACTGAGCGCGGCAATGGACACAGTAACCGAAAGCAAAACAGCAATTGCCATGGCACTTAATGGCGGACTTGGCATTATTCATAAAGCCATGACGCCTGAAGAACAGGGCAAGATGGTTACCAAGGTAAAATATTATCTTAATGCCTTGATTCCCGATCCAATTACTGTCAATGAAAATGACACAATTAAGAACGTGGAAAAAATGATAAAAGATAAAGGTTATACCTTTAGCAGTTTCCCGGTAATAAACGACCGAGGAAAAGTAATTGGAATTGTGGCTGACAGGGATTTCCGCCGCGGCAAAAGAAACCGCAAAGAAAAGATCCATGAAATCATGTCCACCGATTTACAGTCCGCTCCTTTCGGCATTAGCGTAGAAGAAGCTTATGAATATCTTAACCAAAGCGGCAAGAGCATTTTGCCTCTTTTTGACAAGAAGAAAGAATTCAGAGGCATCTATACGCGTAAAGATGTTGAGCGCATTCTTGACCAGGAAAATAATGGAAGCGGTTATTCATTAGACGCTTCCGGACGATTGCTGGTTGGGGCCGCGGTAGGAGCCGGAGACATGAACGACTTAAAAATTAGAATGAAAATTCTAAGCAAAGCCAAAGTTGATATTGTGGTGGTAGACAGCGCTCATGGCGACACTACTAATGTCCTAAGAGCCATCAGATTCATTAAGAAAAATTATCATCATATTGATATTATGGCAGGCAATGTAACTGAACCGGCAGCAGCCAAACGTTTGGCACGCGCCGGAGCCGATGTTGTCAAAGTCGGTATTGGTGGCGGATCAATTTGCACCACCCGAAAAGAAGCCGGCAGCGGCTGTCCTCAGTTAACTGCCATATTCGAATGCGCTTTTGCTTTACGCCATACAGGAGTTACGATTTGCGCTGATGGCGGAATTAAATACTCGGGTGATATGGTTCAAGCTTTAGCGGCCGGAGCCAATACAATCATGGTCGGTTCCTTAATTGCCGGCACTGATGAAGCGCCCGGCGAGAAGACCCAAATTCAGGGCCGGACGGTCAAGTTGTATCGCGGTATGGGATCTTTAGAGGCAATGAAAGATAACGCCGCTTCAAGAGAACGATACGGACAGCTCGACAACAGCAACGACAAGCTGGTGCCGGAAGGAATCTCAGGCTATGTTGATTATAAGGGTCCAATTGCTGATGTTTTAATTCAGTATATCGGCGGTATTCAGGCAGGAATGGGTTACAACGGAGCTAAAGATATTTTAACTCTGCAGAAAAACGCCCACTTCACATTGATTACGCCGGCAGGACAAAAAGAATCACATCCTCACAATATATTATTTATGAAAGCCGCACCAAACTACCCCGCCTAGAAGGAGGCGTAAAAATGAAAAACAAAAATATTAGCACCTATGCTATTATCGGCCTCCAATACGGCGATGAAGGCAAGGGCAAAGTAACGCATGAATTGTTGGAAAGACTAAATCCGACGCATGGTCTGCGTTTTAACGGCGGAGCCAATGCCGGACATACTATTGTTCACAAAGGCGAAACCTTTATCACTCATCTGCTCCCGGCAACGGTCTTCAGGCCAAACACCCGTTCAATTATCGGACCCGGTTGTGTTCTAAATATCCCCTCTTTTTTCAAAGAGATAGAGGAACTTGAAGCCAAAGGAATTAAGGTCAAAGATAAAATCTTTGTGGCCTATAATACTCACATAGTAACGGAAGAGCATCTTGCTGAAGAAGCCGCGATGACCAATGATACAATCGGCACAACGCGCCGCGGCATCGGTCCCGCTTGCCGGGATAAGCATGCCCGTACGGGTAAAAGAGCTGAAGAATTTCCTGAACTGTCGCCCTACTTGGTAGACACGTTGCAGGAATTCGACCCCGATAAACCGGCCGTTATTTTTGCGGAAGGCGCGCAAGCTTTCGGACTTGATATTGACTGGGGACATTATCCTTTGGTCACATCAACCGTCTGCGGCGTAGGAGGAATAATCCAAAACGGCGTTCCCCTAGATTCCCTAGAAGAAATCTGGGGAGTTGCCAAAGCGTATGAAACCTATGTTGGTGCCAGAAAATTCCAACCCGATGAAGCTATCTTCAATGATATCGCCGAACTGGGAAAAGAATACGGAGCAACAACCAAACGCAAACGCCAATGCAATTGGACCGATCTTCATCTTTTACGCCGAGCTATTCAACTAAACGGCGTAAGGCACATTGTTATCAATAAAATGGATATACTCCGGCAGTTGAATACTTGGAAACTGAGAAACACCAACAGCGGAGAAATTATTAATTTCAACAATGAGGAAGACTTTAAAGAATTCTTAATCTCCTTCCTCAAAGAATTGAATATTAATGAAAAAAATATTCATTTTTCTGAAAGAGCCGATCAAATATAAAAAAATAAGACACCTATAAAGAAAGCCGTTGGTATAAATCAACGGCTTTTTAAATGTAATCTATTTACTTGTATGCCTACGGAACAAAATCGTCGCAGTAGGAATAGCGATAATAAGCAGGCCAAGACACCAGGCAAAAGAAATCCAAACATGATTACCGACCGGAAGTCCGTTCATTAAGGCGCGGATTGCCTCAATGATATGGGTTACGGGTTGATTCTCAGCAAATATACGAAGTCCCTTGGGCATTGAGGCGGTCGGCGCGAAGGCGGCGCTTGCAAAAGTCAAAGGAAAAATTATTACAAAACCAAGCCATTGCACAGCTTCAACTGATTTGGCCAATAAGCCCATAATGGCTGAAAGCCAAGAAAAGGTCAAAGTAAATGTCAGGACTAAGGCGGCGATTAACAACCAATCATCAAAGCCGGCTATCGGACGGAAACCGACAAGCAAACCGACAAGAATCATGATTGTGGAAGAGATAATATTTCTAACTAAATCGGCCGTTACATGTCCGATTAATAATCCGGAGCTGATAATAGGTAATGATTTTAAGCGGTCGACAATGCCTCGCTGCAAATCGGTTGATACTCCGATAGCAGTTGTCATAGCGCCAAAAGCGGCGGTTTGTATAAGAATCCCAGCCACCAAGAAATTTACATAAGTTGTGCCGCCGGTTTGAATCGCCCCACCGAAGACATAACGGAATAAAAGCATAAACATAATCGGTTGAAAGGCTACGCCGAGCAACTGGTCCATGTTTTTAAAGATATGCGATAAACTACGCTTAATCAGCACCATTGAATCACTGATGGCCCAATACATAGTTGAATGTTTCTTAATCTCCATACTATTTTTCTTTTACAGATTCGTCCAACTTTTCTTCTGCTTGATGGCCGGTTAACTTAAGAAAAACATCGTCAAGCGTGGGTTTATGTAAATTCAATGTGTCAATATCAAGACCGGAGGCCTCCATAATATCAAGCACGCGCTTAACTTCGGCGACAGTTCCGCCTGTCGCAAGACTAATGGTTTTTTCTTCTTTGTTAGATTGTATAGCTTCTCCTTCAATGATTGAAAGGGCTTTGATAAAATCATTTTCAGTATTAAAACTTATCTCGAGCCTTTCTTTGCCGACCCGATCTTTAAGCTCGTCAGCCGTTCCTTCGGCAATTACGATGCCGCGATCAATTACAGCAATGCGGTCGGCGAGGCGATCGGCTTCTTCGAGATATTGAGTCGTTAATAAAATTGTGGAGCCGGATTTTTTTAAACTACTGACAATATCCCACATCAATAAACGGCTACGCGGATCAAGTCCGGTCGTAGGTTCATCAAGGAAGATAATCGGCGGAGTAGCAACGAGACTCAATGCTAGGTCTAAACGCCTACGCATACCTCCCGAGTAAGTTTTAGCAGGACGATCAGCCGCTTGGACTAAATCGAACTGCTCAAGCAATTCTTCGGCACGAGCTTTGCTAGCTTCACCACCGAGATGATATAGACGGCCCATCATAATCAAATTCTCACGCCCGCTCAGATATTCATCAACTGCGGCGTACTGTCCCGTTAAACCTATGCTGTGTCGCACATCATCGGCCTGGGTGACGACGTTATAACCGTTGACTGAAATTTCCCCTCCATCAGGCTGCAGTAGTGTACTCAAAATCCGCACTGTCGTTGTTTTGCCCGCCCCGTTCGGACCCAATAAACCAAGCACAGTGCCCCTAGCAACAGTTAAATCAATCCCCTTAAGAACTTGTAGGTCCTTAAATGATTTAGTTAAATTTTTAATTGAAATGGCTGCGTCGTGCATTTGAGTCGAGATAAATTATTATCTCAGTATACTTTCTTAATCTTCAATCGTCAATGTCGCGGCGCCGCCCCCGTCACAAGTAATATTATAAGTACCGGCCTTATCAACGCTGGCGATCAACCATCCCAATCCGCCAACGCGATGGCTTTGTCCCGCAAAGGCAAAGGTGTGTGCTTCTTTATCACGGTTATCAAGCATGAACTTAACATTCTTTTTAACAATAAGTGTTCCCATGCCGGGATAAGTCGCAGTACCATGGCACTCTACAAACTGAATACGATAAGCATAACTTTCAATCATCGCTTCATAAGAGCCACTGACAGTGGGTTTGTTTTGCCTCGGTTGAGCAACGGTTTGCGCGGGAGCGGTTGAATTCTGCTCCGAATTTTCCACGGTATCTTCGGCAACTGGCAACTCATTTAAATTGTTGGCCTCTTCAATCTCTGAATTATCACTCGGCATATACCAGAAAATTGCACCGATTATCAATGCCACCAAGACCGCACCGGCTATCCACCAACCTTTATTTGATGCTTTGTTAAGTGCAGGCATATGTTTAGCTTAATAATAAAAAGCCATAATTTCTATAAGCACGGCCGTGCAAAACTAATAACGGGAGACCTTCTGCTTTGTTTCATATAAAAAAGCCATCGAATCTTATCGATGGCTTAAAAAGCTAATAAATTTTAAAGAGTAAACTTCCCATTTTCATAAATTATCAACACCCTCCCATCGGTTAAAATAGCCTCAATTTTCTTAGGCTCTGTGTTAACTATATCAACATGAACCATTTTGCAGAAATTGAAACCGAGCTTGAACCATTCTTCATCGCTTTGCGGCTTGACCGATCCGCGGAAGGATTCACGATAAGATCCGCCGAGCGCAATATGCATATTTCCGTTTGGCCCTCCCCTGTTTTCATCAAACAAAGTTGAACCCATTAATTTTGTTATCGGTGAAATGCCGCCTTGGGTCAAAGAGAATTCTCCAATCTTATCGCCGTTTTCATAAGAGATGATTTTTTCCAGAAGATGCCGTCCTTCTTGCGCATTGAAGCTAGTAACGACTCCATCCTTAAAAGTCAGCTCTGCATTCTTAATAACATCACCGCGCCAATAAACCGGTTCATTAAAGCGGATTGTTCCCTTAGTGCCTCTCCAGTCGGGAGTTATATACAATTCAAAACTGGGCATATTGGAACCTTCGGACATAATCCATTGGCGATCGGCGCCGATATCCAATTTTAATTCGCAGCCATCAAGGCTGACTACGAGTTGTTTTATTTCCAAAGCGTTCAATTTATCACGTTGGGCGGCGATTTGCGCTCTGACCTTTTTCCATTCGGCAATCGGATCGGGCTTATCCAGGAACAAAGCCTTGATAACTTCCTGCCAGTAATCTTCATAATCCATACCAACTTCTGCGGCCATAGCCGGGGTTGGATAAAGACACATCGTGCCGCTTAGTTTGCCTTCATTGCTCTTTTTGCCAAGCAAGCTGTTAATATAATTATTGGCTTCGGCCAAAGCGGCAATCTTATTTTGATCTATACCCTGAAAGGCTCTCATTTTTGATGGGCCTGAAATATGAATAATATGATTCATTGCTTCGACTATTCCGTCCTGCATTGCCTTGGGATAAAAAGACAAACTCTCAAGCTCGGAACTTTCAAGCATTGCCACATTGATTCCATTGGGCCTGAAGTCATGAATAACATGTCCGCCCGAACGCCAAATGGCTTTGCATACTTCAACATATAAAGGTCTGTTAATTTCAAGACCAATAACCAAGGCGCATTCGCCCTTTTGTATTCCCCTGCCATTGTTCAAGCAAAAATTGACCAATAAATTTGCATATTTGATTAAATAATCTATTTTAGGCAAATAATTATCCATTTTAATCTCCTACGCCTCTTTGGGCGATTTATTTGATTTTATTAATGTACGTTTTAATTTTTTAAAATAATATATATTTATCATATTGTCAATAGTTGCCTACTGCTATTGACATAAAAGGTCTTATATTGTAGGATAAAAAATCCCAAAAAATTGAACATTTAAAAACAAAATATACGGCTTGAAAGGAAGCCGAAAGAGAAAATGAAACTACATAAATTATTCATTTTATTTTTTCTTGCACTGGGACTGTCTTTGCTAAACACAAATGATGTCCATTGCCAGGAAGAAAGCCAGGAAGTCGGCTTGGAAAGTACCCAGCCGACGACCGATAGCCTCACGGAAAAAATAAGCACAGGTTATGTTCCTCCGCCTCCGGGACAATGGAACAGCATAATCTTAACCGCTTACCGATATATATTCACCGAATATAATTATTGGGAATATTTCGCATCTTTAAGCGGCAGTAATTACAATGACAGGCCAAACGTAAGCTTTGAAGGCATTGACTGGAAAGTCACAGAAGGCAACACTCAGTTAGCTGAATACAACGGTTATATCGGTTGGCTCTTTATTCCTAAGGCTACAAAAAACAAAAGATTGCCCAGATATAATGTTGAAACAAAAATAGAACTTTGTTTATATTTGAATTCAGAAATGAACGCTTGGCTACCAGGTAAAGATTTCGTAGAAGCGGGTAAGATAGATAAAAAATATCTGCTTGATAGAGACGGTGATGGCTCATTCAATTTTTGGATAAATCCGATTGAACTGCCATTAGAAGCTGATGAAAGCACATTTGATCTCAATGTCAGTCCGGCACAACTGGATGAATATATACGCTCCAGTAAAAAATAAATCCGGCTAAGACTATTTTAAAAGGGTTCAGAATTGAACCCTTTTTTAATTTGCCAAAAAGGTCATATTTTACTATACTAACCGAAACGAAATAATGCCTTTGGCGTTATATAAAGCGTACCCCGGTATGGATCCCAAAGAGGTACTTCCCATTATCGCTCGAGCTAAAAACCGCGAACAGGCAGCCTTCGGCGAACTGTACGATATTTATGCCAGCCCGATTTTTCGCTTTATCAGCTTAAAAACGGCGACTCGGGAACAGGCCGAAGATATTTTACAGGAGACCTTCTTCAAGGCCTGGCAGGCTTTGCCGAAACTCTCCCTTGAAAATCTGAACTTTAAAGCTTGGCTCTACAAAATAGCCCGCAATTTGGTCAACGACCATTATCGCACTTTGCAAAGGCGACCGACGCCGGACACCATAGAAAATTATTACAATCTATCCAGTTCGGATGATACTCATGAAGCGACGGCCAAAGCCTTTGACATTGAACGCTTGCGCACGACTATGAACCAACTTGCCCCGACCTATCGGCAAGTGCTTGAGCTGCGCTTTATACAAGAATTTTCCGTTGATGAAACAGCCAAGATTATGGGAAAAACCGCCTTGGCGGTTAGAGTTGCTCAACATCGAGCGTTAAAAAAACTTAATTTATTGGTTATACAAAGCGATGAACCCTACGAAATATAACAAAGCCATGGAGGCTCTTAAAGCCTTCGAGCGCAACAATCAACTTCATCCGCTTAGACAAGCGGCTCTGAAATCACAACTACTTGAACAAATAGCTCAAGAAGGCTTAGAGTCGGCTACTGTTGAAAAAAGATTTCTCTGGGGTTCTTATTCTCTTAAACCTATGACGACTTTTATTGCAACAATGGTCTCTATTTTAATAGCCGGCACGGCGGCCTTTGCCACCGAAACTTCCATGCCTGGCGATGTACTCCACCCTGTTAAATTAGCTGCTGAAAAACTTGAATTGCGTTTGGCCGCGTCCAGCGAAACGAAAGCCACTATCGAAGCTCGACAGGCCTCTGAAAGACTTGAAGAACTGAATCGCTTGCGTGCCAAAGCCGAGGCGGAAGAAAAATCCGAGATAAGAGCCCGACTTGAAGACCGCAGCAAATCAGCCGAGAGCGAAACCGCGGTCAAAGTCGAAACCGCCTTGAATGTGCTTGATACGGTACGCGCCGATCTTGAAGCCAAGGGCAATACTGAAGCTGTGAAATCAGTTGACAGCGCAATTGAAAGATTAAAAAATCGCGCTACAAAATCCCGCTTAAAAGTAGAATTTAAAAGAGAACGCGGCGATCTAAAATTAAAAGTTGAAAGTGATGAAGGAAAAGATGAAACTTCCGACGATCAGCCGGCTTCAACGACAGCTTCCCCGTCAACATCAACCGAAACTAAAGTTGAGGTAAAAGACAATGGCGAAGTAGAAATTGAAACCGAGATCGAACAGGAAAACGAAAGAGAAGAAGATAATAATGATGATCGTCGTTTCCGAATATTTCGATAAACCCCAATAAAAAGAAAAGCGTATCTTATTCAGATACGCTTTTTTGTTGCAAAAATATTTTTATCTAACCGGTTTGTGCATAAATCACCGGTTCGGCCTTAAAGAAAAAATCTTTCAAAGCCTTTTTAACAGCGGCGATAATATGCGCCGGCAATCCTTTCGGACCCTCACTTAAACATAAAATGAATTGTCCGCCGCTCATTTTAAGCTGACCGCCTTTTTCAAGATACTTAGCAATAACAATTTCCTTTAATGACGGCTGTTTCAATTTCGTATTAGGGCAATATTCCTCATGCCCCATATCCCTGTCTTCAAATTTCTTTTCCAACAGTTCAAGCGCCGCGAAAACTGAGCGATGTTCGGCATAATAAACAATTTTACCGCTCTTCTCAAGATGGACAATCATTAGATTGTCCGCTTTAAGATAATAAACCTTAAGGGAGTACTGCAGCTGTAAAGCTTCTCTGAAATGCCTTGATTTGAGAATTTCCTTTTTGAATGAAAT
>DDTV01000028.1 GCA_002344425.1 Candidatus Falkowbacteria bacterium UBA2355
GCTCTTCCGATCTGCTTGATAAAATTTCCGGTCAGTCCGGCCACCGTCATGATCCTCTTCTTTACCCTGATGGCTCGCCAATAAACCGATGGTTTCCAGATTTTCAAGTTCGCGACGTACGGCGTTGAGCTGGAGATTTAAATGCCTTGAAACTTGTCGGATATAATACGAATTGTCCGGATTCAAGAGAAAAAGTTTGAGAATTTTGACCCGGGCGACCGAGCCGAAGAGTTTAGCCAACATAAATAAGGAAAAGGCTTGATTTTTTTGATTATTAGTGCTTTTCATAGTATACTAGTATCATTCAACCGTCAAACACCAAGACCGATTCTATGAGTTATAAAATAGCTCCCTTAACCGTTAATCCAAGCCAAAAATCAAATATCATAAGCCACGTTTTTGTCAGTCAGCCATCAGCTGAGGATGAAATGCTCGTCGGCCGTCTTTTTCTTTTAATAGAAGTAGAATTGGAGCGCAATGAAGACAGCCGGCTGATCGATTTTATAATCAACAAAGCCTACGAACATTATTATGAAAGCGAAGCGCTTATTTTGCGCGACCGCCTGCCTAATCTTAAACCGGAAATAATTTTTGAAAATTCCATTGCCAAGCTGAATAAGGACTTGGGGGCATATATCGAACAGGAAAAAATTCGCTTAAAACCCGGGGCGCTTAATGCCGTTATTGGCATTATTCACGGCAATAAACTATTTTTTGCTCAGACCGGAGAGAGCAAGGCTCTGCTTTTCTATCGGCCAAAAAATAAAAAAGGCGAACTCTTGGCCGATTACAGCCTGGTTGATATCAGCGAAAAGACCACTGATCCCACGCAAGAGATAGCCCAAAGCAATAAATTTTTTACCAACTTGATTGCGGGCGCCGTCCCAAGCCACGGTTATTTCTTTTTTGCCAACCAATCTTTATTTGAATATTTGAGCAAGAAACAAATAGTCGATATTGTAACAACTCTGCCTCCCTCCGGCGCCGCCGAACAAATGAAGAATAATCTCGAACAAACCAATTCCTTTGTCCCCTTCTTCGGATTGATTATAAAGAATACTACCGGCGAACATGACGCCTTTGCCGCTCCAGCGGCGACAATGGGTTTGCCCGGCACTCGTCCTCTGGGCTACGGTCGTTCATCCGTCAACCAATTGAACCTGACGCAAGAAAAAACCGAACAGCTTTTAAGTCCTTCCGGTTTTGTCAATGTCAGAAAATGGGTAGCTAAACTTCGGCCAGCTTCTGCCGGTTTGAAAGCTTATGCCAACGATAAGGCAAGACAGCTCAACATCAGCAAAGAACGTTTTGATTTTTCAAGAACTTTTTCCAAAATCAGCCACACGATTGCGGCGATTGGCGCGGGAATTTTTTCTTTAATCATTGGCGGCGCGCGCAACTTATTCAGTTTAGCGAGCGACCGCGAGAAGCGTTCCGAGTTGAAGCTAACCTTAAAACGTCAGCTGCGAGACTTAATCAGAACTAGCGTCGGATTAATTGATCGCTTTAACAATCTGAATCCCAAACACAAAACCTTGGTTATAGTAATCGGTTTGTCTGTCGTAGCTTTACTCGGTAATCTGGTTTACTCCGGTATTTCCGATCGGCGACGAGCCAAAGAAGAACAACTGGCGCAGGTAAGCGCTCAGTTCACGCAAAAAGAAAACCAATTAGAAGCCGCTTTGCTTTATAATAACCGCGAAGGCGCCGGTCAAATTCTTGGAGAAATGGCCGCCTTGGTCGACTCCTTGCCGAAGCGAAGCCAGTCCGAAAAAACCATTCAGGCGGATTTCAAAAAACGCTATGAAAGCCGTCTTGATTCGATATACAACATAGTCAGACTGAGCGACCCTGCTCCCCTGCTTGAATTGCCGGAGGAAGCTGAAATGTTATTATCGGACAACGGTTCTGTATTCGCGATTTCTGCTCGCGCCAAAAGCGTTTGGAAAATCAAAGCCGAAGAAAAAACCTTTGAAACCGCAACTAACGACAGTTTTCCGGAAGCGCCTTTGGTTGGCGCTTCAGTCGACGACCCGAGCGAATATTATATCGGCCAAACCCAGGTCCTTGGATATAAATCCGAGAATGGCCAATTCTCAAGTTTTGGCATTGATAACCCGCCGGCAATTATAGAAGCCGCCGCTGTTTACAATAATCGTTTATACGCGGCCGGTGGATCCAGTATCTATCGCTTTAATTTTGACGCGCGCAACAATGTTTTCTCAGGCCGTTCAAACTGGTTAAGAGAAGACACAACGCTCGGTACCTTTACTTCGCTGGCGATTGACGGCAGAATCTTTGCCATTGAAAACGGAACGATAAGCAAGTTCTCCGGCGGGCGTCGCGAGGCTATAACACTGGATGAAGTCAATCCGGTTCTTCAAAACCCGACTAAAATTTCAGTTTCCCCCGACTTGGATTTTCTCTATGTTTTAGATCCCGCCAATAAACGCTTGCTTATTTACAATAAAAACGGCAAATATCTGGCACAATACGCTGATGCGGCGCTTGAAAATCTAAATGGCATGACGATTGACCAAAAGAATCGGATGGTTTATTTCTTAGCCGGTAAAAAAATATTTAGAGTTGAGGCCAAACACTTTCAATAAAACATTTGCCGTATATGAAACCTTCAGCTCGAGATTATCGAGAGCATTACGAACTCGAACGCAGATTATCCGATAAATTGCGAAAGTCAACCAAGGCCGAACGCAAAAATCTTTATAACGAAGTTTATGATGAAATTTACTCGAAAGTCCCCTACCTTCTGCCACTGACAATAAAAACTTCCAAGGAAAAATTATCAAGTGACTTGAAGATGCTTAAGCCGTATCTTAATAAGGAAACGGTTTTTTTAGAAGTCGGACCAGGTAATTGCATCTTTGCCTTCGCTGTCAGTGCTTATGTCAAACAGGTCTATGCTGTCGATGTATCAAATGAGGTAACTAAAAAATCAAATCCGCCAAAAAATTTCGAACTTATAATTTCGGACGGAACGGATATTCCTTTACCTCCGGCCAGTGTAGATTTTGTCTACTCGAATCAATTAATGGAACACCTACATCCCGAAGATGCCAAGGATCAGTTGGTAAACATCTATCAAGCTCTCAAAGCACAAGGTTCATACTTTTGCCGTACCCCTAATCGTCTTTCCGGTCCGCATGATATTTCAAAATTCTTTGACGATGAAGCTACCGGCTTTCACCTAAAAGAATATACAATAGGAGAGCTCCGCGATTTATTTAAAGAAATAGGTTTTAGAAAATTTACTTTAGTTGTTGGCGCCAAGGGAC
>DDTV01000023.1 GCA_002344425.1 Candidatus Falkowbacteria bacterium UBA2355
AATAAACTTTATTCAAAGGCAGAATGTGTTCAAAGGCGGAAAAATATATTTTCCTTTCCCCTGTCTCAAAACAAAACAGATGCGGCTTATGGCCGACCCGTTCTTGAAATTTAAGCCACGCGGAACCTTGCAAAAATTGGCAGGGCGAGCAAGACGCCGCGTAAGCGTCGAGTTTGGCTAAATTATGTTCGCTGATAGTTTCTTCGCTGATTTGCATCTTATTCCAAAGAAATTACGACCAAGCCCTTTTCCATAATTTCTTCTTGCGACCAAAAAAGTTTATCGAGCTTGACTTTGACTACATAGCTAACTTTTTTTTCCAACTCGCGTCCGGTATACTTTTGCGTTGCCGGATTGAATTCTCTAAGCCAAAGAGTGTCGCCTTCGCCTATTTCGAATTCATCCAAACGAAGATCAAAGTGTTTTTTGCCGTCTATAATGGCTTGAAAATATTCCGGCCAAGCTTTTTTTTCTACTTTCATAGGTTTAAATATGTTTTAAAGCTTCTTTAATTCTTTGTCCGCTGTCGGTTATCGACGCGTCAACGCGGGACAGGGCGTCGCGGGCCTGACTAGCCGGATAACCTAGTGCGATCAAGGCCTGAACTTCATCCGATCCCCCGACTTCCGAACCGCTGACGTTAATATCGCCGACTTTGTTTTTTAATTCTAAAA
The DNA here is from genome assembly GCA_002344425.1 of Candidatus Falkowbacteria bacterium UBA2355. Taxonomy (GTDB): domain Bacteria; phylum Patescibacteriota; class Patescibacteriia; order Patescibacteriales; family Patescibacteriaceae; genus Patescibacterium. Next base: position 675 of record DDTV01000023.1, read on the forward strand.
TTACCCGCTCCGCCGTCTTACGACCGATACCCGAGACTTGCGTTAGCATGTCGGCGTCGCCGCGGGCAATCGCGGAACGCAAGGCGGGTGTCGAAGATAAACTCAAAAAAGCCAGAGCCGATTTCGGTCCGACGCCGGAGACTGATAAAAGCGATTCGAACAAATCAAGTTCATCAAGCGATTTCATGCCGTAATGTTCAATCGCATTTTCACGGGCGGCTTCGTGCAAAAACAATTCAATATCTGTCCCCGGTTGAGCTTCGGCTAAAACCGCCGGAGTGACCGTAATTCGGTAACCCAACTCCCCCGTCCTAACAACAAGATCGTCTTTAATTTTTGCGATGATTGTACCTTTGATGTATGAAAGCATATTTTTAAGCAGCCGTCTTTAATGATTCAAAAATATAATTTGAATGAAGACCCTGTAAAATACCTTTTCTAACTTTATTATAAGCTTCTCCTGTATTTAATGTCAGCATATTTATAAGTCTCTCACGAGTTTCATTAGCTTTTTTATTATCAATTCCTGCCAAGCTGGTACCAACAAAAAATGGATTAATATTCAAAAATTTATCCCTCAACTCCCAAGCCTTAGGTTCATTAGAGCCTGTATAACTCATAAGTACAGCCTGCTCGTCCAGTGAGGCGATTTGTTTGCGCATCGCTTCGACGCGTTGGCCGGATAAACCGATTAAACTGCCGGCGACAAAAGCTGGGTATTCATTAACATAATCCGCCCGTATTTTCCATGCCGCTTCACTATTAACACCAGCCAAACCTTCTAAAATACTTGAAATTGCTTGTCTGTCCTTTAATAATTCATTGCGTAATTCCCAGGCGCGTGGCGTATCGATATTTGCAATGCTTTCCGCCAAACCATTGGCGACGCCGGCTTCATCAAGTCGTTCTTTTATTTTTTGACGCAATTGCCAAGCAATTTCGCTATCGTCACCAGCAAGACTGCGGGCGACGGACTCCGGCGCGTCTTCCAATAAGTTAACGCGCAATTCATAAGCTTTCTCCGTTCTAATTCCCGCTAAACCTTGGGCGACGCCGCGGCGACCGTCTTTGGAATGACCCAGTAAATATAATCTAATTTCCCAAGCTTCGGGAGTATCAAGCCCTGCCAAACAGGCGCCGCTGTAAAACGGCTCTTCAGCTTTGAAATTATTATATATTTCGTAGATATTATGAGACGAATCTTGTTCTAATGAAATTAGTTCGGGTTTCATATTGTTTTCTTCTAAGCTTCTTCTAAAATAATTCTCGCCTTAAAAGCGCCGCGTTCTTCTCTTTTCTGTTTTTGGATTTCAATAACATCGTCTAATTTCCATTCCTTAGCTTCCAAAATTGCCGTAATGACTTCGAAAATATCAGCCATCTCTTCCTTATTCTCATCTTTTAAAAATTCCTCGACTTCTTCTTTTAATTTCTCTTTTAGCTTTGACCAGTACTCAACTTCATCGGCAATATGAGTTACCACCGTTTCACCTTTGCTTTTAATATACTCGGGAATCTTATCTCTGACCAGCTTATTGTATTTCATATTATTTTACCTCAATCCCCCGCAAGGCGGCGATACGCTCGGTTACGGGCGGATGGGTCATAAAGGCCTTTGTCCAAAAACCGACTTTCTCGCCCGCGTCTTCTTTAAAAGGCGAAGCGAAATACAAATGCGCGGTCGCGCGGTTCGCAACTTCCAAAGGCTCATGATCGCGGGAAATTTTTTCCAAAGCCGAAGCCAAACCTTCGGGATAACGGGTCAGCATTGCGCCGTCGGCATCAGCCAAAAATTCGCGTTTTCTAGAAATCGCTAGTTGCAACAGGGTCGCAAAAATCGGCGCTAAAATCGCCAGAATTATAGCAACAATTGTTACGACGAGTTGAAGCTGATTGGCTTCGCGGCTGTCAGAAGAAGAGCGGCGATGGCCGAAGAGAGAAAAACGCATAAAGAAATCGGCAAGCAGGACAACCACGCCGACCATAACGGTCGCGATCGTTGCGACTAAAATATCGCGGTTCCCGATGTGCGATAATTCGTGCGCAATAACTCCTTCCAATTCAACCTTATCCAATTTTTGAATAATACCCGTGGTCAGGGCGATTGCCGCGTGCTTCGGGTCTCGTCCCGTAGCAAAGGCGTTAGGCGCCGTATCATCAATAATATAAATTTTTGGAACCGGTAAACCGGCCGTGATGCACAAATTTTCTACTAATCTATACAGTTCCCTATTCTCTTCCATCTTTAATAAATGAGCACTGCTCATTGATAAAACAATTTTGTCGCTCCACCAATAAGAAATGAAACTCGAGATCATACTAAAGCCAACCGCAATATACAAAATCCCAGGCTCCTGCATGGCTTGCGAAAATACCCAACCGATCAAAATAACAGCAACAAAGAAGATTGTCATCAACAACCATGTTTTTCTTTTATTTGAATCGATGTGGGTATACAGTGAAGGCATAATTAAAATGGACCTAAGTTAAATTTTGGTTGAATCAAACCGTCATCTAGCATCTGAATAACTTTTTCACACGCTAACTTAAAATCATCATAAAAATCTTCAGCTACTAATACAAGCCTGCTTTCTGGATTAATGGACAAATTAGTCGCTCCATTCTTTCTTTCACTAAAACCAATTTTAGGGTTAGGCGTAGTCATATGATTAACCCCGCATCTCAATTCGGTATAAAGATCATGCGTAGAATTTTTTGAATTATATTTCTTATATTCTGCTGGGAATAGTTTATCAATTGCATCACGAAATCTTTTTTCACTTGTATACCTTCTAAAAAGACCATCATTATCTATACAATTACCCAATAATTCAATGGCTGATGCCATGAGTGTAAATGATAAAAAAGCATGGCGCTGAACAATATCCCCAATCTCTCCTATTAGAACATCTTGGATATATTCTTTTTGAGTTTTCATTAAATTAAAATGAAACTTTCACATTCTCCTTCTCTTCCGCCGCTGCTTCAAAGAATTCACGTGATTTAAAGCCGAGCATGTTGCCGATCATATTGGTCGGGAATACTTCAAGTTTCGTATTGAAGTCGCGGACATTGGTGTTGTAGAAGCGACGTGAAGCTTGAATCTTGTTTTCAGTATCGGAAAGTTCGCGTTGTAGTTCTAAGAAATTAGTGTTGGCTTTTAGATCTGGATAAGCTTCGGACAAAGCAAAGATGCTCTTCAAGGTTGAAGAAAGCATATTTTCGGCTTTTTCTAGTTCTTGACGATTGCCGGAATTCTGCGCGCTCATCGCGGCGTTACGAGCCTGAATTACTTTATCTAATGTTCCCTGTTCATGCGCAGCATAACCCTTAACCGTTTCAACGAGGTTAGGAATAAGGTCATGACGACGCTTTAATTGCACATCAATATCGGCCCAGGCTTCATCAACGCGATTCTTTAAGCGAATCAAGCTGTTGTATAAGCCGATAACAATCAAAATCAAAAGAGCGATAATAGCGATAATAATCCATGTTCCCATATAATTTTGTTAGTGAATAAACTATTTTGTCATCCCCCGCGTAGGCGGGGGATCTTTAGATTCCCCGGTCAAGCCGGGGAATGACACAGTTAATTATTTCCAATTTCCTAAAATCAAACCGAAAATTACAAACAAGACCAAATAATAGCCGGCCTGGATTAAGAAACGAGCCCAGGAGACTTTGCTTGAATCATTGTTCCACATAGCTCCGGCCGCGACGGTCGGGATGAGGAAGGCCGCCCAAATCCAGAGCGCGTTTTCCACGCCGCTGGCATCGGTCCAGCCTTTGATATAATAGGCTAAAACCCAAGCTTGAAAGAGCGCAAGAATAAAAGTCACAACATAAAGCGGGCCGGCGCGTTTTTGCATTTCTTTGCGTTTGGCTTCGTCCAAAGACGTTGCGCCGATAACGTGCATCCACTTTTTACCGAACAAAGGTCCATACCAAACAAAACCGAGAATCATTGCAGCGACGCCGCAGGCGAGCACCGCATAATAATTGATTGTTATATCCATATATTTTTTCCTGTGTCGTCCTGAACTTGTTTCAGGATCCATTATATCGTAGTAATTGCGGAATCATGGATCCTGACATTCGTCAGGATGACACGTGGATTAGACTTTGTTAATACTTAATAATAAAACCTTATTATTTACTTTATTCTCAACCATCTCCTCCACTTTTTCCATTACAAGCGTATCAGCCAAGACATCGGCTTTAATATCTTCGACGTATTGTTCCATTGTTTGTTTCACCACTTCATCATCCGAAGACCAGGCCAAGCTAATTCGGTCTTTAATCGTCAAGCCTTTTTCCTTTCTCATACCGTTAATCAAACGAACAACTTCGCGTTTTAAGCCTTCGCGTTCAAGTTCCGGCGTAATCGCCGTGTCTAACTCAACCTTTTCTTCCGCTCCGTCAATGAATATAACTTCTTTGACATTCAGTTCGTCGGTAATCAAGGCAATTAATTCTTTAGAATCTAGTTTGATTCTTGAAACAGTGATTTTTTGTAAAGGCTGACGAATTTTCATCTTAGCCGCATCGCGCGCCGCAAGCCCCATCTCAACTATCCTTCGAACCGTTCCCATCTGTGTGATAATTTCTTCATCAGCGGTATTGGCGGTCGGCCAATGTTCAAGATGAACGCTGGCTTTAGGATTAACAAATTCAAAGCCGCTTGCTTTTTGCCATAATGCTTCGGCGGTAAAAGGCATAAAGGGAGCCATAACCTTGGCCAATTCTATAAATACAAATTTCATCGTAGCTAAAGCCGCCTGCTTATCTTCGCGCCTGTCCTCGCGTAGGCGGGGATCAACTTTAAAACGATCGCGCGAACGGCGCAAATACCAAGTCGAAAATTCATCGATGAATTCGGTAATCGGCCGCATTGAACGCGGCAAATCATATTCATTCATCGACTTCGTCACCGTTTCAATCAATTGATTTAATTTAGCAATAATCCACTTATCCAAAACATTAACCGAGAAAATCTTTTCTTCAGAGGTTTCGGTGGCGTACATTTGATAAAAAGAATAGACGTTCCACAGCAACATGACATTTTTGCGCAAGGCTTCTTCAACGCCCTTTTCGGAAAAATTCATATTCTCGGCCTGCATCACCGGCGCTGACAACATATAGGCACGCAAGGCATCGGCGCCGTATTTTTCAAATACCACATTAGGATCAGGATAATTATTAAGCCGCTTCGACATCTTCTTGCCGTCTTCGGCTAAAACCGTTCCATTGACAATAACATTCTTAAAGGCCGGCTTGTTATACAAGGCCGTACCCAAAACATGCAGATAATAAAACCAGCAACGCGTCTGATCTATTCCTTCGGCGATAAATTCCGCGGGAAAATTATTTTCGAAGCGTTCTTTGTTTTCAAAAGGATAATGCATTTGCGCATACGGCATTGAACCGGAATCAAACCACGTATCAAGCACATCGGGAATGCGGCGCATTACTTTTCCGCTTTTTGAAGTAAAGGTGATTTTATCAACAATGTGCTTATGCAAATCAGTCACTTTTTGTCCCGAAGCCTCCTCCAGTTCTTTAATCGAACCGAAGACCATTGTTTCAGTTGCGTCTTCCGAGCGCCACATAGGAATAACGCTTGCCCAAAAACGCTGTCTCGAAACCGACCAATCGCGCGCGCCTTCAAGCCAGTTTCCGAAACGGCCTTCTTTGATATACTCCGGCGACCAATTTATTTCTTTGGCGGTTTCAAGCATGGCGTCTTTGAATTTTGAAACGGCGACGAACCAGGAGCTGGTCGCGTAATTTATCAAAGGCGTATCGCAGCGCCAGCAATGCGGATAACTGTGTTCATACTTCTCTTTGGCAAACAAGAGATTTTTCGCCGTCAAATATTTGATAATTTCAACATCGGTCGCGGTTACGTCTTCAATCGGCTTAACATGGCGTCCGGCAAAATCCTTTACCTCGGCTTTCATAACTCCGTCCATGCCGACATGCTGAATAAAAGGCAGATTTTTTTCTTTGCCAAGAGCCATGTCATCTTCGCCAAAGGCCGGCGCGATATGGACAATACCGGTTCCCTCTTCGGCCAGCACAAAATCGGCGGAATAAATTTTCCAACCGTTTTCGCGGTTTGCCAATGTTTCATCGGCCGAATAATAATCGAACAAAGGCTTGTATGACTTGCCGACCAAATCCTTGCCTTTCAAGGTTGCAATAACTTCAATGTCGGGAGATTTTTTTTCCTGTTCTGATTTTGACAAAATCAAAAGCTCATTATCTTTTTTTACCTTGATATAATCTAATTCCGGATTAACCGCTAAAGCGACGTTGCCGGGCAAGGTCCAAGGCGTCGTGGTCCAAGCCAATAAAAATGTTCCCGGCTCATCGGCTAATTCGAATTTCGCAACCACCGATAAATCTTTGATGTCTTTATAACCGTCAGCTACTTCGGTTTGCGACAAGGTTGTTTCGCAACGCGGACAAATAAACATTGAACGATAGCCTTCGTATACCAAACCTTTATCGTACAATTGTTTAAAGACCCACCAGACCGATTCCATAAAGGCCGGATCCAAAGTCTTATAATCGTTTTCCATATCGACCCAGCGGCCGAGCTTAGACACCATTTCCTTCCAAGCATCGACATAACTTAATACCTTCGAACGGCAAGCTTCATTGAACTTATCAATGCCGAGTTCGACAATCTGTCGTTTATTGGTAATGCCCATTTCTTTTTCAACGATGTTTTCAATCGGCAAGCCATGGCAATCCCAGCCCCATTTTCTTTCAACTCTAAAACCGCGCATGGTCCAATAGCGCGGTACAACGTCTTTCATTAAAGACGCCACGATATGTCCATAATGCGGCGTTCCCGTCGCAAAGGGAGGGCCGTCGTAAAAAACATATTCACCAGACGGCGCTTCTTTATTAACGGATTGTTCAAAAGTCTCAGAGCTTTGCCAAAAGTCTCTAATCTGGCCTTCTAAAGCTATATAATGGGGCTTTTCAGTCATATATGTCTTTCAAGTTTACGCTAAAAAAAGCACTCTGTCAAAGTGGTCCGAACCTTGAATTTGTAAAATTTAATTTTTTTATGATTATAATATTTACAATTTTTAATGCTTTTTTTGTATAATATTTTATTTAATTTTAGCCAATTTTGACTTATTTTGTAAAAATAGTGTAAAAGGGACTTGACAAATATTTTAAGCTATGCTAATCTGCAAAACATCAAAAGGAATTTAACAACAACATAAAAGACTTGTCGTGCCCCTCTCCCCCAATTTAATGGTTATTCTGGGTCTTTCCCTCTAAAGATTCAGAATAACCATTAAATTAAAAGGAGAAAACCATGAAAGCAATCGAAACCGCAACAAAGAGCAGCACAGTTACTTCGAATAAGGCTAAAACCTTATCCGAGGGGCAATTGTTCTTTAAGGGAACGATTGCTGCAGCGATGGAGGCTCTGGATATTTCCAGGTCTCAGGCGCTGGCTTTTACGAAAAGCCACAGCGTGACCAAATTGGCACGCGTGGTCATCGTAGCCAAGATTCTTACGCCAGCAATGGCTAAGACCATGCTCGACTCCAAACGCGGGGTCGATCATGTGAGAGTATGGTTCTCTCCCCGTCAGATTGAAGATCTGCGCGGGCCGAGAAACATTCTCGCCTTGGCTGCCCAGTTTCTCAGTATCCGCAAGGAAGCTGACAGACTGGCTGCCGAAGCTGAGGCGAAAGCCAAAGCTAAGGCAGAAGCCAAAGCGCTTGCTACGCAGCCAAAAGCTGCGTAGCCAACGCTAGTCGGTGCCTGCTGTGTCCGACGAAAAATAAACAGGTATTTTATGAAGCGGTATAGACCAGAGAAAATCGCTTCAATAAAATGATCTAATCATATAGTCATCGGAGCTATGGAGGAAAATCCGAAAAAATTTCCCGTATAAAAACAAAAAGGTTTTCTTAATTAGTTCCAACGCTAAATTCTTTCCTTTCAAAAAAGAATCCAAAAGTACCTAAAAACCTAAAGGCAAAAACAATTTTGCCTTTATTCCCGAGCCAGTAAAGAAATTTGCTGATTCAGGAATAAATAAAAATAAAAAAGGAGAAAAAATTGGGAGATTCATTAACAATTCATATTATTCCCGAAGAATCAATCAATAGATTCCAGGATAAAGATTTCCGAGTATCAGTGAGCGGCTGGTCAAAACCACGGCTAGTTCATTGGCGCAAGACTGACCTGTTTATGGAAATTACTGCCAAGGATTGCATATGCAATACTTGTATCAGGCGTTTTGAATCTGTTCTCTTCTCAATGCGAGATAGGCAGATCAATTACGAAGTCGGCTCCTGGAGCAAAGATTGTTCCGTCAGATTCAATAATCCGCAAGGGTTTGAAGAATCTGAGATTGCCGAATTTTTATCCGAGCAAATCGGCCTTCAAGTAGTAATACTTGAGGAACTACCAATTGAGCAGGGCGATAAACAATAGCCCTGCTCCTGAAGAAGTCAGATAAACCATTCGATAATTAATTATTCCAAGGAGGCGGAATGAATAAGTACGAATTCCTCGTCAATGGGATATTGCATGTCATTGAGGCAGCTAGTCTCTATATGGCAATGCAAATCCTCAACGAGGACCTCGGGATTTCCTGAGGTTGGAAAGATACAAAGTCGGTACCTGCTGTCTCCGACATAAAATAAACAGGTAAGAACAGCCATAGACCAGGCAAAACTGTTCAACGGCAATATAAAAATATATTGCCTTCTCTCCTCAAGCGATAGCCAATAGTCTCCTGCCATGCGCTATCGCCTGAGGAGAGAAGAATAAGAAAGTTCTTTTCATAAGTAGTGCCGGCGACCACCCGGCAAAAGAGAACTAGGTAGGCGCAGAAATGGCGAGATTAGTATGAGCAGTATTTACCTGACTCAGAAACTCCGCCAGCTCTAATATAAATTTAGAGCCGCTCATTCTTCAGACATACGAAGCTGAAGAACATACTAGCTCCGGAGCTAGCTATGCCAAAACTGGCGAGGTAAAAACGGTAACGATCGTACGTTGCTGCCTCTCTCTGGCGACAGAGAAAAAGTTCCGGGAAGTAGAGAAACTTCTACTTCCCATCTTTATCGGAATCTTGATTGTCAGAATAATCTGAAATCGAGGTTCAGTAGAGAGTGTACATAAATAAATAAAAATACCGCACGGAGGCGGATATTATGAAAACAATACTAATATCTTTAGTGATTGTGGCTATGGTTTTCGTTTCAGGTTGCGGAAAAGAAAATGATCTAAACACCAAGGCTCATGCCAAGGTACGACTCGCGGCCGATAATTCATTCCTGTATCTTGAAAATATTGATACAGTGAAATATCAACCGGGAGACACACTGACCTTCATGTATGACTTCGACGCAACAATATACGAAGCAGGCTGGAAAATCAGCCGACTGCCATATCCCGATACCACGCTTGAGCTAAGAAACCGTGAAATAATGTTCAGGCGCGGTGTGATTAAAGAGTTTAGATGACAAAACTCCGGCCTTCTGAGGCTGGGACTATCGGGGGTCAACCGATTGGGAAGGCGCGGATAATAATCCGCAGGAAGAAGCACAGATGCTGAACTTCCAGATTTACATCGGACACTGCTATTCTCCTTCTCCTAAAGGCGGGGTAGTAAACCAATAAATCGCCAAACAAATGACCGGGCAGAGAATGGATTACGCCTAGGAAACGTAATTCGCCTCCTAGAAATAGGAAAGTTTCTCATGGGGAAGTGAAAACACTTCACTTCCCCTCTTAATCGGAATCTTGATTGTCAGAATAATCTGAAATCGAGGTTCAGTAGAGAAAAGTTCTTTAAATCAAATTCATATAATAATGACCAAAGAAGAAATTCTTAATCAGCAAGCTAGCGATTTCCGTCAAAAATGGAATAGCGATACTCATGATTGGATCTTCAATGAAAGTTCGTTATTTTTTAACGATATTTTAATTGTCGCTTTCTGTCGTGAATACTCAGTTCATACTGATCAAAACGCTTATTCTATGGTTTATATCTTCAGAGAAGATAAAGAGCCAGCAAGAATTTATTACAATAAATTCTGGGACGGATGTCCGGAATGGCGTGATGCAAGCCTGTTTCTAAAAACGATTGTATCGGCTGAAGAAAAAGACGGAACAATTATTGTTGCCTTCTTAACCGAAGACAGCCAAAACAAAACATTGTCGTTTTCTAAGTAATTACTCACAGCTAGAAAATGAGTCCGGCGACTATCCGGAGCAATACAATAAGGACATCATTTGGACCCAATTCCCATTGGCTACCCAAATCCTTATTGAAGGAAAATTGGACAAATAAATAAGACCAATTTTCCCCTCAGCCTGATGAGCTGAGCTGCGCACAACTAGCGGGTAATAAACATCGCATGGGAGCGGTGCCCCTCTCTGGCAACGGAGAAAAAAGGGGAAGTAAGAAATTTTTACTTCCCTTCTTTATCAGAATCTTAACCATTATTAATTAAGGTTGAGGTTCAGTAGAGAACATTGATAAACGAAAAAATAAAAAAACAAATTGAGAAGATGAGAGTTTTTTCCGATATAGAATCTGGAGAAATCTTAAATCTCTCAAGCGATCAAATTAGGTTGAAAACGCATTCATACCGCCTGCACAACCGAAAAGCGATTAAGAAGGATCGGCCTATTGAAGCTGAAGTTTATCTTCTTATAAGCATACTATGCTCTCGCGTTTACTTACTCAAGAGTATCTCTGAAAACTTGAATAAGAATCTAGAGTATATTGGATCGCAAGGAAAAGCCCAAATAAAACTAGGTGAACACAGTAGCTTAGTCTCTGGCTAGGTGTAGCGACCTGAAACTGAATACGCTGCCGATTTATTTTAATCGGCTTCTGTCTTGAAGTGTAGAGCTTCAACTGATGAGCCGAAAACGGCGAAACAGAAAAATAAAATAACTAAGAAAATTAAAAAAATATAGGGAGAGTCGGACATGAGAAAATTGCTTGACGGTTTTACAAAAATTTTTGAAATCCTTTCTGATTATCCGGGTATCGGCGACATTATTAATCTTGTTGAGGCAAGGCAATTGATCGCCGGCCTTAAAAAGCTTCCGGAAAATGTCATCGGAATGATTATGAATGATACGGCCGTAGTAAGCGCCAAAGCGATTATGGATGACATTGCGCAGCGCGGATCCGATTGGCGGCAGGCTTTAGAAGATATCGGTTTCAATTTCTGGGAAATCGACGACCATGACGCTGCCAAAGGGATTGTATTTCAGGGTTCCGTCAATATCATTGACTTTACCGATGAAGATCAAGGATATCTATATATCCATTTCCGGGGCAACAATACTGCTGACTTTGCGCCTAATGACGCTCTTGAATCGCATATTGAACCGTTTGAGGGAACATGGATCGAAGTTTATAATAAAATAGTTGAACTAAAAGCCAACTATATTCCTCCTAGTCCCGAGTCTTAATTGTTTTAAAGGCGAGTCAAAAATGACTCGCCTTTTATGCTATAATACGGATATATGATTACCTATAAACAAATTATAGAATTCGGCCTGGACGAAAAAGAAGCCCGGGTATTTTTAGCTGCCCTAGAGCTTGGCGGCGAAAGCGTTTTAGCTATTGCTAAAAAAGCCGGCATTAACCGCGTTGCGACCTACGATGCCCTAGAAAGTCTCATTAGCCGCGGTCTAATCAGCACTTTTATCAAGGGCAAACGAACCTACTATACTTCCGTTGAACCGGATCAACTCGAACTTATTTTAGAAAAAGAAAAAGTTGAACTTGAAGCCCGGCATGAAAAATTAAAAACATTATTACCTGACTTAAATTCGATCTACAATTTTTCAAACAAAAAACCTAAAGTAAGTTATTACGAAGGAAAGGCGGGATTATTGGCTATCAGAAATACTTTTCTAAAAACTCCGGACAAACAACTCCGTGTAATTTATTATTATTACGATCTTGATAAAGTTTTCACTAAAGCAGAGCGCGATGATTATATTAATAAGCGCGTCAAAGTCGGACTTGAAGTAAAATCAATTGCCGTTCTTGGCGAAGATAGTCCAAAGGTTACGGAAAAGGTAGGTAATGTAAATCGTATTTATCTAGATTATAAAAACTTCCCTATTAAAAGTGACATAACTATTTACGGAAATAAAATTGCGCTTGTCTCAATGCGCGAATTATTCGGAATTATTATTGAAAATCAGGAACTTGCTGATACAATGAAAACATTTTTTGATTTAGCTTGGTCTCAACGAAAATAATAATTGGATATAAAAAAGGGGAAGATTATCTTCCCCTTGCTCTTGAAGCATCACTCTGTTTCTATTGGCATATTAGCCAGAAGCACAAAGTGAATTCGCCATGTAGTTGTGCATCGGATCTTCCTTTGGGTTACACTTGGCTTTATTGCCAAATGGTGAAGCTTTAGCTTAGTTGTCCCCCACAGGGATACCCTCCTTCCTGCTTTTTGTATAGTCGGAATCATGATAATTTATAACGTTTGGTCCGCTATAGCGCTGGACAGAGCTAATACTCTTTCTTTTTCTCTGTCCAGCTACGGAAAAACGTCATCCATCACCCATGATCACCTCCTATTTTGTTATTAAATAACTTATGTTTATTGCTTGTATTATATACTATATTCAAAATATTGTCAAGTCTAGGCAATTTTATATCATATAAATATACTAAAATTAGCTAAATTTTAATAAATATCTATTAAATGTTATATTAATTTTACAATTTTTCAAAAAAATACCCTATATTTATGCATTGTCTGAGCTCTCGGGCAATGATATAGTTAATCAACTATGTTTACTCTCCTCTCTCCATTTAAGCCTACTGGCGACCAGCCGGAAGCTATAAAAAAGCTTGTAAACGGGCTTTCCAAGGGTTTTGACAAGCAAACCCTGCTCGGTGTTACCGGCTCAGGCAAAACCTTTACAATGGCCAATATTATAGCCGAGGTCAAAAGACCGACTCTGATCATCTCCCATAACAAAACCTTGGCCGCTCAGCTATATAGCGAATTTAAACAATTTTTCCCGGATTCAGCCGTCCACTACTTTGTTTCGTATTACGATTATTACCAGCCCGAAGCTTATATTCCTCAAACCGATACTTATATAGAAAAGGAAGCGACAATCAATGAAGAAATCGACCGCCTGCGCCATGCCGCGACGCAATCTTTAATGAACCGCCGCGATGTTATTATCATTGCTTCGGTGTCATGCATCTATGGATTGGGTGAAAAAGTCGATTACATCGCCCTGAGTCAGAGCTTTGAAGTCGGACAGGTCATCAAACGCAATGAAATTTTGCGTCGGCTGATCAAAATCCAATATGTCCGAGATGACGCGCAACTTTCTCGCGGTCAATTCCGCGTCCGCGGCGACCGTATCGATATCCACTTGGCGACCGGAGAAGCGATTGTTCGACTCGGCCTTTTCGGTGACCAAATCGAAAGAATTCAAATTTTTAATATAACCCCCTCCAAGGTCGCGGCTTGGCTTACTGAATTGGACGATGAAGCGGCCGAGGAATTGGAACGCATTTCAATTCTGCCGGCCAAACATTTTATGACTACTGAACCGAAGCTGACTGAAGCTATCGGCGCAATTGAAAGTGAATTAACAGAACGCTTAAAAGAATTGCACGCCGCGGGAAGAATTGCCGAAGCCGATCGGCTCGAAAGAAAAACCAACTATGATTTAGAAATGATACGTCAGGTCGGTTATTGCTCGGGGATTGAAAATTATTCACGCCATCTGTCAGGCAGGGAGCCGGGCTCTCCCCCGGAAACTTTGATTGATTTTTTCCCCAACGATTATCTATTGTTTATCGACGAGTCGCATGTTACATTGCCGCAAATCCGCGGAATGCACGCCGGCGACCGCTCGCGCAAAGACACCCTCGTCGAATTCGGCTTCCGTTTGCCGAGCGCGCGGGATAATCGACCGCTGACTTACGAAGAGTTTAAAACCAAAGTCAACCAAGTCATTTATGTCAGCGCGACTCCGAGCGCTTATGAATTGAACCATTCAAAACAAGTTGTTGAACAAATCATTCGTCCGACCGGCCTGCTTGATCCTGAAATCGAAGTGCGTCCGAGCGAAGGACAAATTAAAGATTTAGTTCAAGAAATCGAGATACGAGTCAGGAAAAAACAACGCGTCCTTGTCACTACTCTGACCAAACGAATGGCCGAAGAATTGACCGATTATCTTTTAAACGAAGGCATTAAGGTCAATTATATCCATAGCGAAGTCGATACGCTTGAACGCGTCGAAATATTGAAAGAATTGCGCTCGGGCAAATATGACGTTTTGGTCGGAATTAACTTATTGCGCGAGGGCCTTGATTTGCCCGAGGTTTCTTTGGTGGCGATTCTCGATGCCGATATGGCCGGCTTTTTGCGCAATGAAACCTCCTTGGTCCAAACTATCGGTCGCGCGGCGCGCCATGAGGAAGGCAAGGTCATCATGTATGGCGATAAGATTACGCCGGCTATGCGGCTCGCTCTTGATGTCACTAATCGGCGCCGAAAGATTCAAGCTAATTATAATAAAAAACACGGAATCACTCCGAAAACCGCCGGCTTAAAAGAATACCAGCCGCTCGGCAGCGAGGATTGACAGGCAGTCGTTTTTTGTTTATACTCATAATATTCTCATTTTAACTTCTAAACACTTCTATGGCACATAAGAAAGCCGGCGGTTCTACAGCCCTCGGCCGAGACAGTCAAAGCAAACGTCTCGGCGTCAAACTGCAGGACGGCCAAGTCGCCAAAGCGGGCTCAATTCTTGTCCGTCAGCGCGGTACCAAGTATCACGTCGGCAAGAACGTTCGCCGCGGTAAAGACGATACGCTCTATGCGGTCGCTTCCGGTCTCGTTAAATTCTCGACGCGCAAAGTCCCGAGCTTTACCGGTCACCTGAAAACCGCCAAAGTCGTTTCGGTTGTTTCCGAAAAGAAATAAACCTAAAAAAACACCCGCCTTTCGGCGGGTGTTTTGTTTACCAAGCATGCAACATTACCGGCGCTCCCGACCGTTCCTCAATGCCCTTGGTTTTGATGTTGTAATCCGGATGGATAAGTTTTAAGAACCGCTCGATTTGCGCCGCGTGCTCGGCTTTGTGATAAGTTGTAATCGCTATCCGAGGCCGGTTAGCCTTAATTGTCTCTTTTGCTCCGGCAAGCATTTCCAATTCATAACCCTCTAAGTCGGCCTTAAGATATGTAATCGCTTTATTTTGTTTAAAAAATAACTCATCAATCGTTTCCAGGGGAACGCAAAGATTGGTTTCTGTTTCTGAAATTTCAGTTCGAATGCCGTCATTCATCATAAAGACGCGCCCCTTTTGCGCACCCAAGGCGACCGGGATAATTTCTACATTGCTCATATTTTCAAAAGTCTTTTCCAAGGCCCAGACATATTCCGGCAAAGGTTCAATCGCATAAACGCGCTGGCATCGTCCGACAATACTTAAACTGAACAAACCTTCGGCGGCGCCGCAGTCAACCACTATATCGTCCTTTCTAATCTCGGTTTCCGGAATCTCATAATAATGCCAATCGTCTCCTTTAAAAATTTCCGAGATAACCTGATAAAGAGAAGCCAGGCCAAAACTTTTAGGAATGAAGAGAGGACGGACAAATTTCTTAAAATGGACAATATAATAATCCCCTTCTTCCCTGACCTTGTTTATAAAAGGTTTGGCCTT
>DDTV01000024.1 GCA_002344425.1 Candidatus Falkowbacteria bacterium UBA2355
TATCTTTGTTACCGGGTTAAAAGGGTTCGGATAATTTTGCGGCATATCAAATTCCTTTGGAGTGCCGATTATTACCTGCGGTAAATTGAAATATTCATAATTTCCGTTGAAATCAATTTGCTTGAGCCTGTATTCGTAGTTTCCGCTTACAAGCCCGACATCAGTGAAACTGTATACCGACGCCGTATTTTTTCCATTGATGAATGCGGCTCTTTCTTCAGCTTCCTGTCCGGCTTTTTTGCGCAGAACTTCAAATCCTTTATTGTTCAATTCCATTGTTGTTTCCCATCTCAGCGTAACCTGATTCTTGCTTACGGTTGAGTTGAAGAAAGATAGAGTGACTGGAAGTGGACCATTCCCCACCAAAGTTACATCGTCAATTCTAAACTGTGGTGTAGAACCGTTCTGTCTGAATCTTAAAATTAAGTTGGTGTCAGTAGGGAAAGTAACAGTGGAGGTTGTTATATAGTACCATTTTGAAGTTCCCGTACCGGTCGGTAAATCTGGTTTAGTAATAACTGTCCATGATGAACCATTATCGTTAGAATACTCAATAATTAGTTCGGAGCCGTTGCTTGCGGTGGTTGATTTATGAACACCAAATGAAATTTTATCAAAATCAGTAAAAGTATTCGTATTAATTCCCGCAATAACAAAGTTTCTTCCAATCGTGTTGGTCAGAAAAACGTTTGCTCCCCCAGAAGCTTCAGCATAATCGGTAGTGTTAGATGGTGTTGTGGATCTAACGTCACCGGTACCTGAATAGTTCAATATTCCATAATAAGTCCAGCCAGTGTGGCTCGCTATCGATGTCGTCCCCGGCACGGTTCCCATTGTTTCTTTGTATGTAGTTTGTCCATTTACATTACCGGAGATAATAAACAACAAGCAGGCAAATAAAACAAGTGATATTTTCCTCATTTTTTATTTTTGTTTAATTAGTAAAATTAGTTAGTTTTCCCTGACTACCGTTTCGGTCAAGGAAAACTAACCAATTTCTTAAACCTCTTTTTCAATGTTCTGATGCCTATAAATTAGTATCTTTAATGCTTTTTGTCAATTCTTAGTAAAGGGGTTGAAGCTACCGGTAGAATTGCTATACTAAAAATATGAAATACGCCCCTCAAGTAGGCCGATTTTTGGTTTTTACCGCCGCTATTTTAACAGGTCTTGTTTTGCCTTCTGAAACTTTTCTGCAGGCGGCCACTGACCAGCCAATGCCGACCGAGGCCGAAGTGCTCGTTGTCTATAATTCTTCTTATGTTACCGACAGCGACAGCAACACGGTACAAGACAGTCAGCAAATCGCCCAATATTATCAATCAAAGCGTCCCGGAGTCACCGTGACGTCTTTGGCTATGCCGACCAGCGAAGAAATCACTTGGGACCAGTTTAATACGAATATTAAAACTCCGCTGGAAACATATTTAACCACTAACAACCTCGATGATGTTATTAAAATCATTGTAACGGTTAAGGGCGTGCCCTTGAAGGTTATGGGCGACCCGGGATTCCATGATCCTTGGGGAGACCCTGGATGCGCGCCGAGCTGTCCGGTTAATTATGTATCGGTTGATGCGGCTATCAGCATGTTGTTTCAAAATATAAAATCAACCACTCGACATACCAACGCTTACTATAATGCCGACCCGACCTTTGCTGAAAATTCACATTTTAAATTAGATCATTTTACTACCGAAGGTTTTACTTTGAAATATCTGGTATCTAGACTTGATGCCTATACTCTTAGCGACGCTTTGGCAATGATTGACCGCGGCGCGGCGCCCAATACGAGCAGTTCCGGATATTGGGTACTTGATTCCTCGGCAACCATGAATTTTGCCAACTATATTTCAGCCAGAACAAGACTGTTGAGTTTTAATAAAAATGTTATATATGATCCATATCCGGGATCAATTTATATTACGACGAGCGCTAATCCAATCATGGGTTATTCTTCCTTTGGTTACCTAGATAACTTGGGTGACGGTTATGTTTCCAATAATCCGGTAAACGCCAACCACTTGGATTTTGATTTGTTGAACGGTGCCGTAATGTCGACTTGGGAATCTTTTAACCTCTGGGGTTTGCAGAATGCCGATCAGCATTATCATGGGCAAATCGGTGAATGGATTTCAATCGGCGGTAGCGGCGGAATCGGCAATGTTTATGAACCCTACACCAGTTCTTTGGCGCGTGAAGAAATTTGGATGACCGCTTACGCCATTGGTTATCCTTGGGTTGAAGCGGCTTATATGAGCATGCCTAAAATGGGCTTTGCCCAGACTGTTCTCGGCGATCCCTTAATGGTTATCGCGGATAATGTTCATCCCGGACCGGTTACCGGATTGGCGGCCGTTCCTTCAAGCGAACAAATTCAATTCACTTGGACAAACCCGGTGGACGTTGATTATCAAGGTACGATAGTTCGTCGCAAGACCGACTCTTACCCAAGCAGCCCAAGCGACGGCACGCTGGTTTATCAAGGAGCCGATACGAGTTATGCCGACACCGGCTTAGCAAACGGAACAACCTATTATTATTCCGTCTATGCTTATGACACAACTTATAATTATTCAAGCGTCGCTCAGGCTTCAACCTATCCGCGCGACAATATCGCGCCAGGAGAGGTAAGGAATTTACAAGCAGTAACGTCTCTTGGTTTAGCTAATTTGCATTGGACAAATCCGTCGGACGCTGATTTTCTCAAAACTTATTTAGTCCGCAAAGTCGGTTCCTATCCGACAGATGTCAATGACGGTACGCAGGTTTATAGCGGTACTAACATTTCTTTTTTGGATGTTGGTCTATCAAATAATGTTAATTATCATTATGCGGCCTTTGCTCAAGACACTTCTTTCAATTACTCGGATTTAATAAGCGGTTCAAAATTGAATTTCACTATTTCTCCTGCGCCTGCTGGCGGAGGCGGCGGAGGAGGAGGCGGCGGAGGCGGCAGTAGCGGCGGCTCAACCAATACTCAAAATCAAACGCCGGTTAATAATCAGAATACCAATACTCAAAATACGCCGATTGTAATCAGTCCGGTGCTGACGCTGTTGGATATAATTTCCGCCGAATCTAGGGTTGTGGCGGTTGATGAATTCAATCAGACCAGTGAAGGCGAACTTAAAAATATTGAAAAAAAATATTCCTCAATTATTAATTCTGACAAGTCGCTTTCGATTGAAGATAAAAATAAAATTTTAAACTTTATTTCTCAGGGTACGGACAGTACGAAGGGATTGGGCGAGGGAGAAAGAGCCGGCCTGGTCAACTCATATTTTCAAGCATACAAAAAAATGCCCGACTCCGAAGCTGATTGTTCGGATCTTTTGAAAATCGCTCATGGTCGTTGGCCAAGTCAGAGAAGCAGTAGCGCCGAAACTGCCGCCGCCGGACAATTTAAGAAAATATATGGACGTGCGCCCGGCAGTTCCTCGGTTGATCAAAACGCCTTAATGGTTATGGCTTATGGCTTATTGCCCAGCCAGCGAAATTTAATCAGTGAGAAAAGAGCTATTTTAGCTTATCGTTGGTTATATGGCGCTTCTCCGCGTACAGCCAATGCTTGGAATATTGTCAGGGCCATAGCTTACTCAGGCGCTAAGAGATAGTATGAAACGAAGTTTTCTTATCAGTCTTTTTATAATTTTGGGTTTAGTTTTGTTCGCCCGTTATCCGGTTCAAGCCGATCCGGTGGTTTATTATTTTAATAACGCGGTTAATTACGATCCCAGCGAGTTGGGAAATTATTGGTATGATAATTCTTTTTCAGATCCGGCTTTAGAATTACCTGATTTTTCAGTTGATATAGTTCATGTTACGGCCGGCGCTGTTTTTGACGGCCATGCTACCTTTAACGGCGTTGCCGAAAACAACGGAGAAGTGACCGGTAATGCGACTTTCAACGGTGATCTAAGTGAAAATAACGGAATTGTCAGCGGAACCAAAACCCGTCGCTATACGACTATTATTTCTATTAACCGTTCATTTATTGATTCGGCCTGGACCGTGGTTTCTGATGGCGGAGCTGTTGATGTCACTAACGCCACTTATGATAATACAACGACATTTCAAAGGATCAATAACGGCACCTTCACCGGACTGCTGACCAATACTTATTATTTCAATAATGCTTCGAGCACGAGTCCGATGGATTTGGGAAATTATTGGGATGATTCCTCCTATTTAAACCAATCAATGCAGCTGCCTAATTTCAGTATTGATTTGGTGAATATCGGCGCTGATGCAACGTTTAACGGCGACGCTATTTTTAACCTTACAGCGACCAATCAAGGCATAGTTACCGGCGATGCGACTTTTAACGATAGTTCGGAAAATTATTTCAACGGTTCATGCATTCAATGTGCCGGTACCGGGACGGTTAACGGCAATGCGACTTTCAACCATGATTCCGTTAACGCGGGAGAAATAGTTGGCAACGCAACTTTTAATGATTCTTCAAATAATAACGGAACCGTCGGGGGCGACGCAACCTTTGTTGGTGATCTTAGCGAGAATGGCGATCGCGGCGATGGAACAATTAACGGTACGGCAATACGGCGCTATAATCAAGCAATTTCAACCTCAAGAAATTTTACTTCAGGCCGCTTTCCGTGGACAATTGTAGCGAACGGCGTACAGGTTGATCTAAGCGGCGCGACCTATGACGCAACCACCAGTTTTACGGAAGAGAACGGCGGTTCTTTTATTTATGCCGTGCCGACGCTGACTACGGCCAGCGGACGAATTAAAACCATAACTTTGACATATAATAAAACGCTGGATGCTTCTTCGGTTCCCTCTAGCGGTGATTATAGCGTTGCCGTAAACGGCTTGCCGGTGTCTGTAACGCAGGTTACGGTTTCGGGTACAACTGTTACATTAACTTTGAATCTGTCATCTAACTTGTTGTCTAGCGATATTGTAAGTATTGATTATACGTCGGGCTTAAATCCGCTTCGGATTCCGCCGATTGGTTCGGCGGCTACCTTAAATGATCAAACGGCCACCGTTTCGACTATAGTTAATGTGCAAGGCAATTCCCTTGATCTAATAAACATCGGTAGCTTTGTTTACGCTTTGTCAGGCAATACTCTTAAGAAAATTAATTTAGAAACTGAAGCCGTTGTCGCTACCATAAATCTCGGCACGTCGCCGCAAAATATTGTCCGCGTCGGCAATAAATTATATATTCCAAATTTTAGCTCAAACAATGTTTCGGTTGTTAACCTCTTAAACGATACCGTGAGTTCGACGATTTCCGTCGGCACCTCTCCTTTTAGTGCCACCGTTTTAGGCAATAAAGTTTATGTTGCTAATGGAGTTTCCAACTCTATTTCGGTAATCGACACTAACTCCGATACGGTAACGGCCACAATTTCAGTTGGCGCTCAACCTCGTAGTGCAACGGCTGTCGGAGACAAGTTGTATGTTAATAATTATAACGGACAAAGTATTTCAGTCATTGACACGAAAACCAATACAGTTTTATCGACAATTTCGGTCGGACCGACACCTAGCTATAGTTTGTTGGTTGGAACAAAATTATATGTTCCTAACGGTTCATCTCAAATAAAGGCAATCGACACGACAACTAATACGGTCAGCTCGACAATCTCGCCGGTCGGAGGAGGTATTCTTCGTGATACTGCTTCTTTTGGATCAAAACTTTATGTGGCTGATAGCCAAAATGACAGAATATTAGTTATTAATACATCGACCGATTCGGTTAGCACGACAATTAATGTTGGCGATGCTCCGATTGATACTTATACGATTGATAATCGTTTATATGTTGCCAATAACAGCGGCGGATCTATTTCAGCAATTAATATGGAAACCGATAGCGTAGTCGATACCGTAACCGCTGCGGCTGGACCACGCGCCATGACTTCTCGTGGCAATAAATTATTTGTCGCCTGTCAAAATGACCAAAGCATTGTTTTTGTGGACACGGAAACTTTATCTAGTCGTTTGCCTAATCTTGTTTCTTTTTCCTCTTCCAGCGCTAACGGTACTTATACTGCGGGGCAAACCATTGCCTTAACCGCCACCTTTTCCCGCGCTTTGGAAAACGGATCGACAATGACCGTTAGCCTTAATTCCGGCGGCAGCGCGACTCTGTCAACGGTCAGCGGAGCTACTTTGAGCGGCACTTATACTATTGAGAGGGGAGAAACCAGCCCCGATTTATCTATCACGGCGATAACCAGCGCTTCGGTGGGCGATATATTTAATAATGATAAAACGGCTTATTCAACATCGTCTTCCTTGGCTTCATTAAATGCCGAGTTATTGTTAATAAAGCGCAATCTTGGCGATACGAAAAATATTGCCATCACATCTTTTGCGAGCGCCGCAGTCGGTACCAACCCCGAAGAAATCTCCGAACCGATTACTGTCAATGGCGTCGAGTACATATATGTAAGCAATCGAGGTGCTAATACGGTTTCAGTGATTAAAAAAAGCGATGGCAGTTTGTTCGAGACGATTGCAGTCGGTACGGAACCCGTCGGTTTGAGTTCGGCTCGAGTTGGCGGCACTGTTTATTTATATGTTGCCAATTCCGGATCTAATACGGTTTCTGTTATTAATACCGCAACTAATACGGTAGGAACGACGGTTGCCGTTGGCGTTCGTCCGCTGTATTTGGCACAAAGCGGCGGTAAAATATATGTTTCCAATTCTTTGTCCAATAGCGTTTCGGTTATTGACGCTGCCTCTAACACGCTAACAACCACGATTGCCGTTGGACTTGAACCAAGAGGATTGCATGTCTATGGAAGCTATGTTTATGTTGCGAACTTCGGAGACAGCAATCGAGGGGGCGGAAATTCTCTTTCAGTCATCGATTCGGCGAGCGACACTATAAGCAACACAATATTGATGCCGACAGGAAATTTCGGAACCTATGATGTTACCGATTATAACGGCAATTTATATGTCTCGAATTATCGCTCCGGCACAATCGCGGTAATAGACATAGGTAGCGGCGCGGCTGAGGCGACAATCAGCGCTCCGGGCGGACCGAGAGCAATTGCCTCCGGTCAAGGAATGGTTTATGCCGTCATGTTTGATAGTGGTACTGTTTGGTCGATTAATCCGGCGACGAACATGGAAACATCAATTATTACCATCGGCCACACGCCTTCCGGTATTACTTTTAATGACGGAAATTTGTATGTCGGCCGCTGGCAGGACGGATTAATCGGTTTGATTAATGTTGCCACCAATACAGCTCGAACTTCATGGCCACAGGTTAGTGTTAGCTCCGGCGGCGGAGGCGGCGGTCCGATAATCAGCACGCCGAATCGTTCATCCGAACAAACAAACAGCCCGACTCGAGATGACAGCCCGGCCAGTCCGACGCCAAGTCCCGAGCAGCAAAATCCGACTCCCGGCCCATCAGCTAGCCCCAATATCGATCGTCGCTTGACTCAGCGCTTATCCGGCCGATTGCTTTTGGCTGTTCAAGATCGAGGTAGAGTTTGGTATGTTGATCCGATGACTAATTTGCGTTATGAAATAAGCAAGGATAAGGCTATGGAGATCTTCCGTCGTTTATCGCTTGGTATTAATAACGCTGATTTACGCCGTTTGCCCAGCCGCTTGCGGGGACGCTTATTATTAGCCGTTCAAGATCGAGGCAAAATCTGGTATATTGACGCTTCCGGTCAAAGACATCAGATTACCAAAGACAATATCGTCGATATTTTCCGTCGTTTGGCTTTGGGTATTAGTGATCAAAATTTGGATAAGATTCCCGAGGGCGACTTGAAGTAATTCGCATAATAAGCTATTCTGCAGCCTATTGCCACCTTAGCTCAGCTGGTAGAGCAACGGTTTTGTAAACCGTAGGTCCAGGGTCCGAATCCCTGAGGTGGCTCAAGCATGTTATACTGAAGTCATGAGTCTTTCTCTTTATAATACATTGCATCGCGAAAAAGAACCGTTTCAGCCGATTGGCGAAACGGTTGGTTTGTATACTTGCGGTCCGACTGTATACAATTTTGCCCATATCGGCAATCTGCGTACCTATGTTTTTGAGGATATTCTAAAACGCGTTTTGATTTACGATGGTTATAAAATAAAACACGTTATGAACATTACCGATGTCGGCCATTTAACCGGCGATCGGGATATGGGCGATGATAAATTGACAGCGCAGGCTGAACGAGAGCATAAAAGCGCCGCTGAAATCGCCGAATTTTATCTTAAAGCCTTTGAGCAAGATTTGGTTTTTTTAAATATTTTATCGCCCGATATTTGGTGCAAGGCCAGCGATTTTATTCAAGAACAAATTGATTTGATAAAAACCTTGGAGGCCAAGGGTTTTACTTATATAACTTCCGACGGCGTTTATTTTGATACTGCCAAATTTCCCGAATATAATAAATTAAGCCATCTGAAATTAGATGAATTAAAAGAAGGCGCGCGAATTGAAATAAATAATGAAAAGAAAAATCCGACCGACTTTGCGCTCTGGAAATTTTCTCCCGAAGGCGCGCAACGGCAAATGGAATGGGATTCGCCTTGGGGCACGGGTTTTCCTGGTTGGCATATCGAATGTTCGGCTATGAGTTTGCATTTTTTGAAAGATCAGCTCGATATTCATTGCGGCGCCGTTGACCATATCAATATCCACCACACTAATGAGATAGCCCAATCCGAAGCCGCTACCGGAAAGCCATTTTTTAATTATTGGATACACGGCGAGTTTCTTAATCTAGGCGACGGAGAAAAGATGGCCAAAAGCACAGGTAATATTTTAACCCTTGAAGCGGAAACAATTAATAAAAACATTGATCCTTTGGCCTTTAGATATTTATGCTTCTTGACCCATTATCGAAAAGCCATCAACTATAAAGCGGAAAGTTTAGAGCAGGCAAGCGCAGCTCTAATTAACTTGCGGCGCGCCGTTGCCGCGCTGGGCAATGAGACGGGTGCTGTTGATGAAACAATAAAAAAAGAATTTTCTGAGGCCATTAACGACGACTTGAATATGCCGCAGGCTATTGCAATTCTTCAAAATCTAATGAAATCCGATTTAAGCTCGGCGATTAAGCTCGCGACCATTAAAGATTTTGATAAAGTTCTGGGTTTGAATCTCGTAGCCGAAGATTTGCCGGAAGATATTAAAGAATTAATGAGCGCTCGAGACGGCGCGCGAGCCGTCAAAGATTTTGATACTTCGGACAAATTGCGTGATGAAATCGAAGCCAAGGGTTATAAAGTCGAAGACGGCGCCGAGGGCAAGACTCATGTTTTGAAAAAATAACCGCATATACTATAGATAAAAGGAGCCGAGACGGCTCTTTTTATTATATCTTGACAGTTATATCATATTATGATATAGTATTTTCAATAAATAGGAGGTCTTTTAATGAAACAAATAGTAGTTAGGATAAGGCCTAATGATGGTCTTATTATTAGAGTCGAACAGAGATTCTTTTTTAATCTTAAGAAGGCAGTTTCGAAGATTGCTGATAAGTTAGCTAAAGAATATCCAAAGGATGAGTTCTTTAACTATCTTGAAGTAGATGTTATTTCTAAATCAGCACTTAGCGACGAGTCATCAGCAATTAAAGCTCGTAGGCTTTTATTCAACGATTTTCCGTATGATAAAGGTTTATTAGGAGATAGAGGAATTAAGTTTCTCTATCCATCATACTGTGGTTTTTAGATAATAAGTTTTGTCCCCGTTTTAAAAAATGGAGAGCCAAGAGGGAGCAGAATCTCAAACAAGTTTCGCCCTATCATTATTAAAATGGTAGGGTGTTTTTTATTTTGCTCCACCCCTAACCCCTCCTCATTCGCAAGCGAATAAGGAGGGGAAATTAGTTTTCTTGTGAATACAAGTCACCCCTCCTTGCGCTTGCGCGAGGAGGGGATGGGGGTAGAGCAATGACATAAACTTGATTTTTCGCTATAATATAAGTATCTACCAGCCGTATAATACGGTTAATTTTACCTATGAGCGAACAAGAAAAAATGCTAGTCCCGGCTATTGAACAGCCGGTTTCAACCGGACCGGCCAGCCCGGAAGTTCCGGCGTCGCCCGAGCCGGTGCATGAACATCCGGAAGGCGAAAGCGCGCCGGCTACGGCTCCGACCATTCCGGCCGCGACACCGCGCTTGCCCGACGGACCGATTCCGCCGGAAGTTGAACGCGCCAAAGCGATTGAAAAAATTTTGGAAGAAGATTTGTCCGATGTTTATTTTAACTTGCCTGAAGACAAGCGCGAACAATTCCGCATTAAAGGCGAGGCGACCACGCTTGAAATTAATCGGCTTTTATCAGCCACCAAAATCAAGGTAGATAAAATCGTCAAACTGATTCGATCTTGGCTTATGCTTATTCCGGGGGTTAATAAATTTTTTCTTGAACAGGAAGCCAAACTGAAGGCCGATCAAATTTTGAAGATTAACGACAAATTCTAATATGGACTTCGGTCAAAGCCAATTGAACGAATATCAGCCCGATGTGCCATTGTCAGCGTCAGTCAGCGCGCCGGTCATTGGTCCGGTTTATTTTATTATTTTCGCTTTGCTTGTTTTATTGTTCGCCGCTGTTTTAATTATCCGCCGTCGCCGCGCCAACCGCGCCTTGGTCGATCATGTTGTTTTTCTTGTTAAATTGCCCAAGGAACGTCCGGAAGACGCTTCTCAGACCGCGACGATTCAACAATTCAGAGAAGAAATCGCCAAAGGCGAAGGCTTATTTACCGCCATTGGCGGGCTAAAAGCCCAAAAGGGAATTAAGGCCTGGTTTTCGGGTCGTGATGACCACTTCGGCTTTGAAATCGTCGCTCATGCCGGCGTTATTGCCTTTTATATGGTGGCCCCGCGCCAGTATGAAACCTATTTGGAACAGCAATTGCACGCCGTTTATCCCGAAGCCGTTATTGAGCCGGTCAGCGATTATAATATGTTTACGCCGCAGGGCGCGATTGAAGTTGCCATGCTTAAAACCAAATTGTCCGATGTCCTGCCTTTGAAAACCTATGTTAGCGATGATGCCGATCCGCTTAATGTCATCATTAACGCGATGTCCAAAGTCGGACCCGATGAAGGCGTGGCCGTTCAATATCTCGTGCGCAGTGCGCGCGGCGATTGGCATTCGAGCGCGCGTCGCGTTGTTGAAAAAGCTCATCGCAGCGGATCTCTGAAAGAGGCTTTGGGCGGAGATATTTTCAAAACGATTATGCCCCCGAAAAAGCCAACCGACCCCTCAGTGCCGCAAAAAAGATTGAGCGCCAAAGAAGAAGAAATCGTTAAAGGCATAGAAGAAAAAAGTTCGAAGGCCGGGCTTGAAGTCAATTTGCGTTTGGTTGCCAGCGCCAAAGAAAGCCATCGGGCGCGGACAATGTTAAATCATATCGCTTCGAGTTTCAGCCAATATAATTATTACGAACATGGCAATAGTTTGAAGTTGGTGGCTAGCGGACGCAATGCAACGGTCGTGCGTGATTTTATTTTCCGCCGTTTCAAAACCGAGCGTTCCTTTGTTTTGAATACCGAGGAAATGACCAGTCTATTCCATCTGCCTTTAAAGAGCGCGGAAACTCCGAATATTTTATGGCTGACCGCTCGACAAGCTTCGGCGCCGGTTAATTTGCCGAGTGAAGGACTTATTCTCGGAACCAATGAATTCCGCGGGGAACGCCGGGAAGTTAAAATCAAAGGCGCGGATCGAATGCGTCATACCTATATCATCGGTAAGTCCGGAACAGGTAAGTCCGTTTTGATGGCCAATATGGCGATTCAGGATGTCATTGCCGGCCGCGGTCTTTGTTTGATTGATCCGCACGGCGATTTGATTGACGATGTTTTGAAACATGTTCCTCCGGAACGCGCTGATGATGTTATTATTTTTGCGCCTTCCGATATTGAACGTCCGATGTCGATTAACCTCTTGGAATACGACGAGCGATATCCCGAACAGAAAACCTTTGTTATCAATGAGATGATCGGTATCTTTGACAAACTTTACGACCTTAAAGCGACCGGCGGACCGATTTTCGAACAGTATATGCGCAATGCCATGCTCCTGATTATGAGCGATCCGGCTTCGGGCTCGACTTTAATGGAAATCCCCAAAGTTTTGTCTGATGCGGCTTTTAGAAATCTCAAGTTATCCCGCTGCTCCGACCCGACCGTGGTTGATTTTTGGCGAAAAGAAGCCGAAAAAGCCGGCGGCGACGCCGCCTTGGCCAATGTCGTACCCTATATAACTTCTAAATTGACATCTTTCATTTCCAATGACATGATGCGTCCGATTATAGGCCAGCAAAAAAGTTCTTTTAATCTCAGAGATATCATGGATTCAAATAAGATTTTATTGGTCAGTTTGCCCAAGGGTATTGTCGGAGAATTGAACGCCTACTTGCTCGGTATGATTATCGTCGGAAAAATCTTGATGGCGGCTTTATCGCGCGCCGATCTTTCGCAAGCCGAGCGCAAAGATTTCTTTTTGTATATCGATGAGTTCCAAAACTTCACCACTGATTCAATCGCGCAGATTCTTTCCGAAGCTCGCAAGTACGGACTCGGACTCGTTATCGCGCATCAATACATCGGACAATTGTCAAAACGCGGTGATACGACAATCAAAGACGCGGTCTTTGGCAACGTCGGCACTATGGTAACTTTCAAAGTCGGTTCGGAAGACGCGGAATTCTTGAAAAAGGAGTTTATGCCCGTTTTTAACGAGTATGATCTTATTAATGTTGAAAAATATACGGCGTATGTTAAACTGTTAATAGATAATACGACCAGCCGGCCTTTCTCAATGAAAACTCCCTGGCCGTTGACGGGCGAAGAGAATGAAGAAATGCCCCCTCGTTTAAAACATTTATCCCGAACCAAATACGGACAGGATCGGGCCAAAGTTGAAGCGGAAATTTTAGAGCGCAGCAAAATAGCGCCAAAAGTATAAAACAAAAATCAAACCTAAAAACGAAAACAAAAACAAAGGCTGAAAACAGAAAAAACAAATATGGAAAACGAAAACAAAGACCAAAATAATTTAGAAGAAGGAATAGTGATCTCTCGCCAGAAATTAATGGCGCTGCGTTCACTCGTTGCTAACTTAAGACAGGCCTCTGAGGCGCTGTCTGATTTTCTATCCGGCTTTGCCGGCTTTGACGGACCCTTTGCCCCCGGCGCGGTGATTCCACCGGCGCAAATTGAGAAAATGGTTGAGGGCGTTTTCGATGGTGAAAAAATGATTGGCTCCGACGGCAAACAATATGCCGTGCCCGTTAATTATGCTTCCAAGTCCAAGCTTGTCGAAGGCGATTTGCTGAAATTGTCCGTCACCGATCAGGGTACTATGATTTATAAACAAATTCAACCGATCGAACGTCTGCGTTTAACCGGTATTCTTGAACAATCCGCCACCGGCGAATGGACCGCCTCGGCCGGGGGACGCCGATTCCGTTTGCTGGACGCTTCGGTGACCTATTTTAAGGGCGAAGCGGGCGACGAAATCATTGTTTTAATCCCCAAAACCGGCCAATCCCGCTGGGCCGCTGTTGAACATATTTTTAAGAAAAGCTAGGCTTGCTTTCTCTCCTCTAAACCAGTACAATGAAGCAGAAATAACTTTGCTTCATGGCCACACTATATCGCAAATACCGCCCGCAAACCTTTGCTGAAATTGCGGGGCAGGAACATATCAAATTAACTCTCGCTTATGAAATTCAAGCGGGGCAAACCGCCCACGCTTATTTGTTTTGCGGTCCGCGCGCCATTGGTAAAACTACCGTTGCTCGCTTGATGGCCAAAGCTTTGAATTGTCCCAACCGCAAAAAGGATAAAGCCGATCCATGCAACAATTGCACTTCTTGCTCCGAGATTACCGAGAGCCGTTCTATGGATGTTGCTGAAATCGACGCCGCCAGCCATACCAGCGTTGATCATGTCCGCGAAGCAATTATCGCTTCTTCGCGCATTGCGCCCTCAGGCGGACGCTATAAGCTTTTCATTATCGACGAAGCTCATATGTTGTCTTCAAGCGCTTGGAACGCTTTGTTAAAGACCATGGAAGAACCGCCGGCGCACGTTATTTTTATTCTCTGCACGACCGAAGCGCATAAGGTTCCGCCGACCATTATTTCGCGCTGTCAACGTTTTGATTTTAAAAAAATCGGCGTCACGGAAATCATCGGCAAACTCTCCCGCATTGTTCGTGAAGAAAATATCAAAGTCGGACCGGGCGTCTTAGAAGCGATTGCGCGCCATGCCAGCGGTCATATGCGCGACGCGGAAAGTTTACTCGGCCAAGTTATTGCTATGGGCGGAAAAGAAAGCTCGGCCAAAGGTAAAGAAATTACGCTTGATGAAGCCGAACTTATTATTCCGCGCAGTTACCGCAATGAAGCCGCCGAACTTTTGGAAGAATTGGCGGATAAAGATGCTTCGCAGGCGGTTGGTTTTATCAATCGTTTAGCCGAGAACGGCGCTGATTTAAAAGTTTTTTCTTCCGAGGTTGTTGATATGGCCCGTCGTTTATTGTTGGCGCGCGTCAGTCCGGAGTTAGGAGCCTTGTTGCGCCAAGAATTGGGCGAGGCGCTGGAAGCTAGACTTGATCCGGTTATCGCCAAGTTTGAAGCTGATACTTTGTCATCCATTATCAGCCGCTTTATTCGCGCCGGGCGTGAAATCAAGGACGCGCCTTTGCCGCAGCTGCCTTTAGAGCTTGCGATTATCGACTCTTGTTTTTCAAAGTTCACAAGCTCTGAACCTCTTGTTACGCCGGTGGCGCCGCGTCCCGCGGCCGCCCCGCTTCGTTCATCCGTTGCCCGTACTCGCGCAGTTCCTGCCTCAGCGCCCCAGGCCGCTGAAATAACCAAGGGCCCGGCCATTGAGCCGTCAGAACTGTCTAATGCCTGGCAGGAGCTATTAGTGCGCGTTAAACAGCATAATCACTCCTTGTCCTTTGTTTTGCGCTCTTGCCAAATCATCGGAGCGGATGGCTCCTTGATTCGCTTGGCTTTTAAACATAAATTTCACCATGATAGGCTCAATGAACCGGCTATCCGCCAGCTAGTAGAAGGCCTATTAGAGGAGATTATGGGTCGGCGTGTTGCCTTGGCGACCCTACTTGACCCAAATCTGGTTTTGGTGGAAAATACGACTCCGAGCGTTGAAGCGACTGCGCCGGCTGCGGCCAGCGTCGCGGATGCCGCGGTGAGCGCCGCGAGCATTGATTCCTCGGTCATTGATAATCTTTTAAAGACTTTTGGAGGGAAGGTAGTAGGTTAATAAACCGCCTTCGTCCTTAAGGACTTCGGCGTGTTACGATGCGGGATCGTCTAATGGTAGGACTCTGGTTTCTGGCACCAGCTATCTAGGTTCGAATCCTAGTCCCGCAGCAAAGAAGAATGTTAGAACCAAATAACATTATGACAGAAGAAGAGGCAAATAATTATCTGAAAGAAAAATATCCTCACTCTAATTGGCAGGACGGTATTGTCCGAGATGTAAATAATTGGAATCGCTTTGTTCATGAAATTGCAAATGGAGCATACGACGGGACAATTGATGAGTACTATAATGATCTGGATACAAGATTAACATTAAATGAAGTTGGTTTTGATAATGATCCGAGAGTAAAAGTAGCAGATGACATATTTCGACCACTGTTGATATGTAACGAGATGAGAATTTGGGGTTATGTTGAAAATAGAGAAGATGATTGGTGGAATTTTGGATATCCTAAAACAGTTAATGATGAACTAAAAAAAGAATTTGAGTTAAGTTATAGTATATTCTTAAAAGAAAGAAGTAGGGCTAAGTAGGAGTTAAATAAGTTCCAACACCATTAAGTAGCTTCAGCAAAGAAAAATTTGAAATACTGTTTTATATGACCAAATTTGTTTTACACGGAGGGTTTAATAAAGAGATTGGATTTATCAAGGATGAATTCTTTCTCGAAATGTTTAAAGACGCGCCAGACAATACAAAGGTGCTCCTGGTTTATTTTGCTGAAAGTGATGAGATGAAACCATTGCGAATAGAACAGGGTAAAAATCAGTTTGAGAAAAATAAAGGTTCAAAACATATTGAAATAAAAATAGCCTCGCCCGCTTCTTTTATAGAAGAATGCCGGTGGGCAGATCTTGTTTATTTTTCCGGTGGCCGTACCATGAGATTAATGGAGGCAATACAAAAATATACAAATCTTGAAGAAGTATTTAAAGATAAAACAATAGGCGGCGATTCTGCGGGAGCTAATTTTTTAGCGCAATATTTTTATAGTAAAGGATCGCAAGAGGTCGGCGAAGGACTTAAGATTCTACCGTTTAAAATTTTAGTTCATTATGAAGATGGAATGCCCAATCCGCTTGAAAATATTAAACCAGAATTAGAGACGGTATTCTTGCGTGAATACGAAACAAAGGTATTCCACAAATGAGACTATAAGAGACGGGTCAAAAAAATTATTCGCCAAGTCACTCAAAGTCCTTTATAATACCCTTATACAATCGACTCTGAACCAATGAGCTAAGTAATCGAAATACAGATATTTATGTTTTATATAATTGGCGGTGCACCGCGTTCCGGAAAATCATTATTAGCTTTGAGAATGGTTAAAGAAAGGGGCGTGCCGTATTTTCCAACAGACGCCCTTATTGGGACACTGGGACGCGTAGCGCCGGAGCATCAAATAAACCACGACGTCGCTTTTATTGAAAAAGCGCGCCGTGTTTGGAAATTTATTGAACATTTGTTTACGCATTTTCTATCCGAAGAAGAATCATATTTAGTTGAGGGTGACTGTATTCTGCCTGAACACGTTGCCGCTTTTATTAAGAAGCATACTACCGGGGTACGGGCTTGTTTTCTGGGTTATGGCAATATTGATGTTAATACGAAATTGTCATTTGTTAGAAAGTATAATCGCGGAGATATTGATTGGACAAACGAGCAAAGTGACGAAGCGATGATGCCGATGATTGGTAGAATGATTGAATATAGCCATTATCTTGAGAAAGAATGTAAAGAAAATAACATCAAGTATTTTGATGTTTCCGAGAATTTTGAATTAGGCTGGCAACAGGCTTATGACTATTTGGTGTCCGAGGGTAAATAATTTTTGTTAAGCCTATATACTTAAAGAGCCTTTTAATATGGAGAACTCTCAATCCAGCTATTTCCCCGACTCTTTTTTCCGAGTAACCGTTAAGGGCCTATGCGTTCGTGACGGTAAAA
>DDTV01000030.1 GCA_002344425.1 Candidatus Falkowbacteria bacterium UBA2355
CAATAAAAGGCAAATGGCTGAAAAGTCCATATCCAAAGAACCAAAATCGGCTTTATACGGAGGTGTTGACGGACTTATATATTATAAAAAACTAGCCAAGCAATTAAAAAACTTTTCGAACTATACATTGCTTTGCGAAATAAACCCCGGACAAAAAAACGGCTTTAAGAAAATATTTCCCAAAGCCGAATTCAAGAAAGATTTAAGCGGCAGAATAAGACTTGCCACAATAAAAACACCCTCCTAAAGGAGGGTGTTTTATTTTTAAATTATTCTTCTTTCTTTTCTTCACCCTTAGCTTCGCCTTCGGCGGCCGGGGCTGGGGCGGCTTCGCCTTCAGCCGGAGCTGCGACCGGAGCTTCCTCAACCACCTTCTTAGGTTCAACGACGTGAACTACGATTTGATCAAGGTCGGTTTTCGCTTCAACTCCTTTGGGCAGTTTGATATCGCGGACATGGATGGCGTCGCCGAGCTCGGCCAAAACGGAAATATCGATATCGATCTTCTGGACAAGGTCCGAAGGCAGACATTCGACTTCAAGTTGGTCAAGGTGTTCAACGACGATACCGCCATGCGCTTTGACTGCCGGCGCCTCGCCGATAAAGTTCAATGAAGTTTCGGCGGTAACTTTCTTGTCCATATTAACTTTGTAAAAATCAACATGGATAATGCGGTTTTTTAGAGCTTCGAACTGAAGGTCTTTGACAATAACCGGCAATTCACGACCGTCGTCAAGTTTAAGCGTAATCAAACCGGATTCTCCGGATTGAGCAAAAACTTTTTCAAATTCAGGACGCTTAAGGCTTAAAGAGGCGTTCTCTATGCCCGAACCGTAAACCACGGCCGGAATAATATCTTTAAGATTGCTGGCGGCTTCCGTGCGAAGGGCGGCCGATAACTGAATGGCTTCTGACATAAAAAAAATTAGGTTAATTAACGCTTGGCAGCCGAATAGCGAACGACGCTGTGCATAACGCCGGCCAAGGCCAAATGGGCGATAAGGGAACTGCCGCCATAACTAACAAACGGCAAAGGGATGCCGACAACCGGCAAAATTCCCATATTCATACCAATGTTAATAAACATTTCAATAAAAATCAAGCCCGCTCCGCCAACTATCAAAAGTGAGCCGAAATAATTGCGGCTGCGAGCGAGCGCCGAAAAACAACGGAATAAAAGAACCCCGAAACAGCCGAGAATGACAATAACCCCGACTAAACCCAATTCTTCGGCAATAACGGCAAAAATAAAGTCGGTACTGGCTTCCGGCAAAAACTTAAGTTGCGATTGCGACCCAAAACCAAGTCCTCGGCCTGATAATCCCCCGGCGCCCACCGCGATAATCGCCTGTTTGACATTATAATTGGTTGATGTGGCTGAGGGCTGAATATAGCTGATAATACGTTCACGCTGGTAATCTCGAAAAGCGAATTGCCAAGCCAAGGCAAAAACAATCAACAGTCCGGCTAAAATATAAGCGATGTATTTTTTTGGAAAATCAACCGCAAAAAGAAAGATGCCCCAAACCGCGAATAATAAAGCGGCTGAGCCCAGGTCAGGCTGCAAAAGCACCAGCACAATCAATAAGGCGGTAAATATTCCGGTAATGAAAAAATGTTTGAAGGGTCTGATGGCGACGGCCGCTTTAGCAAAGTAGCGCGCCAAACAAATTATAAGAATGAGTTTAACCAACTCAACCGGCTGAATGCCGAAGCCGAAAAAACCAAACCAGCCCTTGGTTCCGTTAATCGTTTGACCGAACAATAAAACGGCTATCAAACTCAGCAGGGCGAAAACATAAAAATAATTCGAATAGCTGTAAAGATGATGAAAATCGGTCAGCGCCAAAACAAAAAACACTATCAACCCGAATACTACAAACCAAATTTGCTTGGAAAATAATTCAGCGGCACCGTCTTGTCCCAAGCTGACGCTATAAAGCTCAGCCAAAGAAAAACAAAGCAGCACAATAACCGGTGCCGCTATATACCAATCAATCTGTTTTAGAAAAGCGATGAAGGTTTTCACAAAAACTAAAGGGACGAATATTTAAGATAGACATTGTCGTCTACAATATTGATGTCTGGCAAAATTTCAACTTCATTGACGTTCGGCAATCTTCCCGGCCAGCTCAATTGAACGGTTTTTTCTTCGCCGGAACGGAAATTATTTATAATGTAACGATTAACCGCCACAATTGATCCCTGGCTCTTTAAAAGAATGGCGAGCGGAACGACCTTATAGCCGTATGCGCTGTTATTTGTAACTTTGAAATCAAGCTGGCCAAGACTTATTTTCTCCGACAAGCCGCTTTCAAAAGACGGGGTGAACTTAGCGTTTTCAATTACGAAATTAAGCCTTTCCGAACGGTATTGTTCCCAATCGGCAATTTTGTGCCGGTCGAGCCGAATAAAATTGGTTTGCTCGATAATTAGATTGGCCGTTGATCCGCCGGGGATATCTTGGCTAAGAGCCATTAAATATTTAGTGTCTCCGGGCAAGACAAAATCTTGCGTAGCGCCGATTTTTTGGCCGTTAACTTCAAAAGCATAGCTTAAAGCTACGGATAAACGGGCATTGGCGTTGGTCACCGCGGCGACAACATCGTATTTCCCGTCATGTCCGGCCAATACTCTGGCTTCGGAATAACTGATGTTACTGCCCAAATTGACCTTATTGGTTATTAGGCTGGTCGAAGAAGTCAAATCTAAATAATTCTGCTTATCTTGAGGAATTCCAAAAATCAAATATGAAGAAAACTGCCATAAGGAGTAGCCAATGGTACCGGCCGCGGTCAATGCCAAAATAATAACCAAAGCGATGAAAAATTTCTTGCGATTGCGGATATACCATAAGCCGAAATCCAACCGTCGAGTCGATAGGCCTTCGACATCTCTATAATTTCTCAATTGATCGTTGAATTTATCTTGAGGCTGTTGCATATGCTCTACTGTTCTTTATACCCGAAAACCGGACCGACAGCAAGGATACGCTTGCCGTCCTTTTCATAAACCAAAATCAATAATTTTAATCCGCCGATTGATTGCTTCAAAGGATAAGATCGGTTATTTTTAGGATCCGTAAACTGAATCGTACTTTCTTTGGGACCGGCCTTCTCAACTCGATATTGGCTGACAAAATCCGCGATGAACTGATAGTCATCCAAAGACAAGGCTTCGCCCGACAACTCTTTTCTAATAATTGATCGGCTAGCTGACATCTTGGATCGCAGGTCGGTGAATCGAACATCATTATCTCTTACCACGCCAAGACTGATCAGAGCATCGAAAAGCATGTTGGTATTGGCCAATAATTCATCGGCCAAAGCAATATCTGGTTCAATGTAATTAAGCGAAGTTAAGTTGCCTGATACTTCAAGACTGCCGCTTTGGCGATCACGCGCCACTTGCCAGCTGTCCGCCGGCAAAGTCAGGTTGGCCAAAGCCGCCAAAGAACTGCTGAGCTTGCGCTCATACCAACGATTGTTGTTTTGATATGGCAGACTGCCTATTTTGGTATTGGCGTATGCTTTGACGGTCGAAAGAGTTGTCCAGAAATTATTATTATGCCAATTAATATCATTAAAAGCGCTTAGCTCTTTACGGATTGCGTCCGACTGCGACGCATAACGTTCGTAGTTAGTATTATCAAGCAAGAACTTGCTTTGAACCGCTTGCTCTAAAACCGGTGACAGAACATCAAAACCCAAACCGCGGCAACGATAAAGATTATTACGTTCGTCACAGGAGGTTAAATAGGAGGCGCGTTGTTTGGCTTCATTAAGAGGCTGCTTATGATAAGCGACCGAATCATAAGTTAAGCGATCGTAAAAGGATCGGCTCGGCCAATAAAAAGTTTGCAATAGCCGCATTCCCAAGATGGGTTTATCGCTTGCACTGGAGCGATTATACGCGCCTTCGGCGCTGGAAAATTGCAAGGCCGCGATCCGGTCATGCAGTTTTACCAGGCGTTCAAAACTGCCTACACCGAGAACCTCTTCAAGCGAGGCTTCGCCGAATTCTTCACTGCGGGCCGTTTGATAATGCAAATAAGTCAATTCACTGCGTAAGCCGGAAAAGAAAGAAATAACTTTATAAATTTTAGCCCATTCATTCTTCAGCGATTGGCTGGACGACAAATCGGCGGCGATAAGATGGGCCGCGCTTTGGTTGATAATCCAATCCTCGCGATCAAGCAAGCATTTTGGACAATTGGCATCGCGGAAATTAAGCGGGAATAAAGAAGTATACCAGCGATTGGCCAAATAAAAATTTCTCAGCTTGGCTGTTTGAGAATACTCTTCCGGAACCTTGAATTCGGAATAATTGCGCTCGTAAAGCAGAACCGGAGACTTGATCGTTGTTTTGGCTTCTTTTATCAAAGTAATTTCCCGGTTAAGATCATCGGCCAAATAACTGGGCGGAGTGAAGCTGAAGCGGTTCGCTTCGCTCGGTTTAAAGCGCCGCGTGTCATTAAGATCTTCGGCCGAGTTTATTTGATCGGCTTCAGGGCGCAATAACATTAAAGCGGTAGCAAAATAAGCGGCTTCGAGACGCTCGGCCTCTAAAAGAGAGTCGCTGGCAACTCCGAGTTTCTGGCGGCGCTCTTGATAACGTCCATTAGCCCGTTCATAAAGCTCATTGGTGATTTTCCATAAGCTTTCGTAAAAGAAAGAAGACTCAACATCTTTATAAATCTGTTTTAAAGAATTCTGATAATAATAAAATAGGAAATCACCGGTCACCAGCACCGGAACAGATCGCTGGTTCAGTTCATAAAAAGTACCGAAAAAATCGTCGGCTGATTTCGGGAAAGGATTGTTGATTAAACCGAAACCGTCTTGATTCAAATTAGCAATTACAGGATCAAGGTTTATTTTGCGGGCGGCATCATAATAATTAACGACCTGCGCCTTTGTATTAATCGGCAATTTAACCGGCGGAATCGAAATGCTCAAGGGTTCGTCGAATTTTTTATAAAAGGCTCCAAAAGTAACGGTTTCGCCCTTGAGGTCGGGATTTTCTTCATTACCGACACCTTGATTCTCTTCACCGGGATTAAGCGTTCCCGGCAAACTAGGATTAAGCGGTTCTTCAACAATCGGCTCTGGTTCTATTTTAGGAGTCCAAACAACTTTGTTTAAATACCACCAACCACCGCCGATAAGAACGACTGCGGCGGCGAGCGAGGCGATAATTATGAGCTCTTTGCGACTCAATAAGGAAGATTTGACCGGCGCTTCAGGCGGCACTGTCGGAGGCGTGGGCGTCGCGTGATTTTGGTCTATAAACATGACTTGATTATAACATAAAAGCGCCAAGTTGACCATGAATTTTGACTTGCAAAAGTAGCTCATTTTTGCTAAAATATAGTAGCCTTTAAACGGGTAATTTTTAATTTTACTTATGCCTAAAGACGAAAAGAAAAATTCGCCAAAATCAACTTACAGCGCCGAATCAATCACGGTTCTCGAGGGTCTTGATCCGGTACGCAAACGTCCCGGCATGTACATCGGTTCAACTTCGGCCGCTGGCTTGCATCACTTAATTTGGGAATTGGTTGATAACTCCATAGACGAAGCCATGGCCGGATTTGCCGACCGCATAGATATCGCCCTCTTGCCTGACGGTATGGTTTCCGTGGCCGATAACGGACGCGGCATTCCCGTAGATATTCACAAAACAACCAAGGTCTCGGCTTTGGAAACGATTATGACCACTCTGCACGCCGGAGGAAAATTCGGCGGCGGCGGTTATAAAGTTTCCGGCGGTTTGCATGGTGTCGGCGCCAGCGTTGTTAACGCCTTAAGCTCCTATGTTAAAGCCGAAGTTCATAAAGACGGAAAAATCTGGGTTCAAGAATATAAGCTAGGCAAACCACAAAAAAAAGTCACTGCCATAGGCAACACCAAAAAAACCGGTACAACCATCAGCTTTAAAGCCGACCCCACTATTTTTGAAGAATTGGAATTCAATTGGGGAAAAATTCTTGACCGCTTGCGCCAACAAGCTTATTTAACCAAGGGAGTAACCATCAGCGTAAGCGATAAGCGCGAAAATCATTCTGCCAAAGCTTACGCCTTTCACTTTGAAGGCGGAATTAAGACTTATGTCAAAGCTCTGCATCGCCACAATACGGTCAAGAATGAAACTATTTTTTACATTGATCGCGAGGTTAAAGACGGCCGCGTTGAAATTGCCGTTCAATACAACGACGGTTTTAATGAAAACGTTTTGGCTTTTGCCAATAACATCATCAACCCAGGCGGCGGAACTCACTTGGTCGGCTTTCGAACGGCGCTGACCCGAACCTTAAACAGTTATGCCAGAGCGCATAATTTAATCAAAGAAAAGGATGAAAATTTGACGGGCGAAGACGTACGCGAAGGTTTGACAGCCATCATATCCGTTAAATTAGGCGATCCCCAATTCGAAGGACAAACCAAAGACAAACTCGGCAACGCGGAAATGAAGACGGCTGTCGAACAAGTAATGAACGAGGCTTTTACAATGTATCTTGAGGAACATCCGCGCGAAGCCGAAGCTGTCATTGCCAAATGTCTTTTAACGGCGCAAGCTCGGTTGGCCGCTCGTACGGCGCGCGCGACGATTTTGCGCAAGGGTGCCCTAGAAGGCATGACCCTGCCCGGCAAATTAGCTGACTGTTCAAGCCGTAAACCAGAAGAATCGGAATTATATATAGTCGAGGGAGACTCGGCCGGCGGCAGTGCGAAACAAGGCCGAGATCGCGGTTTTCAAGCTATTCTCCCCTTGCGCGGAAAAATTTTGAACGTGGAACGCGCCCGACTTGATAAGATGCTGGCCAATAATGAAATAAAAAATTTGGTCATCGCTCTCGGCACCAATATCGACGACCAGTTCGATGTTACTAAATTGCGCTATCACCGGATAATTATCATGACCGATGCCGACGTTGACGGCGCGCACATTCGTACTCTGTTATTGACCCTCTTTTTCCGTCATTTTAATCAGCTGGTCGCTGATGGCTATGTATACATAGCTCAACCGCCTTTGTATCAAATTAAGAAAGGCACGACCGTTCGTTATGCCTATTCTGACGAAGAAAAAAATAAAATAATCGAAACAATGACCCCGGTCTTGGGCAAAGGCAAAAAGGCTGAAGTTGAAACCGATATTGAAGTTGTTGAAGAAAATGATGAAAGCGTCGAAGAAGAGGCCAAAGAAGCTAAAAATTCAAATCGCATTTCAATTCAACGCTACAAGGGTCTTGGTGAAATGAATCCCGGACAACTTTGGGAAACGACCATGGATCCGAAAACCCGTCTCTTGAAACGCGTTACCATTGATGATGCCGCAGTCGCCTCGGAAACCTTTGATATGTTAATGGGCGGCGACGTTGCCCCGCGCAAACACTTTATCCAAACGCACGCGAAAAAGGTTGAGAACTTGGATATTTAATATTTAAAAGAAATTTAAAAAGGAGTATCTATTTGATACTCCTTTTGATATGGAAATTTAAATATTTTTTAGGCCGCCGGGCGCAACATCTCATATCTAATGATTGCTTTAGCTAAGTTGACATGCCGAACTTCAACTGAAAGCTTCTTAGCCACGGATCGTGTATCTATCTCATTTATGATCGCCAGACCTTTGTCAGTCATTTTTGACCTAACTTTAAAATACTCGATCGCACCTTTACGACTGCGTGGCTGTTTTTTTCCACCAAAGCCGTTATACATAGGGGCCATTAATTTAATGATTTCAACTGATTTAGCAATATCAATTTTTTTCATGAAACCATACTGTACATTTTTTCTGCGGATAAAATTGACTCCTAGAAAATTGCCCTCACCGAAATTTTGAGCCGCCATCACAAGGGGGGTAATACCTGAATCCTTTTTAAAGTTAGTAATGAATTCTGGAAAAAAATCTTTTATTTTGTTCATTTTTATATGGTTAGTTTTTTAATGTACATCTTTAATTAACCTATAATTACCATATCTAGCTTAATTTGTCAATATAAAACAATTCCCTCCCCGCCAAGGGCGGGGAGGGTTGGGTAGAGGTGAATTTAAAAAATTGAGTTTACACTTTCCACTTCTGATAAGCTAAGCCGGCTTCGGCTTCAATTTCAAGCAATCTATTATACTTGGCTACTCGTTCGCCTCTGGCCGGTGCGCCGGTTTTAATTTGTCCCGCACCGCAAGCCACGGCCAAGTCGGCAATAAAATCGTCGGGAGTTTCGCCACTGCGATGAGAAATTACGACTTTAATTTGATTGGACTGGGCTAAGTTGATAGTTTCAAAAGTTTCAGTCAAAGTTCCGATTTGGTTGGGCTTAATTAAAATGGACGAACTGGCCTTTTCCTGAATCCCCCGTTCAAGCCGGGATTTATTAGTAACATATAAATCGTCACCGACCACCTGAACTTTATTTTCCAAATCCGAGGTTAAAGTTGTAAAAGTTTGCCAATCATCATCGCCGAAAGGGTCTTCAATGGAAACAATCGGATAGCGCTTAGCCAAATCAATATACCAATCTTTTAATTTCATAGCATCCCTGGCACCTTCTTTCTTCAAATGATACTGACCGTTTTTATACCATTCTGAAGCGGCGGCATCTATGCCCAAAGCCACATCAACGCCGGGCTTATAGCCAGCGGCCTCGATCGCTTTCATAATTAATTTAAAAGGCGCTTCGTTATCTTCAGATCCGGGAACAAAACCACCTTCATCGCCAACAACGGCGAGATTGCCTTTTTCAACAATAATCTTTTTTAAAGTCTGATAAATTTCCGCGCCCATACGCAAGCCTTCGGCAAAGGAAGGTGCTCCAATCGGCAAAATCATATATTCTTGAATGTCCGTCGCCCAATCAGCATGTCTTCCGCCGTTAATAATATTCATTTGCGGAATCGGCATTAAAGGCAGCGGTCCAAAACCGCCAATTTCACGTAGATAGCGATAAAGCGGAACCTTGTGTTCTAAAGACGCGGCGCGAGCCACAGCCAGAGAAACCGATAAAATTGCATTGGCGCCGATTTTTGATTTATCGCTCGTACCGTCAAGAGTAATCATGGTCTGATCAATATCGCCTTGGGCATCAACGGCCTTGCCCAGCAATGCGGGAGCCAAGACTTCATTAACGTTTTTAACTGCCTTGGTTACTCCTTGGCCATTATAACGATCTTCTTTTCCATCGCGCAGTTCATGCGCTTCATATTGTCCGGTTGAAGCGCCGGAGGGCACGGCCGCCGAAGCGACAGTACCGGAGTCTAAAGTAACCGTTGTTGAAACGGTCGGATTGCCGCGGCTATCAAGTATCTCGCGGGCAATAATTGAGGTTATATTCATATTTTATTATTATACCCCAGAGAAGCTATTTTTCCTATAATTGTGGACAAAAATGATAATTTCCAGTATCCTATACAAACTACTATTATTTATCTCGAAGCATGAAACTTATTCTAAAATACCTAAAACGCTATAAGAAAAAGCTTATTTTGATTCTCGGGCTGGCGACTATAAACCAGACCTTTTCTTTGCTTGATCCGCAAATTTTCCGCCTCTTGATTGACCGCTATGCTAACCGGGTAAACGAGTTGTCCCAAGCCGAATTTTTACAAGGCGTTGGTCTTTTGCTTTTAGCCTCGATCGGCGTCGCCCTTATTAGTCGTATCGCCAAAAACTTCCAAGATTATTACGTTAATTTTGTAACGCAGAATCTGGGCGCTTCGCTTTATGCCAAAGGAGTTACGCACGCCTTTTCACTGCCCTATTTTGTTTTTGAAGATCAAAAGTCA
>DDTV01000019.1:0-20455 GCA_002344425.1 Candidatus Falkowbacteria bacterium UBA2355
CAGTTCGGCGCGCATGCGCGCCAAGCGAAGCCAACGGGTTTTAAAAACTCCGAAGGCGTAATTATCTTTTAAAGGCCGATGCTCTAGAGTGTAGTCGACTCGCTTGATAAGGCCGGCCACTTCCGTAGGCGCGTCCGGCAAGGCGACAAAGGAAATTTTATCTTTACGGAAAAGACAAATTTTTTCCGGCCAGCTTTTTGTCAGATATTTTTTTCCGTCAAACAGCGGCCAATTGAATTCATAGGCCGCAATCTTAGAATCACTTACTAAAGAAGGCAAAGCTCGGCGCAGGTCATCGGACAAAAATTCATCGGCATCAATTCGCAACAACCATTCTCCACTGGCCTGTTCATAAGCCGGCACCAAATGCGGTTCCATATAGCCCCAAAATTTACCAATTAAAATTTTGGCGCCATAAGCACGGGCGATATCAAGACTGGTATCGGAACAAGGTCCGTCATGCACAACGATGATTTCTTGAACAAGACCTTGCAAACTTTTAAGACAGCGCTCTATCAAAGCCGCCTCATCTTTAACCACTAAGATTGCACTTATGGTATTTAAATCAGCCTTCATATTGATTTTTACGGCTGCGAAATACCAGCCAATTGGTCAAAGC
The DNA here is from genome assembly GCA_002344425.1 of Candidatus Falkowbacteria bacterium UBA2355. Classification (GTDB taxonomy): domain Bacteria; phylum Patescibacteriota; class Patescibacteriia; order Patescibacteriales; family Patescibacteriaceae; genus Patescibacterium. The sequence goes on from DDTV01000019.1 coordinate 620, forward strand.
TCGGAAAAGACCCCACATAAAAACCACTCGCCAAGCAAACAAGCCTTCTTTATAAGCGCCCGAATAAAGATTCTTAACAATCACAAAGGCGACATCAAAAGGCGTAATCAGCAAAGGGTGTTTTATTCTCAATAATATTTTTTTCGACCAGCCGTCAGCCCGGTATTGGAATTTTTTAATGGCGGAAAAATCTCCGACATAGAGCTCAGCTTGAATTTTGGCGGCGGTCAACCATTTGGTGCAAAATTTTTTCCAAGTATAGTTGTTATAAGTCGGGCGATGTTCAAGCAATAAAGGCAGGCGCTTGACCTTGCCCGGAACGCCGACCACAAAATCATTGGGCGTACCTAAAAACGACATAACGGAATGTCTAAACATCGCCCGTTTAAAAGGCCAATGTTTGGTTCTATAGCGTTCACCGTCGTACAATGGCCATAAAAATTCATAGGCATCGACGTTTTTCTCTGCGGCGAGTTTTGGCAGAGCCGCTTGCAAATCAGGCGATAAAAATTCGTCGGCATCGATTTGCAGAATCCATTCTCCCCTAGCCGCTTCATAGCTCAGGGGGCGATTGGGCTCGGCCGAAGCCGCCCGTTCAGCGATAATTATTCTGGCACCGTAGTTCGCCGCAATTTCCAAAGTCTTATCGGCGCAAGGTCCGTCATGAACTATGATTATCTCGTCGGCAAGCGGCACTACGCTGTCGAGACAACGCTTAATGACTCCTTCTTCATTATGAGCTACCAGACAAACGGAAATGCTGTTTTTTTTAGTGTCGTTCATAGCGGGCGCTTTTCTTGGCGACGATTCTTATAATGCCCATATGCTCGGGAAAAAAGCGACTGCCTAATCTTTTTAAAAGACTGGCCTCGGGCAAATGCGGCACGCTTTGATATGAAATTATTTTCGCACCCAGAGATTCGAGAGTTAAACGCAAATCAATCGGATTAAGAAAAACGGTCGCGTCATTGTCCGCATACTCAAAAACCGGCGCTGGTTGACGGTAGATGAATTTTGCTTGATGAGTAATTGTTCTGCGCATCAACCAAGCGATATTGCGCAGGGCATCGCGCAACAAATCCCAGTTAGATTTATTGCCTTCAAAAGTTCGTCCGGTTTTAAGCCGGTAAGCATTATACATATGCTTGGCGCTCAGCAAATTCGGCGAATGAATCAGCAATAAGCCGTTCAATTTCAAAACTCGCAATGATTCGGTTAAAACCTTTGGTACGTCACTGACATGTTCGAGCGTATTGAAAGAAGCAACGACGTCAAAGGAGCCGGAAGAAAAAGGCAATTGCAATAAATCGCCGAGCTGGAAATCGGTTTCCGGAAAACGCTGTCGGGCATAATCGATAAATCTTTCACTGCCGTCGATACCGATAATTTTAAAACCGCGTCGGCGCAAAGCGTCAGCCGCTTGGCCCGTACCGCAACCCTGATCCAAAACCGTCGCTCCGGGGCGGGCGTAGTGAATAACAAAATCTATATACTCCTTGAAGCTTTCTTCAGGATGTTCGCTTAAAAGTTTGAAATATGTATCCGAGGTATTATAAAATTTTTTCTGCTCTTCATTCATAAGCTTTTTAATCGACTCGCTTGATTTCTTCCAACTTCTGCCGCGGCGAAGGCAGGGTCGGATCGATTTTCAGAGCTGTTTCATATTCGGCCTTAGCCTTGGCAAAGTCACCTTGGCTGTAATAACTCAAGCCCAGCAAATCATGAAAATAAGCCAATTGACGGCTAATTGCCTGATTGTGGCCGCTAAAAGGCGGTGCTTCATCGGGCGAAGGCGTAACGGCGATGCCGTCATTAAGCAAGCGTCGTCCGGTTTCATAATCGCCCTGCCATAACTTCATACGAGCGTAATCCTGATAGGTTACCGTAATATACTTATTTATGTCCAGTAAGCGCAGATAGGCCTTTTCGGCTTGCTCATAATATTTTGAATCAATATAGTAGCCGAGAATAGAATAGGCGTGCGCCAAATCTATCAGGGTGTAAAATTGAGTTTCCCGTTCCGGAATCGTCGCCGCTTGATCGATTATATTGCGGGCGATTTGCTGCCGGCTTTCTTCGCTTGAAGCGGCCGAAAAACAATTAACCGCATGATGCAAATAAATTCGCGCGTAATAATGGCTGACCGGATACCATTCCAAAACTTTTTCCATATTATCAAGCACCTGACGGCAATCGCCGCGGGCTTCAGCTCGTTTGACTTTCATATAATAAGCATCAGCCACCATCGGCCGCAAACTATAACCGTAAAATAAAACCCCCAGCAGAATAATCGTTCCCGAGGCGATAATATAACGCGAAGCAGGCTGAAAAAAGTTGAGCTTTAATTCCCTGTTCAAAGTTTGATGACCGTAATTAAGAGCCAGTGCCAGCAAAACATATAATAAGAAGGTCATGGCCGTTAATGAAAAACTGAAGAGATTATTGACGCCATAGGCTAGCAAAGAAGACATCAGAGCCAGTCCGAGCCAGTAATCTTCTCCTTTGGAACTGCGCCAGCGTTTGAAAAAGGGCTTCATTATAAAATAAAGCAAGAGGGTGAAAGTCGCCGCGCCGACCAAACCGAATTGCAAAAGAAAATCCAAAGGCGCATTATGAGCTCGATCGGGGAAAGAATTCATCCTTTCATAATAAGCCCAAATCGGTCTGTATTCGCTGACAAAGACACTGGCCTGCACATCGGGGCCAAAGCCGAAGAGCTGGCGCTCGAGAGGAGCGTTCTTAAAGGCCTGCCAAGCCGCTTGCCAATAGAATAAGCGCGTACCGGCCGAACCGATTTTAAAATCAAAGATGGTAACCAAACGAAAAACCAAGCCAGTCGGCTTATAATCAACGCTATTAAAAATAGCCGATCTGACCGGTGCCAAGCTTAATATGATGAAAATTATCAAAGCTGCCAAGGCCGAAGTAAGCGCAATTTTCTTGCGGCCGAAATACCATAAAGCGGCCAAGCCGGCGACGATTAAACTGACGGCGAAAGCGACCCAGGCACTGCGACTGTAGGTCAATACCAAACAAGCCAATTCCACAGCGGCAAGGATGGCGAATAAAATCTTATGCCAACAATGCCGAGCCAAGAAAACCGCCGCGTATATTGTCAGGGGCAAACAAACAACTAAATAATGCCCGAAAAAATTAGGCTGACCAAAGGTTGAGAAAATACGAAACAAAGAACTTTCCGCCCAACGCAGGAAGTCCAATCCCAAGGCCTGCATAAGTCCGTAAATAGAAGCCACAGCGGCCGCCGCAAGCAACCAAAACAAGAGATGATTGAATCGACGTTTGTTATTGATGAAAGTGGCGATTAAATAGAAGATCAAGAGATAAGACAAGAGATTAATAAAACCCTGTTGCCTTTCATAACTGCCGAGCCAACTGATATTGGGGTGCAGGGACAGCAAGGAGCTGACAAAAAAAGCAGCTATTAACAAGCCCCAAGCAAAAGCCAGCTGGCGCGAGGCAAAAAGCCTAATTTTACCTGACCGCGCCGCGAGCCAAAGCCAAGCCAGCAAAGCCATGCTGATGAAAAAACGCAGAGCGGCCGATTTGTTCAAATCAAAAACCGTATAATTTTCCTGCAAGAAAGCAAAATATATCGGGACGACAAAGACCGAGCCGTACAAGGAGGCGAGAATTATTTTCTTGAGAATTATTTCGGTTTTATTCATAAGCTATAAAAAATACAGACCACCACCAAAGGCAATGATCTGTATCTTAAAAATCTAAAAACTAGTTGGCCAAGCCGTTCGGCGTTGTTCGGTGCGTACCATCAGACAAGTCGCCAATATCGGAACCCAAGCAATACAGAATGGTGTATGAGGTGTTTGACGAAACGTTGGTATAGGTGTAGTTGGTGCTGGCCGGGCAGTTGCCGTCATTATTCGGACTCGGGTTGGACGGGACAATGGCCATGTAGGTGGTTGTATCATAAACCAAGGCCTGACCAGGGGTCACCAAGGTCGGATAGCGGCCGGCATCATTATAGTACAGCTCCAAAGCTGACATAAGCTGACGCATATCAGCCACACGTTTTGCATCGCGCGATTTGACACGAGCATTGCCCAAGGCAACAACGGCCAAGGTGGAAAGAATGCCGATAATCGCGATGACGACCAGCAATTCAATCAAAGTAAAACCTTTACGGTTTATCTTTTGTTTCATAGGGGATTTATTAATATGTTTATATTATAGCGAAAAAATAAATAGACCGCAAGCTAAAGCTGACTGACTACATTATACATCGGCAAAAGGATGGCCGCAACCATGACTCCGACTCCGATACCCATAATAACCATTAATGACGGCTCAATTAAAGACATCAGGTTGGCCAGCATGGTAGTTATCTCCCGATTATAGAAATTGGTCACTTTTTCAAGGGCAATATCCAATTTTCCCGTTTTTTCGCCGACTAACATCATCTGCGAAACCATGCTCGGAATTTCCTTGGTACGGACAAAAATGGTACAAATTGAATTTCCGCTCTGAACTTCGGCAATGGTTTCTTCAATAATTTTTTGGTAGTAATTATTATTAACAACTTCGCCCGCGACGCGCAAACTCGAAGAGATATTAACACCCCCGAGCACCAAAGTATTCATAGAACGGGTAAAACGGACCAAGTAAATCATCTGCAGAAGCTGGCCGAAAACCGGCAGCTTCAAAATCAAATAATCAAATTGATTGCGACCGCCCGTGCTCTTCAAATAAAATCGAAGCAAAATCACGAAGGCCGCCAAGGCAACAATAATCACCCACCAATAACCTATCAAAAAAGAAGAAATAGCAATCATGATTTTGGTGGCTGTCGGCAATTCTCCGCCGGTCTCGACAACAATGGCGGTTAATTTCGGAACCACGAAAATCATCATCATGAAACCGATGCCTATCATCATCAAGGTGACGAAAACCGGATAAATCATCGCTCCCCTGATTTTCGAGTTCATATCATAATCTTTTTCCATCTCGTCTGCGATATAATCCAAAGCATCATCCAATTTTCCGGATTGCTCGCCCGACTTAACAACGCTGATATAAAAGTTGGAAAAGAGTTCAGGGCGTTTTGCCAAAGAACCCGACAAGGTTCCGCCCGAATCGACTTCGTCGCTGACTTCGGCGATAACGCGTCGCATTTTCGGCTTGATAGATTGTTTGGCCAAAATTTTCAAAGCCTCGACCACTGGAACGCTGGCGCTGACCATGACGGCGAATTGTCGTGAAAAAGCCACCAAGTCTTTGGTGTTAACGCGGGAAATAAGATCAAGCAAACGCGAAGCGCCGTGAATCGAAACTTCTTTGAGAGAAACGATTTGAAAACCGCGGGCGGTCAGTGTGTCGATCGCCTGCGCTTCATCATAAGCTTCAACCGTGCCGGTTTCCTGACGGTTATTGCTCGGGTTGATTATTTTAAAATTAAAAGTTGTCATGCTTTAAGCAGTTGTTTGGTCTTGGCGACGACTTCGGAAGGATCTAAATAAGCCTTTATCCAATAATCTTCAGCGCCGCCTATCAAACCTTGTTCGCGATGAGAAGGATCGCTTAAATTGCTCAATAACACCACCGGAATGGCGGCGGTTGTCTTGCCGCGTTTCAAAGCCTTTAATACCGCAAAACCGTCCTCATCGGGCAGCATGATATCCAAAAGAATTATATCTGGCTTAAAGGCCTTAGCCTCTTCCAAAGCTTCAACCGCGGTCATGGCGCCGCGCACCGAAAAACCTTCGCTGACGAATTTAGCGCTGTACATCGAGAGAATAAAATGATCGTCTTCGACCAAAAGTATTTTTGCGGACTTGGCTTTCATAATTTAATTTTGGATAACGCGGAAGACTTCCTCAATTGTCGTGAGACCCATAACGGCCTTGATTATGCCGTCCTGTTCCATTGTTAAGAAGGGTTGATTCGACTGAACGTCTTCGATAGTCAAAGCGCCGCGCTTTGCTAGAATCAAATTTTTCATTTCATGATTGATATCAAGCACTTCGGCGATACAAAGACGGTCGCGATAACCGGTCTTGCCGCAATGGGAGCAACCTTCGCCATGATAAAACTTAATGGTTTCGTAACTGAAATCAGGCAAAACCATTTTAATGGTTTCAATCGGCACGGCTTTAAGTTTGGTTATGATTTCCTGTTTAAGAGTTTCCTCTACCGGCAGTTCGACTTTGCAGTAAGAGCAAATGCGCCGCGTCAAACGCTGTGCCATTGTCATATTCAAAACCGAACCGAGCAAAAAGGGTTCGACCTTCATATCGATCAAACGGGCGATCGTACCGAGCGCGTCTTTGGTGTGCAAGGTCGACAAAACCAAATGTCCGGTCAAAGCCGAGTGAATCGCCAATTCGGCTGTTTCATTGTCGCGAATTTCTCCGACCATGATAATGTCAGGGTCCTGACGCAGGATAGAACGCAAACCGGAGGCAAAGGTAAAATCCAATTCGGGTTTTATCTGAGATTGGTTGACGCCTTTGATAAAATATTCAACCGGATCTTCCAAAGTAACGATGTTGGCTGATTCGCGATTCAAAACGTTTAATAAACTGTAAAGAGTCGTGGTCTTACCGCTACCGGTCGGACCGGTCACCAGCATAATACCACCCGTCTTTTTAAGGCTGTTGCTGACAATTTCAAAGTTATGGCCGATGAAACCGAGTTTATCCATGCTGAAAATACCGCGGGTTGAGTCAAGCACGCGCATCACGATTTTTTCCTCGTTCAAAAGCGGCATTGAGGAAACACGGAAATCGATTTCCCGATTATTTATAACCAAACGAATACGGCCGTCCTGCGGAGCGCGGGTTTCGTCCAGCTTCAAGTTAGACAAAACCTTGATACGCGCCACAATGGCCGGATGAATATCTTTTGGCAAGACCAAGGAATTGTGCAATATACCATCAATACGGTATCGAACTCGGGTTTCTTTGGCCAAAGGCTCGATGTGAATATCCGAAGCGCCGCCTTCAATAGCATGACGAATAATAACTGAAACGATTTTGGCAACCGGCGCATCTTTGACAATACCTTCAAACTGCAAACTGTCATCCTGTTTGAGGTTGACTTCCTCCTTGGCTTCTTCTTTGGCTTTGACGGCCAAAGCGCTGGAAATTTCTTTGCTGAAATTTTTGTAATGGCTGAATGCGGCATTGAAGCTGAAAATTGAAATCAAGGCATAATCGACTTTCAATTTGTGTTTTTGAGCCAAGAAGTCCATCGCTTCAATGGCTTTGAAATTTTCCGCATCAACCAAGGCGACCTTGAGTCGGCTTTGGTCGCGGTCATAAGCGATCATGCGATAATGTTCGGCGACGTTCACCGGAACAATATTTAAAATATCTTCCGGTATTTCCCGATCGGCTAAGTCAATGTATGAAAAGTTTAAAAAAGCCGCCTTGGTTTTTACAAAATCTTCAACGTTGATAAGGTTGCGCTCGGCCACCACTTCGTCGATGGTCTTGCCGCTCGCTTCCACTTCGGCGCTGATTTCCGCCGCGGTCGAAGGACTGAGCAATTTGCGCTCGGACAAAAAGGCCAGCAGTTTTTTTTGTTTGTCTAGAAAATTCTGATTGCGTGGCATAAAGTTAAAATGGCAGGAATGGATTGGAACGCCTCAGTTCAATCGGCTGATTAATCGATGGTTTAGCCGTACCGCTGACTTCGCTTTCGGTCGTTTCTTCAAGTATCAAATCGGTTTGATCTATAATCGGGCTCAAGGCGGTAAACTTTTGATCGCTCAAAACTCCGAAGCGCAAATCTCTTTCCGTAATCATGCCGCGCGAAGTCGGAGTAAATTCGCTTAATTTAAGTTCATCATCCGGGAAAAACCAATTGTTAAAATTAAAAATTACAACCACCAGCAAAGCGGCGACGATCAAGGTCGAGCTGTAAGTTAAAATTAGATTTTTGTTTTCCTGAGACATCATAACTTATTTCTCGAGATAATAAGTAACCAACTCTATGCTGGCTTGACGGGCGCTCGGTTCGAAAACCACCTTGGTAACGTCCATGACCCGCAAGCTGGTTTCAAGCCGACCCAAAAATTTCTGCAAACCATCATAATCAACCGTCTTTATTATAAAGGAAACCTGAACTAAGCGCAGCTTGCTGAATAAGGGGTTGCTGCTGGGCGCTTGGGCAATCGTAATGAATTTTGCCGACGAATTATCAAGCGGCGTAATCGCGATATTATCAACTTCCGCGGCGCGCTCCTTGCCGACTTGTCCGATTTCTCTCAAAAGAATGATTTTCAAGCGGTCCAAATCTTGTCGGGCGGATAACATAGCGTCGATTTTATCCTTGTCGCCTTGGCTGATTAATTTATACAAATTCTTGACTTCGTTGAGCTGTTTCAAATAATTGACCTTGTCTTCATATTCTCGTTCGCGGAAAGTCAATTCCTGATCGGAAGCGATAAAATCATATTTCGGCTTAATCAACCACCAATAACCGCTGACCAAGATAGCAAGACAAATAATGATAATGAACCAGCTGAAAAAATTAGCGAAAACATTGAACAAAACCACGCCGAGATTTTTGGCCCAGCGGCTGGTTTCAACATTGGTTTTGAACGTGACCTTCGCCATATGCTATTTCAAAAATATTTTCGGATCAAGCGACATCTCAAGATTAAAATTCACAGTGCTCGGTTCATTCGGTCCGCCGGCCGAGGCGCTGGCCGAACTGTATTGGACACTGCGCATCAGATTATAGGCTTTCATAACCTCGAGTTGTAAGGAGATGGCGTCTAAATCTTTGGCCAAAGCCGGAATCGAATAATTACCCGAGATATCACCGGAGAAACTCTGATAATAAACGCTCTTCAGAGTATTGGCCTCCAAGAAATCAAAGTAATTGGTCCAATGAACGTGATTGGCCAGGATAAAACTGACTACGTCCAGCTTGCGGTTAAAGGCGATAATTTCTTCGATTTCTTTTTCATTCTTAGCCACTTCGGCGTTAATCGCTTCAAAGTTAGCCAAGGTCGCTTCGTTATCGCTCAATCGTTCTTTTTGCCAAATCAACAAACCGACATAAACCAAACCGAGAGCCAGAGAACAAAGCACTAAGGCCAAAGCCAAAGTCAAACTGCGCTGGCGCCAATTAAAGAAAAGTACGCCTTGGTCTTTTACCAAGTTGGCTTTGACGCTGTTATAAGCCTGCCAAGCGCGGCCCTCAACTTCATTCTTGGTTTGAGCGGCTTCTTCTTGCTTGCGCTCTTCGGCCAATTTGGCCGCCAAAGAACTTTTGGACAAAGAAGAACGGAAGGAAAGTTGCAGGCGCCGCCATAAGGAGGCGTGGCGTTTTTTCGGCTCGACTTTAGTTTCAGTTTCAGTTTGAGTTGGAGTTGCAACCTTTGTTTCCGGAACTTCTTCAGTTTTTATTTCTGGTTTTATTTCTGGCTTGGCTTCTGGTTTTATTTCTGGCTTGATTTCTGCTTTGACTTCAAGGGGAGCTGAACTTGGTTCAAGCGGAGCGTTCTTGCGACGCAAAAGTTTTTCATAGAAACGGCGCTGCCTGAGCATCGCCGTTTTTTCTTTGGCGCGTTCTTGCTCAAGCCGACCGATATCGCGCTTGAGTGAAGCCCTTTTAAAAATTTTTCCCAAACGGGAGAAAAATGATTCCATATTTACTTGCGGTCAAATTCTCTCATTGCCAAGCCGATTGCTACCGCCAAACGAGGTCCGATTTTATCAAGAATCGGCTTTAACTCAAAAGGATAAGCCACTCTGAACCAAGGGTCGCCGACAATCGTGTTGGTGTTGAACAAATCAGACAAATGCGCCGGCAAACCGGGCATCAAGGCGCCGCCGCCGGTTAAAATAATTTTTTCGATGCGGCGATTGTCTTTGTTGCCGAAAACTTCCAAAATATATTTTATTTCGTTGATAATGGGAGCCAACGCTTCAACAATCATCGGCGGCATCTTGCCTTCTGCGTCGGTGCCGTTATGCATCATGTCATATTTAAACTGCTCGGCCTGTTGTAAACTCATATTAAGCTGAGCCGCGATGGCCTGAGTTATATTAATGCCGCCGACAGCGATACTTCGATTCATGACCGGCACACTTTTATCAACCACGAAAATATTGGTGGTGGTCGAACCGAGTTGGACAATCATAACCGAGGAACGATCATTGCCGAGCAAAGAACGAATCAAGGCAAAAATTTCTGTTTCCAAACTCAGAAGATTGAGTTGAGAATTTTTAAAAACATTAACATAGCTTTGAATCAAAGCTTTGGGAGCGCCGGTCAAAAGAACCTTGCTGCCGCCGGCGGCGCTCGGCGGTTCATCGATTACTTGCCAGTCAAGAATAATATCTTGCAAAGGCAAAGGAATAACTTTCTTGGCTTCCCAATTAATGGCCGCTTCCATGTCCTTTTTATTGACCGTATGATTGATGGAAATGATCGAAGAGAAAACCGAAAAGGTCGGCAAGGAGGCCAGAGCCAAATTGGAGCTGGTATGGGCTTTGGCGCAGATATTTTTAATCAAATCAGCGGTTCGCCGAACGTCGATCGGGGAACTTTCTTTGGGCGATGATTCGGTGAAGCGCTCGCTGAAACCGTAGGTAGCGAGCGTAACTTTATTGCCGTGCTTTTTCAGTTCGACCAATTTGACGCTAAGGGCATTAATATCAATGCCGAGATAACTTTGTAAGGATGATTTGAAAATTTCCATAGAAAAAACAAGCGACGTTCTACCCGTTTTGACACCCACAGATAAGACGTACTATAATTTAGAAAGATTGATTTTATTATACCACAAAAATGAATTATAAAAAAATCGCGATCTTAGTCGGCTTCATACTCCTGACAGCCGTTATCGGTTACTTCATTTTTGTCTTTTTCTTCAAACCCGAGACAGCTCCGGTAAGCGGTCCTGAAACGCCGCTGGAGGGCGTACCAGGCGGTCTGCCAGAGGCCGGCAGTGGCCAACCCTCGCCGATTGGTTCAGAAGAAGGCCAATTGCCTGACGCCGGCTCAACTCCGGGAGGAACGGGCGCTGTCAGCGGTGCCGTAACGGTTGAAGATGCCGCGGCCGATTTGGGTTCGGTAACAAACGCCGCCCTGTCCGCCAGCGGTCAAATGCGCTTCTTTAACGAAAGAGATGGAAAATTTTACGGACTGGATGCTAATGGAGCTCCGATAGCTCTTTCGGACAAACGTTTTGCCGGAGCGGAAAATATAACTTGGTCCAACACCTCGAACAAGGCAATTATCGAATTTCCTGACGGCTCAAAGGTCCGTTATGATTTTGACAACGAACAGCAAGTCACCTTGCCTAAGCATTGGGAAGATTTTGATTTTTCTCCCAGCGGTGACAAATTGGTTTCCAAAAGCATCGGCGTTGATCCGGATAATCGCTGGCTGATTATTTCTAATGATGACGGATCGCAGGCTCGGCAAATCGAAGCGCTCGGAGAAAACGGCGACGACGTTATCTCTTCTTGGTCGCCGAATAACCAAAGCGTGGCCATGTATGTCGAAAGCTTGGACTTCAATCGCAAAGAAATTTATTTCATCGGACAAAACGGCGAGAATTTTAAATCTATAACTGCCGAGGGCCGGGGTTTTCAACCGCAATGGTCGCCGAGCGGAAACGAACTCCTCTACAGTGTCTACTCTGCCGACAATGATTACAAACCGACTCTTTGGCTCGTTAATGCTCAAGGCGACACCATCGGCGATAACCGCCGGCCCTTGGGCTTAAATACTTGGGCTGATAAATGCAGTTTCGGTTCGGGAGCAATGTATTGCGCGGTACCGCAGAGCTTAGATCGCGGCGCCGGCATGTTCCCTGCTTTGTCCGAAGGACGGCCCGATTTTCTTTACCGAATCGATCCGCAAAGCGGGGCTAAAGAATTGGTAAATCTCGGCGGAGCCTCTTACAGTATGAAAAATTTAACGGTTTCTCCCGATGGTTCATATCTTTTCTTCACCGATTCCAGCACTAATCGTCTCAAAAAGATAAGATTGCGCTAGATGCTCTACAATTGTTCAAATTGCGATGCCCAATTCCCTAAATGGCAGGGACGTTGTTCGGAATGCGGACAATGGGGTACGGTCACGCTCGGCAACGATTCAAAAACCGGCGCATCAACTGCGGCCGCGGACATTATCAGTCTTAATGACGCTTCGCTCAAAGAAGGTTTTACTCGTTTACAAACCGGTCTAGAAGAAATCGACCGTGTCTTCGGCGGCGGAATAGTTTCCGGCTCACTAACTTTGCTGGCCGGAGAACCGGGCATCGGCAAATCGACCTTGGTCGCGCAAATCGCCGACCGCATTGCCTCCAAGGCGGAAATAATTTATGCCAGCGGCGAAGAATCTCTGCCGCAAGTCGCCTTGCGCCTTGAAAGACTTGGTTGCGATATCGCGCGTTTCAAATTTATCAGCGATACCGATATTGAAAAAATCGCCGCGGCGGCCGACAAAGCCAATCCTAAACTTGTAATTATAGACTCGATTCAAACCGTTCATACTTCAACCGTTGCGGGCGAAGCGGGCGGCTTGAATCAAATTCGCGCCGTAGCCGTGCGCTGTCTTGAAGTTGCCAAACGACGCAACATCGCTTTTATAATCATCGGCCATATCACCAAAGACGGAACCGTCGCCGGACCGAAATCATTGGAACACTTGGTTGATACGGTTTTATATCTTGAACAGGAAACAGCTCGCGGCTATCAGCTCTTGCGCGCTTCTAAAAACCGCTTCGGCTCAACCAATGAACTCGGTATTTTTGAAATGACCGGCCAAGGTTTCGTAACCGTTAAAAATCCCTCTTCAATCTTTCTGGAAAACGAACAAAGCCGCTCAAGCGGCTCCGTAATAAGTTGCATTGTCGAGGGGACGCGCCCCTTCCTGGTTGAAATACAGGCGCTTGTCACCAAGACTGTTTTTGGTTACCCGGTAAGAAAAGCTTCCGGATTGGATCTTAATCGTTTGCAGGTTCTGGCCGCCGTTATAAATAAGCGCACCAAAATAAACCTTAATGCCCAAGATATTATAGTCAATGTCGTCGGCGGATTAAGGATTGACGATCCGGGTATTGACGCGGCCGTTGCCGCCGCCATCATCTCCTCTGCCCTAGATAAGCCGGTTAAAAAAGATACTTTGGTTTTGGGTGAAATAGGATTAGGCGGAGAAATCAGACCGATAACCCAGAGAAATTTGCGCGTCAAAGAAGCCGCCAAGCTAGGGCTTAAAAAGACGATTGAAGCCAAAGATTTGTCCGATCTTATCGCCCAGCTTTTTTAAATTTAGTTTTGCTTTTGCGCCAATTTTCAATCTCAGCATGGTGTCCCGAAAGCAGGACCTTGGGCACGCGATAAGTTTTACCCCCGAGTTTAAGCGACTCGGGTTTTGTATATTGAGGATATTCAAGCAAGCCCGCTTCGGAATGCGATTCGCTGACAAGACTTTCGCTATTGCCCAATACGCCCGGCACCAGCCGCGCGATTGAATCCATTAGAGTCAAAGCGCCGAGCTCTCCGCCGGTCAAAACATAATCGCCAATGGAAATTTCTTCATCAATGAATTTCATCACTCGCTCGTCGACGCCTTCATAGCGTCCGCAAACAAAAACAATCGATGACAGTGAGTTTGAATATTTTCTAGCCAGCGCCTGATTCCATTTTTTCCCCTTGGCCGACAATAAGATGATCTTTTGATTTTTTGATTTTCTGAAAGACTTTAAAGCTTTGTAAATCGGTTCGGCTCTCATTACCATGCCGGCGCCGCCGCCATAAGGTTTGTCGTCGACTTTATTATGTTTATCATCGGCAAAGCGTCTGATATCTACGGCCTCGACTTTGATGATTTTTTTCTTCAAGGCGCGCCCCAAAACTCCGACCTTCATATAGTCGTTTATCAATTCAGGGAAAATTGTCAGAACGCGGAAGAGCATAAAAAACGCAAAGACGCGCCTTGGCGCGTCTTTACTCTTAGATAGTTAGATTTTCAATCTCAGAAACATCCATCGGATCTTCGAGACCTTCTTCCTTCATTGTTTTGCGTTCCGCACGTTCGCCGTGTTCACTGCGTTCGCGGCGCGGACCGCGGGTCGAACCTTCCGGTTCATGAATTTTCAAGTTAACGCGAGCGTTATTCTTGGCTCCGACGATTTTTAAAAGCGTGCGGATGGCCTGAGCGGTTTGACCGCGGCGGCCGATGACATAACCCATGTCTTCGGGGTTGATTTTAAGGGTAAGGAGGACTCCCATTTCATCAACGGTTCGGTCGACGACAACGTCGTCCGGATGGCCGACGATCGCTTTAACGATCGACTCCAAAAAAGCCTTGTCTTGCATGTCTGACATACGTGAAAAGTACTTAATAATAAGTGCCTACAATATAGCGCCATTTAAGGATTTTGTCAATCGCCTTTAGACCAAAGGAATCTCTAAACAAACCTTGAAACCGAAGTTTTGCCCCCGAGTTTGCGCCCAAATCCGGCCTTGATGAGCTTCGACAATCAGCTTCGCGGCATAGAGCCCCAAACCAAAACCTTCTTCGCTTGAGCGGGGCACATCACGGCGTTCGAATTTATCAAAAATGCGCTTAACATCTTTGGGATCAATGCCCGGTCCGGTATCCTCAACGCTAAGAATAAAATTCTTTTCACCAACTTCCAAAGCAAGGGTGATGGTGCCGCTTTCAGTATATTTAATGGCATTATCCAACAAGTTCAAAACTACTTGGCGCAACAGCAGGTCATCGGCGCAAAAGGCGGGATTTTTTTTCGGAATGATTGTCTTCAATTCCAAATTTTTAACAGCCGCCTTGGGTTTTATTTCTTTGACAACATCTCGAAGCATGGTCGTCAAATCAAATTCACGACATTCTATTTTCATTGCGGTTCGGTTCTCCAATTGCGAAACGCCGAGTAAATTATCAACCAAACGCAAGAGTCTTTCATTGGCCTGATAAACCGCCGTAACCGCCGCCTGCTGTCTTTTATTATCAATCGTCCCGAAATCACCGCCCAAAAGCATTGCCAGATAGCCACGCATAATGGTCAGCGGCGTGCGCAATTGATGCGAAGCAATTGAAACAAAATCGCTTTGCCGATCCTTGTTCGACGCCGCAAACTGCTGATGAGCCAGCAATATGACGACAATAACAAGCATGCCGGTTGTTATGATATCGAGCAAATTGAGTACAATATATTCCATATTTCTTATTATAACAAAAAATCCCCCGACACTTAAGCCAAGGGATTTTCTGTCAGCTATAACTTAGAGCGAAAAGCGAATAAATTTTTCAATCGTCGAGCCGTTCAAGATATCTTTGACCTTCTTTTTGTCGTCTTTGACGTATTCCTGATCGACCAAACAAACCTCTTCGTAATATTTATTCATTTTGCCCTGCAAAATCTTTTCCACCATCTCCGCCGGTTTGCCTTCTTTGCTGAGCTGTTCGCGGTAAACTTCTTTCTCTCTTTCCATTTCAGCCGGATCTACTTCGCTGGAGTTGAGATAGCGCGGATTGGCGGCCGCCGCATGCATCGCGATATCGCGGGCCAACTCGCTCATATTAGCCGAGCTGAGCGCGACTAGAACGCCGATATTGCCCTGCGGATGAGCATAACCGCCGACCGTCCCGCTTGAAGCAAGGCGGGCAAAACGGCCTAACTCAATTTTTTCGCCAATCACACCGGACAAGTGCTTAAGGGCTTCTTCGACATTGCTGCCGTCAGCCAAAGACAAAGCCAAAACGGCTTCGCGGCTGTCTGCCTTGGCCGCTTGAGCGGCTTGCATAATATTATTTTGCAAAGCGCCGAATTGTTCATTGCGGACGACAAAATCGGTTTCGGCGTTCATTTCCAAAAGATAACCTTCATTATTGGCTTCATTAACCGAGACCATAATGCGGCCTTCTTTGGCTTCGCGATCACCGCGCTTAGCGGCTTTGGCGATTCCCTTTTTGCGCAGAATATCAATCGCCTTTTCAAGATCGCCGCCGGCTTCGGCTAAAGCATTTTTACAGTCAACTATACCCGCACCTGTTCGGTCGCGGAGTTCTTTGATTTGTTCCATATATTTTTGTTTAAAAATTTCTAACTTATTCTTTGCCCTCGGCGCTAACTTCTTTCTTAGACTCTTCGGCGGCTTTACGGCCGGCGGCCACGGCGTCGACAATCAATTTCATAACCAAAGTGATTGCTTTGCTGGCGTCATCATTGGCCGGAATAATATAATCGATGCCGGCAGGATTAACGTTGGTATCGCAAACCGCGATAATAGGAATTTTTTTCTTCTTGGCTTCAGCCAAGGCAGTTTCTTCGTGTTTGATGTCCCAGATAAAGATAATATCCGGCGTTCGGTTCAAGCCGACTAAACCGCCAACACTCTCGGAGAGCTTGGCGATGCGACGATCGAATTGGATGCGTTCTTTTTTAGTATATTTTTCCAACTTACCGGCCTCTTTCTTTTCAAGCAGATCAACATAACTGCGGATCGAATTGCGAATTATGTGAAAGTTGGTTAGGGTGCCGCCGAGCCAACGCTGGCTGACATAAGGCAAACCGGCTTCTTTGGCCGCGGCTTCAAGCTGATCCTTTACCTGATTTTTAGTTCCGACCAGCAAAAGGTTCTTGCCTTCGGCGGTTGATCGGGCGATAAAGGCGAGCGCTTCTTCAAGCTTCTCGCGCGTCTTATCAAGATCAATAATGTGAATACCCTTGCGGGCTTCAAAAATAAAAGGCTTCATCTTCGGATGCCACTTGTAAGTGCGGTGGCCGAAGTGCATGCCGGCTTCGAGCATCTCGGCCACGGAAGGCAAAGACACTTTGTTATCGTTTTTCATATTTTCCTTTTATTCCTCTGCCCCTATCATCCGGACGGCTAGCGCCGCCTTCGGACAAGGAAAAACCAATGGGACATGAGAGGTTGTTAATAAAATTCAATCACGCCAGGCGGGATTGAGCCTCTATTGTAAGCTATTTAGGCCCTTATGTCAATATTGAAAAATAAAATAGGTTCTGATGTAATAATAGTATTGATTGAACATTTAAAAACGGAGGCTTTGATGCCAAAATCATTGGATATTCTTTTTTCCGGACAAAAAATCGACAATCCCTTTAAATCGCTGTTCGGGATTCATTACAAAGAAAGCACTAGCTATAACCTTATCGGGGATAAAGGCAAAAGATGGCAATTTGATACGCGCCAATCGGGACAAGAAAATTTCGACCCCGCCATATTTAACCGGATAAAAATTATCAACGATTGCCAGACGGTAATTTTTATCTCGCCAAAAATTGATCAGGAAGAAATCATTGCTTTCCTGAAAAAAAGACTGGGCATTCCGGTTCAAAAAGATCAAAAGAAAATTTCTCTGGCCAAATCCAGGGACATCAAACTTACCATTGAAGTCAGTGTCGAATCGACAACCGGCGGCATGGTCGTTTATTTTGATCAAACCTATGAGAGCAAATACGGCTTTGGCAAACGCTCTCCTAAAATAATTTTACATATCAAAAAGTTACGCAAAAATTTTTACGAACTTGTTAACGGTTCATAAAAACAAACAGAGCTCCTTAAGCTCTGTTTTTATTTTAAGTATTTTTTCGCTTTGAAATCTTTGGGCCAATAATCCTGCTTTTCTTTATAATCGAAGTCCGGAGAATATTTATAATCTTTGCCATAACCAAGGTCTTTCATTAACGAAGTCGGGGCATTGCGCAGATGCAGGGGGACGCCGAGATTGCTAGTCTGCCGCGCGTCGGCCGCGGCCGCTTGATAGGCCATATACAGATCGTTCGATTTTTCACACTTTGCCAAATAAACCACGAGTTGCGCGAGAATAACATTGCTTTCGGGCATGCCCAAAGAATGACAAGCTTGATAGGCGGCCATCGCCTGTTCCAAAGCTTTGGAGTTGGCCAGTCCGACATCTTCAGAGGCGAAACGTACCAAACGGCGCGCGACATACATCGGATCTTCGCCGGCTTCAAGCATGCGAGCCAACCAATATAAAGCGGCGTCAGGATCAGAACCGCGCAATGATTTATGCAAAGCCGAAATTATATTGTAATGCTCTTCGCCGTCTTTATCGTACAAGAGATGTGATTTTTGCGCCGCCTCTTTTATCAAATCCGAGGTAATAACATCGCTCAATAAGGCCGCCGCTTCCAAAATATTTAAGGCGGCGCGAGCGTCTCCTTGGCTGACTTGCACTAAAAATTTAATCGCTTCAGTGTCGGCCTTCACTTCAATACCCAAGCCGATTTTCGGTTCTTCCAAAGCGCGGCGAATAATTTGTTCAATCGCTTCGTTTGATAAACTTTTTAAAACCACGACGCGGCAACGCGACAATAAAGCCGAGCGGATTTCAAAGCTCGGATTTTCGGTCGTCGCACCGATTAAAATAATGGCGCCGGATTCAATGTGCGGCAAAAGCGCGTCTTGTTGCGCCTTGTTCCAACGATGGATTTCATCGATGAAAAGAATTGTTTTCTTATCCAGTAATTGATTGGAGCGGGCCTTATCAATGACCTTACGCAAATCGGCGACGCCCTGCGTTACCGCGCTGAAACGGACAAAGTCGGCGTCGATTGCCTTAGCAATAATCAAAGCCAGAGTTGTTTTGCCGGTGCCGGGCGGACCCCAGAAAATCAAGGACGGCAAAGAGCCGACGTCAATCGCTTTGCGAATCAGCGTCCCCTCTTTGATAATATCGTCCTGCCCGAAAAAGGCCTCGAGCGTTTCGGGTCGCAATCGATCGGCTAATGGAGAACGGTGGGTCGACATAGGTTTACGAAACCAGTTTAGCAAATAATTCCAAATATTGCTCGGCCGTTTTTTCCCAAGAAAAAGCAGCGGCTTTTTTTAGTCCCCTGGCCGATAATTCGCTTGCCAAGGCATTATCACTCAATACCTCCTTAAGCCCCTCGGCAATAGAGCTCGGATTATAGGCATCAACTAAAACAGCGTCGCTTTCAAGTAGTTCAGGCAACGATGAATTGGCCGCGGCAACAACCGGCGTACCGCAGGCCATTGCTTCTAAGGGCGGAAAGCCAAAGCCTTCGTAAAAGGAGGGATAGGCAAAAACTGCAGCGAGATTATAAAGCGCGGCGCGGTCCTTACTATCAATATAATTTAAAACTTTAATATCGCTAGAAAACTTCGCCTCTTTAATCGCTTTGAAAATCGGCGCCGCGCGCCAACCGCGTCCGCCGGCTAAGACTAATTCAAGATCAGGAAAATTTCCCGAAGACTTTAAAATATCAAAAGCCTTAACCAAGCCTTCAACGTTTTTTCTCGGCTCGAGCGTTGCCAGAAAAAGAATAAAGGGTTTGCGCAAACTGTATTTTTCTTTGACCAATCTCAATTCATCCGAATCTTTATTGATCGGCCGCAGGCTTTCATCAAGACCCGAGTAGATTGCCGTAACTTTTTGCGGCGCCGCGCCGCAGACTTCGATTAAATCTTGCTGAGTATATTTCGAAACCGCAACCACTCGATTAAAACGCTTTACCAATTTTTTGACATTGACAAAGCTATGCCAAGCGTTTTTCCGCCAGCTGAAAAATTCCGGATTAACCAAAAAAGATAGATCATGAATCGCGACAACGCTTTTAACGTTTTTGGAAACCGCTGCGAAATTGATATGGGGCATGAAAAAAATATCAACCTTTTCTTTAACCAACTTATCAAAACGCGGCCGGCCCCAAAACCATAACAGTGCATAATTAAAAATTTTGTTCGGGAAGCGGCGGCGCACGACTCTGACATTTTGATACTTGGAAAAGTCCGGTAAACGCCGCGACACATCCTTGAAGGCATTATAAAAAAGAATATAGCGGTTCTCGCTATCTCTTTC
>DDTV01000019.1:20802-23470 GCA_002344425.1 Candidatus Falkowbacteria bacterium UBA2355
CGGATGTCGAAGAGGATGGTCATGACTTTAAAATAAGGTCCAGTTCCTCCATGCACTGCTTTGAATCCTTAAAAATAATTGATTTAATTCCCAGCTTTTCCGCCGCTTCCACATTTTCTATTAAATCGTCGATAAAGACGGCTTCTTCGGCCTTAACTCCGAGCTGATCAAGGGTATATTTATAAATCTCGGGATCGGGTTTGCGCATTTTTACGTCATAGGAACTGACGATGACGTCAAAGAGATGATAAATTCTAAAAACATCTTGTAAGAAGCTTTGCAGTCCGACCGTAAAGTTAGACAATAAGGCGATCTTATATGTTTTTTTCAACTCAACGATATATTCGACCATTTCCGGACGAATATAGATTGCTTCATTTGATTCATCAAAAATTTTATTCAATTCATTGACGCTAAGCGCTATGGGGGGTCTTACTTCTTCAAGAAAATGCGTTAAAGAGCTATACTTTCCGGTCATAGCTTCATGAACGTATTTCTGCAATATGTCATGCAAGGCGCCGTCTTCAAGCTTATGGCTCTCTTCATATTTCTTATAAACCTCGAACATACCGCTAGCCCATTCGACAATCGGTCCGCCAAAATCAAAAATAATCGCTTTAATCATACTAATTCTTTTTTTAAAGCTTGGGCATATGGCAAACGTTCTTCCACTGTTGGTTTTGTTGAAACTGCCATATTCTCATGAAGTTTATCATTATCAAAGCGCGGGAACAAATGCATATGATAATGGAACGCATGTTGATTAGACGCCGGCTCATTATTTTGTAAAACCATCACTCCGTCACATTTTCTAGCAGATTTTAGTGCAATAGCAATTTTTTTTGAAACATCAATAATTCTATGTGCATATTCATCCGACAAATCATATAAATTCTCAAAATGCTCGTTAGGAACAATAATTGGATGTCCCGGATTATTGCCGACAAAAAACGAACCGATAAAAACTGTGACTAAATCATCTTGAAAAACTATGTCGGACTTTCGGATCATAGTTCTCTCATCCTCGATTCCCTTGATCCCTAAACAAATCGGGCAAATATAATCTTGTGGTGCGTGATTATGCATATTACTAGAAGATGAGCATGATTAAAGATTTTCTTGCAAAAATACTTTCAACTCTTCAAGCGGCCGCGTATCGTTATTCCAGAAATAAGTTTTAATTCCGACGCTTTCCGCGCTTTTAACCGCTTCTTGCTTATGCTCAAAATAAATTACATCTTCAGCCTTAAGTCCGAAATGATCAAGCATTTTCTTATAATACTCGGGGTCCGTCTTTTCAGGATTATGCTTTAACGTAAAAACCTCATATGGCATCTTGTCCAAACCGAATTCTTTATATTGTTCATCGTTAGCGCCGGTAAGAATAATTTTTTGGTTCGGAAAAGTATCAAGTAGGGCTTTCATCTCCTCAAATATCTCAAAACCTTTTTCTGTTTTAATTACGAACGCATCAACCGCGTCCACTAGAATTGTTTTCATATTTCTAAATTAAAACGCGCGGATCTCAATAATGATAAACATTATTTACTGTTACTAACTAATTTTTCAAACTCATCAATAAATTGTTGTCTTCGCTTTTCATCCTTGTCCATTAACACTCCATGTAAATAATTAAAAAGGCCTGTATGATTTTTTGCTTCATCTACAAAATGGTCAGGGCTCATAAAAATAAAACCAAGAATATCTTCGTATTCTTTACTTCCGCCTCTTTTTAATTCTTGTATAACGCTATTTTTTTTTGCTATTAAAGATTTTGTTATTTCTGCTATACTATGCACCTGTTCATTCTGTTTTTTAAGACTATCAATCGATCTTATAGCACCTTGTTGATATTCTAATTTTTTAGTTTCGTAGTGTTCAGTTTTATCTGGTCTCTCCTTTGAAAATTCATCAAAGGAAGCTAGAAGCTCAGAAAGGTTTTTATACTCTTTCCCCAATCTCTTCAAATTTATAATATTATTATCACTATCTACTTCTCCTAAAGCATCATATCCATGATCACCAGATGAATCCTCTATTCTAATTTTTTTGCTTAACTTATCTTTAACTAATTCTTCCATTTCTTGCATTTCTTTAAGAGTCTCTGGGCTAATAGTTGCATCATCAGCTTTTTTCTCACCATTTAATCGCTCAACATTATCTGGAATCTTTTGTGTTTCTTGTGATTCGTTAGGATTTTCATTAAAGCTATTTAATTTTTCTTGCGCCAATTCTGCGATGTCTTCATAACCTAAATCCTTCAGATCTTTAATAATTTGTTCGAGCTTTAATTGCTTATCAGGATTACTTACATTATTTTCAAAAATTTTATTTTCTTTAAACATATCCATTTTTTAGTTATGATAAAACTTTCTCTTAAACTCCTCCACCGCTTCTGTCATTTTCAATTTAAAATTCTCAACCGAATACTGCTCGGCTTTGGCGCGGATAACGTTTTGATTAAAGGTTAAAGTATTGAAACGCGCGACGGCGTCTTTTATCGACGCGACGGTCTGCTCGGAGAAAAATACGCCGCTAACGCCTTCTTCTAGGGTCTCGGTGGCGCCGCCTTTGCCGTAAGCGATTACGGGTCGTCCGGCCGCCATAGCTTCTACGACCGTGATCCCAAAATCCTCTTCCTGAGGATTTAGAGATCGGAAGAGCACAC
>DDTV01000029.1 GCA_002344425.1 Candidatus Falkowbacteria bacterium UBA2355
AATCAAGCGAACCATCGGTCAGCTGATCGCCGACCGTAACGGTCGAGCCGTCTTTAACCCAAATGTTAAAGGTGCGCGGCACAACATATTCGCGAATCTTTTCAACCGGGGCGATAACTTTAACGTACTTTTCTTCCAACTTAACCTTACCGGCGCGAGTCGCCTTGATAACGGCTTCGCCGGCTTTGAATAAAGGCGCATCTTTCTTAACCTTATCACCCTCGGCCACCAAGACTTCAACTTTCGGCTTCTTGGCTCGAGGCGTCTTAGCGGTTTTACTGTCAGCTGTTTTGGCCGCCTTATCGGCTGAAGCTTTGGCGGAGGCGGACATAGTGGCTTCGGTAAAGTAATACTTATCGGTTTCTTCACCGTCATAAGCAATAGTAACCAAGCGGCCCTGCGACGTACCGCCTTCTGATTTCAATTCCGTAATCTTAACCGTACCGGCGACATCGGCAATATAAGCCTTGCGCTTTGGTTGGCGCGCTTCAAAAATTTCTTCAACACGAGGCAAACCTTGCGTGATATCGTCCTGGTCGGCAACACCGCCTGTATGGAAGGTACGCATCGTCAGCTGAGTTCCCGGTTCACCGATTGATTGAGCGGCGATAATACCGACCGCCGTACCGATTTTGACCAATTTATTATAGGCCAAATCGAAACCGTAGCATGTCTGGCAGGCGCCGCGATGCAATTCGCAACGCATAACCGAACGGATAGTTGCTTCCGGAATATCTTCTTTGGTGAAAGTATCCGCCAACTCTTCGGTAACAAGTTCGCCCTTCTTCAATAAAGTTTTGCCGGCGGCGTTTTTCAAATCAGCGCAGAGGAAACGACCGGTAATACGACGAATAAGCGGGCGGCCCATTTCTTCACTTTCTTCTTTGGTCATAGTCACGCCTTCTTTGGTGCCGCAATCTTCAGAAGCGATAACGACATCTTGCGCGACGTCGACTAGACGACGCGTCAAGTAACCGGCGTTAGCGGTACGCAAAGCGGTATCGGACAAACCTTTACGGACGCCGTGCGTCGCGATGAAGTATTCAAGAACATCAAAACCTCGTTTGAAGTTACCCTTGACCGGCAATTCGATAATTTTTCCGGACGGCGAAGTAACCAAACCCTTCATACCCAAAATCTGCGTCAACTGGGCCCAAGAACCGCGAGCGCCGGATTCAATCATCGAGTAAACCGGGCCGGTCTTATCCAGCTCATTAGTACAAATCGAAGTGATTTCTTCTTTGACCTTGGTCCAAACTTCAATAACTTTGGAATAACGTTCAGAGTCGGTCAACAAACCTTCTTCAAAATAATCTTGAATTTCTTCAGCCTGTTTGGCGGCGGTCTTAATCAAATCTTCAACGCGATCGAATTTAGGCAAGTCATCCATACCCCAAGACAAACCGGAACGAGTAATATAATCAAAGGTCAAATTCTTAATGCCGTCGAGCAATAAAACGGTGCGTTCTTCTCCGTAAAGACGGAAACATTCTTTGACCAAAGCTTTAACTTTTGGCTTGCCGATAACATCATTAACAAAGTCTAATTTTTCCGGCAAAAGTTCGTTAAAGATAATGCGACCGATGCTTGTTTCAATCATGCCTTTGCCCGGCATAATAACGCCGATCTTTTCACGCAAGGCGATTCTCTCAAGCTGATAAGCCGTATTGGCTTCTTGCGGAGAATGGAAAAATTTAGTGACCTTCTCTTCAGGGTTTTCAATCGTTGTCATGTAGAATGACCCCCAAACAATATCCTTATCGGGTGAAACAACCGGATCGCCGGTCGCCGGTTTTAAGAGGTTATGCGTTGAGAGCATAATATCTCGGGCTTCGGCAATCGCCTCTTCAGTCAATGGAACGTGAACGGCCATTTGGTCGCCGTCAAAGTCAGCGTTGAAAGCGGTACAAACAAGCGGATGGATTTGAATGGCAAGACCTTCAATCAAAATCGGACGGAAGGCTTGAATACCGAGGCGGTGCAAAGTCGGAGCGCGGTTTAGCAAAACATAGGCGCCTTGGATAATTTCTTCGAGAATATCCCAAACCTCGTCATGACCGGCTTCAATATAACGGCTAGCCGAACGGACGTTATGGACTATTTCGCGCTGAATCAGCTTGGAAATAATAAAAGGCTTAAAGAGTTCAATGGCCATGCGCTTAGGCAAACCGCATTGGTCGAGTTTCAATTTCGGATTAACGACGATAACGCTGCGGCCAGAATAGTCGATACGCTTACCGAGCAAGTTCTGACGGAAGCGTCCCTGTTTGCCCTTTAAGGAATCGGCCAAGGATTTCAACATGCGCTTTTGACCCGTCGAAGCGACAACGGTCTTGCCGTGTCGGATCGAGTTGTCAATCAAAGCGTCAACCGCTTCTTGCAACATGCGCTTTTCATTACGGCAAATAACTTCCGGAGCGTTAAGTTCCAAAAGTTGCTTCAAACGGTTGTTGCGGTTAATGATACGGCGATACAAATCGTTCAAATCAGAGGTCGCGAAACGGCCGCCGTCGAGAGCAACCATTGGTCGCAAATCAGGCGGAATAACCGGCACGACAGATAGAACCATCCATGACGGGTTAATGTTATTGCCATGCAAATTCTTGAAAAACTTAAGACGCTTGATGACTTTGTCCTTTTTCGAATCAACCACGTCAATCAAAGTTTTCTCCAAATTTTTTATTTCAGTTTCAAGATCGATTCTTTCAAGCAAGGTGCGGACGGCTTCAGCGCCAATGCCGGCGGTAAAGATGTGTCCGTATTTCAAGCTCAAATTCTGATAAATATTTTCCGAAATAATGGCCAAAGGCTTCAAATCCTTTAATTCCTTTTGGGCTTGCGCAAAGGCATTATCAAGAGCGGCCATCTTCTCATCGCGATTTTTTTCCAAAACTTCAATTTCACGTTCTATTTTGTCATTGATTTCAAGCGTGCTCTTGCCGTCTTTGGCCAACTTGGGCTTTTGGCTTTTAATCTTGGAAACATGGTCGGCAAATTCCGCATCCAAGGCTTTCTTCTTGGCCTTGTATTCGTTCTTGATTTGATCAAGGGTCGCTTGCTTTAACTCTTCATTGACATCAGTGATGATGAAGCTGGCGAAGTAGACGACTTTTTCCAAAGACTGCATTGACAAATCCAAAGCCAAACCGACTTTGGACGACAAACCGCGCAAAAACCAAATATGAGTTACCGGAGTTTCAAGCTTGATGTGGCCGAAGCGTTCACGGCGGACCAAAGAACGGGTCACTTCGACGCCGCACTTATCGCAAACAATGCCGCGATAACGGATTTTTTTATACTTACCGCAGTAACATTCCCAGTCTTTGGAAGGACCGAAAATACGCTCGCAGAACAAACCGTCTTTCTCCGGTTTCTGCGTTCGGTAATTGATTGTTTCAGGACGGGTAACTTCGCCGTAGGACCATTGCAGAATATTTTCCGGCGACGCCAACTTGAGCTTAATGGCTTCGAAATCGTAAGTTTTGATTGGGTTAATCATATGGATAGCAATTAAGCTTATTCAGCCGCCGGTTCAACGACCGGTTCTTCGTTTTCAGGCTTGTCGGTGGCTTCCGCCGGTTGAACAGAGAAAGCGGGCTTAGGCAATTCCAGCTCGTCGCCGGCCTTTTCCAGGTCGATCGGACGCTGTTCTTTGTCTAAGAGTTCGACATCAAGCGCCAAACCTTTCAATTCGCGGACCAAGACGTTGAAAGATTCCGGCACGTTTAACTTTTTAATGGTTTCGCCTTTGATAATGGATTCATATGCCTTCGAACGACCGGCGACGTCGTCGGATTTAATCGTTAAAATTTCCTGCAAACTGTGCGCCGCACCGTATGCTTCCAAAGCCCAAACTTCCATTTCTCCGAAACGTTGGCCGCCGAACTGAGCTTTACCGCCCAAAGGCTGCTGAGTAATAAGAGAGTAAGGGCCAATTGAGCGCTGGTGAATTTTATCTTCAACCATGTGGTTGAGTTTGAGCATGTATTTATAACCGACGCTGATGCGGTTGTCGAAAATTCGACCGGTCTTACCATTGGTCAAAGTAACCTTGCCGTCTTCAGCCAAGCCGGCGCGTTTTAACTCAGCGCGAATTTGATCTTCGGTAATTCCGTTCAAAGGCGGCGTGGCGACTTTATAATTAAGTTTATGAGCCGCAAAACCTAAGTGAGTTTCAAGCAACTGCCCGAGGTTCATACGAGATACAACTCCCAAAGGAGACAAAATAATATCAATCGGCGTACCGTCTTCCAAATAAGGCATGTCCTCTATCGGCACGATCTTGGAGATAACTCCCTTGTTACCGTGACGGCCGGCCATCTTGTCGCCCGATCGAATCTTGCGCAAGTTAGCGACCGTGACCTGAATCGACTGAATAACACCGGCGGAAAGTTTATCGCCCTGTTCGCGGGAAAAAATCTTTACATCGATAACTTTGCCGTGTTCGCCGTGTTCAAGATAGAGAGAAGAATCGCGCACGTCCTTGGCCTTATCTCCGAAAATGGCGCGCAATAATTTTTCTTCGGCTGAAAGTTCGGTCTCACCCTTCGGCGTAATTTTACCGACGAGAATGTCGCCGGAAGAAACTTCGGCGCCGATTCGGATAATACCGCGTTCATCAAGATTCTTTAATTTTTCTTCTGAAATATTCGGGATGTCATTGGTAACTATTTCCGCGCCAAGTTTAGTATCGCGAACATCAATGGTGTAGTTTTCAATATGAACCGAGGAATACATGTCTTCTTTAACCAAACGTTCGGAAATAATAACAGCGTCTTCATAGTTGTAACCTTCCCAAGTCATAAAGGCGACCAAAACGTTGTTGCCGAGAGCGAGTTCTCCCTTATCAACCGCCGAGGCGTCGGTCATGATCTGACCCTTTTTAACTTTATCACCGCGGTTAACAATCGGGCGCTGGTTGATGCAGGTGGAAGCGTTGGAACGTAAAAACTTACTGACGACATAAGGATGGTCATGTCCGGCTTTGTCGCGGATAACTATTTGCGTGCCGTCGACTTTAATAACTTCACCGTCGACTTCGGACAAAACAGCGTGGCCGGAATCGGCCGCGGCACGGGCTTCAACGCCGGTACCGACAATCGGAGAGCGGGCGTTAATCAAAGGTACGGCTTGACGTTGCATGTTAGTGCCCATCAAAGCGCGGATACCGTCGTCATGTTCAAGAAAAGGAATCAAGGAAGTGGCAACGGAAACGATTTGGTTCGGCGCGACGCCGATCAAGTCAATCTTATTGACATCTTCAATGGCCGGTTCGCCGAATTTTCGGACTTCGGCTTTTTCAGAAGTGAAATAACCGTTCTCGTCAGTCGGAGTAGTAAAGGCGGTTGAAATATATTTTTCTTCTTCAAAGGCGTCTAAGTAAACGATTTCATCGCTGACTTGGGCGCGGCCCTTGGCGTCTAATTTAACCTTACGATAAGGCGCTTCGATAAAACCATAGCTGTTTAATCGGGCATAGCTGGCAAAGTGTCCGACCAAACCGATATTCGGACCTTCCGGAGTGGCGATCGGACAGATGCGGCTGTAGTGCGTCGTATGCACGTCGCGAACTTCGAAGCCGGCGCGCTCGCGCGTCAAACCGCCCGGACCCATAGCCGATAAACGGCGCTTATGTTCGAGTTCGGCCAAAGGATTGGTTTGGTCCATGAACTGGGAAAGCTGAGAGGACATGAAAAATTCTTTGACAACGCTCATAACCGGTCGGGCGTTAATAAGCTTGTTCGGGGTCAAAGAATCGATTTCAAGAATACTCATCTTGTCTTTGATGATACGTTCCATGCGGGCCAAGCCGATGCGGGTTTTATTCTGAATCAATTCACCGATCGCGCGAACACGGCGATTGCCCAAGTGGTCGATATCATCTTCCTTGTCCTGAGTAATATTCAAACGAATTATTTCGCCTATAATTGCCACTAAATCTTCGCGGCGCAAAATACGGGTAGATTTGTTGTTCGGGATATCAAAACCGAAACGCTTATTCAACTTATAACGACCGACGCGATCAAAGTCATAACGATCGAAACGGAAAAACATCGAGTGAATAAGAGATTTGGCGTTATCGGCGGTTGCAAGGTCGCCCGGACGAATGCGTTTGTAAACTTCAATTAAACCTTCGGCTTCGTCTTTAGCGGTATCTTTAGAAAGAGTCGCCTCAATATAATCAACTTCGCCTTTATTGGCTTCCTTAAACAAGGAACGGATCTCTTCATCCGAGCTGAAACCAAAAGCGCGCAACAAAGAAGTTACGGCGACTTTGCGCTTACGGTCAATGCGAGCCCACATAACACCCGAAGCATCGGTTTCGATTTCGATCCAAGCGCCTCGGTTCGGAATAATCTTTGCGCCGTAATATTTGCGTCCGCGAATTAATTCAGCGGTAAAAATAACGCCGGCGCTGCGAATCAGCTGAGAGACTATGGCGCGTTCAATACCGTTGATGATAAAGGTGCCGTTTTTAGTCATAATCGGGAAGTCGCCCAAAAAGACTTCCTGAGTCGTTTTCTGATCAGTCTTCTTATTTACTAAAGTTGTTTCGACGCGCAAGCTGGCTTCGTAGGTTACGTTCTTGGCTTTGCTTTCCGCTTCGTTAAATTTAGGCTCGTCAAAGTAATATTTGCCGAAATGTAATTCTAAATCGCGGCCGATAAAGTCGGTTATCGGCGAAATTTCATCAAATAGATCGGCCAAACCTTCCTTAAGGAACCAGGCATAGGAATCTTTTTGCACTTCAATCAGGTCGGGCATCGGAATGACCGCGTCCTGATTCGTAAAATATTTCCGGCTCGTCTCGACTCGAACCGGGGACGTTGTTGCTTTGGGCATAGGCGAACAATATTAATAATACGGCAAACATCTCAACGAAGAGATTGAGATGTTATATATGGAGATTGATTTAATTTTTGGAGGGGAAGAAGTGGCGAATATGTTTCAAAAAAACCCTCGTAAAACGCACGAAAAACAAAAAATCGCTTCAAAAAAGCCTTCTTATACTAACAACAATTTTAAAGGCTGTCAACAGTTTTGCCTACCATAACTTTTAAAAAGTCAAGGTCTGTTTATTTTAGCTTATTTTAGACAAAATTACCCAATAATCCTACTAAGCTTTCTACTCCCCAATACTACTTATCCACAGTTTTACCTAATGCCTTTAATTCTTCACGCGCCACTACTCTATCGTCCCATGGTTCTTTGCGTCCATTTGCCCTGACTATGGCCTGTTCCGAGCCCTTGCCCGTGATTAAAACCACATCGCCAGCGCGAGCCAACCTAAAAGCATGATTAATGGCCGTTCGCCGTGATAATTCTGTAAACAAATCTTTATTCCTGACCTTGCCGGCGGCTACGGCTCCGGCCGCCACAGCTTCGATAATGAGCGAGGGTGCTTCATCATAAGGATCTTCATCGGTCACAATCGCGATATCAGCTTTTCGGCCGGCAATATTGCCTAAGATTTCTCGACGCGACTTGTCTCTGCCCCCGCCGGCCGAGCCGATGACATGGATTATCTTGCCATGTTCCCTTTCTTCAATGGTTTCATATAGCTTTTCAACGGCGCGCGGTTCAAAAGCGTAATCGACTATCACCGTAAAGGGTTGTCCGGCATCAATCCGTTCCAATCTTCCCGGCACGCCTTCAACCGCCTCGAGCCCAGGTAAAAGTTTTTTAAATTCAATCCCCTGCGCCAAGCCGGCCGCCAAAGCGGCGGTCATATTTTGCTGGTTAAAATTGCCCAGCATTCGATTTTTTACTTTTGATAAATCAATCTGCAGTTTATGGACATCCTCAGGCAGACTGAAAGAAACCGTCTGTGACTTATTATAGAAAGCGAATTTTTCCTCGGCCCAAAAATCCGCAAAATATGCGGCGTGTTCATCATGGCCATTGACGATGATGGTCTTTTTTACCCGATTCAAACTTAATTTCTTAATACCTTCGGCTCGGCGAACGATTTTATGGTCATCAACGTATTTTGTTTTGCAATCTTTGAGATGCGCAAAAAGCATTCCCTTGGCCTCTTTGTAATTTTCAAAACCGCCGTGCGCTTCGATATGCTCCGGATACAAACAAGTTATCAAAACCGTATCATAATTTATAAAGCGATGGCGATATTGGATTATCCCCTCGCTCGAAGTTTCAATAATGGCGTATTGGCAGTTGTTCTTTACCATCCGACGCAACATCCGGTGCGTAAAAAAACGCCCGATCATCGTCATCTTTTTGTTATTGATCCAATCTTTATCGCCGTCGGAGAACATCGCCGTAGAAGTGTAGCCGACTTTGTAACCGGCGCCGCGCAACATCTTGGCAATTAAATAAGTAGTGGTCGTTTTACCGGTCGTACCGGTTACGCCTATGACAATCAATTTGTTGCTCGGCCAACGATAAACCAAATTAGCGCTGACGCCGAACAAAAAATGATACATCGGTTCGAAGAATTTAAAAACCTTTGTCGGTATGAAACGTTTTATAGTTTGAAGAATCCGGTCGAGCATAATTTAAAATAAACGCCTTAAGCGGCGAACTACAGTATAACCGATATACGAGCTCGCTTCAAGTATAAAATCAAAGCTTCCCGGATAAATAAATTCATGTCCTCCGAAGCCGCGCTTAAAACGGGTCACGCCGGGCCACTTCAAAGAATCAACGCCGTGCCAATCGTAGTGTTTCAGATTCAAACCCTTGGCCAACATCATCATTTCCCAATGCAGGGCGTAAGGCGCCATCAGCTCACGCTTAGCAGAAGAGGAAGCGCCGTGCAGATAAGTCATCATATCGCCGCAAGTTGCAAAAATTCCGGCGGCCAGCAGTTCATTTTCATAACGCACGGTTGCGAGCCGGGCGGCGCCGCTGGCAATCATCTGCTTATAATATTCGCTCGGGTGCGATTTAAATCCGTCGCGCTGGCTGGTTTCATTCATCAACTTAACAAAACCCTCAAAATCTTGATCGTTGGGTGAAAAAGCCAAATTCTTTTTCATAGCCAAGCGGATATTATAACGCGTCTTAGGATGCATGGCCGTAAAGATTTGTTTTTCTTCGGGCTCGAGTTCGGTATGAAAACTATGGCTCGGTCCTTGATCGATA
>DDTV01000021.1 GCA_002344425.1 Candidatus Falkowbacteria bacterium UBA2355
TTTTAAACCCCGGACTAAATGCCGGGGCTTTTTTATTTCAGCAATTTCTCAAATTTCTTCGGGTCCGTATAGGGACCGATAATCGCCAGATTCAGTTTTTTCGGATCAAAGATTTTTTGCGCGACTCTCTGTATATCATTAGCGCTAATCTTTTTAATTTCGTGAAGGAAATCTTCGGGGGTTACAAGCTTCAGTTTTTTAGGCTGTTGGTGGTTGATAACGAGTTGATTGGCGTACCAACCGGCGATATCGTCCGGGCTTTCAAGGCTTAGCATAATCCGTCCGGAAATAAATTGTTTGATTTTTTCAAGCTCTGAGTCCGATATTTTTTCCTTGGCGATTCTTTTATATTCGGCGATGATGATGCCGATGGCTTTTTCAATCTTATCGACGGGCACGCCGGCCTTTGTCGCGAGATAACCGGTGTCTGAATAACCTTCATTGCCCGAGCGGACATAGTAGCAGAGTCCGTTGCGTTCGCGCAGTTGGCTGAAGAGCCGGGAACTCATCGAACCGCCTAAAATAGTGGCAATAACTTTCAGCGCGACGGTCTCTTTGGCGCCGAAGGGCATTGTCCGAACGCCCAAAGACAAATGAGCTTGATCGGTTTTTTTAAACTCTATTTTGACCGCTGGTTTAGATTGATATTCTTTAGTTACAACCTTTTTTTTGGCCTTGCCCTTAGCGTAAGCTTTGAAGGTAGAAGCTAAAAGTTTCTCGGAATCAGCCGGCAATTTTCCGGCCAAGCAAACAAAGGTGCTTTCGGCTCTGTATTGGCTTTTGAAATAATCGACAAAGTCTTTACGCTTAAAGCTCAAGATATTCTTTTTAGTTCCGATCGTGTCCCAGCCGGCCGGAGTATCGCCGTAGAGCAGTTCTTCAAAAACATCCTCAAGGCGCATAATCGGATTGTCGAGATACATATTCACTTCTTCGACAATAACGCCGGACTCGCGTTTGATTTCTTCGGCATCGAATTTGGAGTTAAGCAACATATCGGCGACCACCTCGATAGCCGGTTTGATTTGATTGGCGGCCGTTTTAATCCAATAGCCGGTATATTCTTTTGAAGTGAAGGCATTGTATTCGCCGCCGAGTTTATCAAGTTCGGAAGAGAGGATTAGGGCATTGGGACGTTTGGCCGTGCCTTTGAAAAACATGTGTTCGAGAAAATGCGAAAGGCCGCTGGTCTTGCGCGTTTCATGTTTCGAACCCGTGGCGACCATGACTAAAATAGCCGTCGTCTTTGCGCCGGCCATCGGAACGGTTAGTAAATTCAAGCCCGAAGGCGTCTTTTTGAGTTTATACATAGTTTAAAATTTGTCAGAAAAATAATTTTGTAATTCGTCGATTTTGACTCGCTCTTGTTTCATCGTATCGCGATCGCGGACCGTTACTTCGCCTTTTTCCAGCGTATCAAAATCAACCGTAACGCAGTAAGGCGTGCCGATTTCATCTTGGCGGCGGTAGCGTTTGCCGACATTGCCGTTATCATCAAAGTCGCAGGCCCAATTTAATTTGAGCGAATGATAAATTTCTTGCGCCGCGGCAACCAGCTCGGGCTTATTTTTCAAAAGCGGGAAAACGGCGATTTTATAAGGCGCCAGTTTGGCCGGAAGCTTCAGAACGACTCGGGTGTCCTCGCCGTCCGCTTCTTCGGTATAGGCCGATAAGAGTACCGCTAAGACACTGCGGTCAACGCCCAGCGACGGCTCAATAACGTGCGGCGTATATTTATTGCCTTCGGAGTCGGTGTAATCAAGTTTATGATTTGTTAAATCAAAATCAGTTCGATAAGCAAGACCGTAAAGTTCTTTGCGGCCAAAAGGAAATTCGTATTCGAAGTCAATGGTTTTTTTAGAGTAATGAGCCAATTCTTCGGCCGGCACTTCTAATTCATGGATTTCATTTTTCTTAATGCCGAGGCTCGCAATCCATTCATGCATTTCGCCGCGCCAAGCTTCGAAGTGTCCCTGCCACTCGCTGTCCTTCTTCGGCTCGGGAATGAAATATTCTATTTCCATTTGTTCGAATTCGCGGGTGCGGAAAATAAAGTTGCCGGGCGTAATTTCATTGCGGAAGGCTTTGCCGATTTGAGCAACGCCGAAGGGTAATTTTTTGCGCGTCGTATCGACAATATTTTTGAAATTAACAAAAATGCCCTGCGCCGTTTCCGGTCGGAAGTAAACCGTGTTTTTTTCGTCTTCCACCGGTCCCAAAAAAGTTTTTAACATTAAGTTAAATTGCTTAGATTCGGTCAACTCATGATTCTTTTTATCTTTTGGACAGACCGTATCAATATCCTTGAGCTGATCTTCTCGAAAACGTTCATGGCATTTTTTGCATTCGACCAGCGGATCCGAGAATGTCGCGACGTGTCCCGAGGCTTCCCAAACTTTGGTATTCATCAATAAGGCGGCATCAAGCCCGACCATATCGTCGCGCATCGTTACAAAGCGCTTCCACCAAGCTTGCTTGATGTTGTTTTTAAGCTCAACGCCCAAAGGTCCATAGTCCCAGGTATTGGCCAAACCGCCATAAATCTCCGAACCGGGGAATATAAAACCGCGCCGCTTTACTAGCGACGTTATCTTATCCATCAAGTCGTTTTTCTCGGTTTTCTTCATGAAATCAGTGTATCGCGGCGAAGCCCGGCTGTCAAAGCGGCGACGGTCGCGAGAACCAGAGGACCGATATGCAAGCTTAAAAGCCAATGATCAAATAAAGCTATTACGACCAGAGCTCCTAAAATCGACAGAGGCAGTTTTTTAAACAAAAATCCGGCCAGCAATAAGCCAATAAGACCGAGTTCGGCTAAGATCAATAAAAAGGTATTATGAACCGGCTGATAAAACCAGACAAGTTCATTCGGTCTTGTTTGTTCAAGCGCCAAGCCGTAAGTGCCCAGCCCCGAGCCGATAAGCAAATTCTTTTTAACAACACCCAAGGAATCTTTCCAGCCGCCCAGACGTTCAGATGATGATATTTGTTCCAATCGAGAGTCGTTATTTAGACGTGGAGCGAACAAATAATAATATGGGGTGACAAATAGCCCAATGACGATGATGCTAATTAATAAGAAGGGCAATAATTTTTTAAATTGATTTTTATATTGAATCAGAATAACGATAATGGCAATGAGCGCCGCGAGCCAGGCGCCGCGGGAAAAAGAGGCGACTAAGCCGGCGCTTAAACCGATAATCGAAGCAGTTAGGATAATATGCTCCGGTTTATTTTCTTTGGGATTTATTTTTAATGCTAAGAGCATGGCGATAATCAAAGCCAGCGCCAGATAGCCGCCTAAAATATTGGGATGATCAAAGGGACCGTAAGCGCGCAGCCAGCGTTCAATTACGCCGTCGGGCGCAACAGCTTCAATAACCGAAACGCCGAGTTCGGCCGGTTGATGTTCGGCCAAACCAAACCACTTCGACGCCGGCGCGCTTTGGCTTGAAAATTGCCAGACGCCGAATATGCCGGCGACGGCCGCTCCGGCGACAAAGGCCAGGGCCAGTTTTTTATAATCAAAGCCATGATGCTTCAAAGCGAAATAAAGGGCGAGAGCGAGTAACATCCAAAGCCAATGAAAGGCGCTCAGCGCAGGATTAAAGCTTGAAAAAATATTAGCTAAAGCCAAGCCGATAAGCAGGACCGGCAACAATATTTTTTTGTTGCTTAATGGCTTTGCCCCAAACAAACAGAAGGCAATTAAGACAATCAGCAGAATATCAATCGCATATAAGCTAATCGTGCCATATTCCCAATATTCGCCATTAAGAGAGCCCGAAGAAATTATCAATCTGGTTTGCCAGGGCAAGAGAAATAAAAAAGCGGCGGCGATGTATTTCATAGAGTGGCCAGCCGTTCCTCGGCGGCTTTAATAAAATAAGCCCGACGATCAAGACTGTGCAGTTTTAACATATGGTCATTGATGATAATCGAAGTGCCGGC
Organism: Candidatus Falkowbacteria bacterium UBA2355; assembly: GCA_002344425.1. Taxonomy (GTDB): domain Bacteria; phylum Patescibacteriota; class Patescibacteriia; order Patescibacteriales; family Patescibacteriaceae; genus Patescibacterium. The sequence continues at coordinate 3,952 of DDTV01000021.1, forward strand.
GGCTTTTTTCAATTGCGGCGATAATAAAATAAGATGAATTTTTTTACTTATTTTTTCAAAAAGATTCCAAAAAGATAATGACTCAATTGATCGATTGGAAATAGTGAAACGTTTCTGCGGAACAGGACAAGCGATTTTCCAATTCGGAATTTTTTGATCTAACCAAGCATTGGCTGCCAGTAATTTTTCATAGGCATCAGAAGCTCCGAAGAGCGGCACGAGGCCGGCCAGCCAATAACTGAAATACCAATCATTATTGTTCAGTCGGCAAAGCGACAAATCAAGCGCGCTCTCATCGCTTAGGAAACTCAAGCAAAGCGTATCGGCGGTTTTGCGCCGGCTCGGACGCTGTCCGGTCAAGGCTAAAATAATTGTTGCGATGAATTTAACCAGCCAGACCCGGTTCTTTTTTGTAATGACGAATAAATCAATGTCAGCTTCGGCTTTAAGATTATGCGCGCCGATGGAGTTAGCCAGCGCGATGAGTCGTATCCAGGGCAGCCAAGAGATTAAGCGCAAACGGCGCCGGGCAAGAGCGATTTTCTTTTTGGCATCTCGGTAGCGTCTTTGGCGCGTTTCGATAATTTCACCTCGGCCGGGCAAAAAATAAAAACCATCAGCGCGTTCAAGCGGCGCGGGATTTTTTAACATGTTTCTGATTTCAAAATAGGAACATGGCTCCGAGGCGAATTGCCATATTTCGAAATCAGTCAGCGGATAGTCAAAAATATCAAAACGGGCAACGACGGTTTTGATGGCCTGCGCTAGGTTTCCTGCTTCCATATTATTCTTCATTCTCGCCCATGACCGGACGATCCAAGGTGATTGGCTCGACGCCGGCAACTTCGCCGGAAATCTTTGTTACGTCTTTGTCGATTTTGCCGAATTCTTTATGAGCGCTGTTAAAGTGATTGACGGTTGTACCGAGACTGGCGCCGAGTTTTTGCAAATAGGTTTCATAACTGCCGAGGTGCTGGCTTAATTTGCCAACCGAGGCGATAATCGATTTGGCGCTTTCTTCGATTTGCATGGCGCGCAAGCCCTGCAAGACCGTTTGCAAATAAGCCAAAAAAGAAGTCGGAGAAACAATAATGACCTTATACTTGCTGGCGGCGCGTTGAATCAGGTTTTCCGTATCCTCGCTAATTGCGCCGATTTTGTTAATTAATAAATCATAGTAAATCGCTTCATGCGGAATGAACATAAAGGCGAAATCCATCGTGCCTTGATCCGGTTGTATGTATTTCGATGTTTCAACAATACGGCTTTTCAAATCATTCAAGAATATTTTTTCATAACGCTCTCTTTCACCCTGATCAACGGCTTCGACAATGCGGTTGTAATTTTCCAGCGAGAACTTAGAATCGATCGGAATGATTTTATCTTTGACAAAAACAACCGCGTCGACAATGGTTTTGTTCTTAAAGCCATATTGCATTTGATAGCTCGCTGGCGGCAGGCAATTTTTCAGCAATGTCTCTAAGTAGTATTCGCCAAGGACGCCGCGTTGTTTGGGATTTTTCAATATATCTTGGAGACTTTGCAGCTGCGAAGAAAAATTAATGACTTGTTTGTTGGTTTCGTCTAGTTTGGTAAGTTTTTCGGTTACGTCTTTTATTAATTGGGCGCTTTCTCCGAATTGCTGGCGCGTTACGGCATGAGTTTCGGAAAGTTTGTTGTCTAAGAGTTGGCGCAATTCTTTGTTTTGTTCGAATAATATTTTGATTTCGGGGCTGGTTTCCGGCTTGGTTTTGCGGATTAAAAGAAAGCCGATAACAATAAAACCGGCGACTATAATTAGGATGAGAATCGGGTCGTTCATATTGATTTTTGCTTCGATTGTCATTATACTGGTAATATCTATGAAATTCAATTTTATCGGATTTGGCCGTCAAAAATGGAGCTGCAGCCGTAATTTTATTATCGGCATGACCGGCTTTGTTATCGGTTTTGCCGTAGCTTGGATTATGTGGTCGACGACGGTCGATTATATGATGAGCGTACTGAGATAAGATGAAAGGCAATTCACGGGGCAAGGTAGGCAATAAAAAAGGCCCGGCGTTTCGAACGCCGAGCTTTTTTAAGAATAAACCTACTTCCCGTACTCACAACCCTTACTCGAACAACGCGGACCATCTTTGCCCTCGACCAAAGGTTCGCCGCAATCCGGACATTTCTCTCCGGTCGGCTTAGAATTAAAAGCCGTTTTGCAATCCGGATAACGATCGCAGGCCCAGAAGATGCCGCGCCGCGAACGCTTTTGAACAATATTGCCTTCTTTGCAAACCGGGCAGGGGATTTTCGGCGCATTCGGGTCGCTGATGTTTTTAATATTTTTGCATTTCGGATAAGCCGTACAAGCTAAGAAGGGACCGAAGCGCCCGACTTTGACAGCCATCGGCGAGCCGCACTTGTCGCAGACAACATCTTTATGGGCTTCGTTGAGAGCTTTAAGTTTCTCATCTTCTTCGGGCGATTTCTTTGTCATTGACTTGATGTTTTTGCAGTCAGGAAAATTCGAGCAAGCCAAGAAAGGACCGAAGCGGCCTGTTTTGACGAGCATTTTCGAACCGCACTTGTCGCAAACTTCTTCGGATAATTGTTCTGGCATAATATCGGTTTTTTTAATAGCTTCATATTTTTCGGTCAAATTCTTATGAAAGGGTTCATAAAAATCCGCAATGACCGGTTGCCATTTTATTTTTCCTTCAGCCACTTCATCCAATTCTTCTTCCATTTTGGCGGTAAAGGCCAAGTCGACAATCGATTTAAAATGTTCGGCCAGGAGGTCAGTAACGATTTTCCCGATATCGGTCGGAGCCAAACGCTTGTTCTCGTCGCGCACGACATAATGCCGAGTTTCAATAGTTGAGATAGTCGGGGCGTAGGTCGAAGGCCGGCCGATGCCGTGCTTTTCCAATTCTTTGACCAGTGTCGCATCCGAGTAGCGGGCCGGCGGTTTGGTAAAATGTTGTTCGGGTTTCAATTCTATAAGTTCAAGCTGATCTTTTTCTTGGACTTCGGGCAAAAGAGTTTCTTGGCTCTTTTCCGGAGACAAAGCCAACCAGCCGGGGAAGACTACGGTTTGGCCGGTGGCGCGAAATTCTCCCGCGCCGGCTTCAATATCAATGCCGGTTTGGTCTAGTTGCGCATCAGCCATTTGCGTTGCAACGGCCCTTTGCCAGATTAAACGGTAAAGTTTAAGTTGGTTGGGCGCCAAGAAATCTTTTAAACTATCGGGACTGCGTTGAGCGTCGGAAGGTCGTATTGCTTCGTGGGCTTCTTGCGCTCCCTTAGACTTAGTTTTAAAAAGGCGCGGTTTAGAGAGAGCGTAATCATCGCCGAAATTGTTTTTTATATATTCATGAGCCTCGCCCAAAAATTTTTCACTCAAGTTAAGAGAATCGGTTCTCATATAAGTAATCAAACCGATAGAACCTTCATCACCCAATTCAATACCTTCGTATAATTGCTGGGCAAGCATCATGGTTTGTTTGGCGGAAAAACCCAAAAGGCGATTGGCGGCCTGCTGCAAACTGGAAGTCGTAAACGGCGCTCCCGGCGCTTTGGCCGTGCGTTTCTTTTCCACCTTGGTGACTATGTAATCCGCTTTGGCCAGCTCATCAACTATTTTTTTAGCGGCTGTCTCTTCTTTTATTTCCAACTTGTCCAATGCCTTGCCGGACAACTTGTTTAATTCGGCAGTCAGAGTTTCGCCCTCTTTGGTTTTCAAATCAGCCGCAATGCTCCAATATTCATCGCTTTTAAAAGCTTCAATTTCGCGTTCACGATCAACAATCAATCTGAGTGCGACCGATTGGACTCGGCCGGCGCTTAAGCCGCGCGCGACTTTCTTCCATAAGAAGGGCGAGAGCTCATAACCGACCAAACGATCTAGGACGCGCCGCGCCTGCTGAGCATCGACCAAGTGTTGGTCCAACTGCCGCGGGTGAGACAGAGCTTCGGCAATGGCTTCTTTGGTGATTTCATGGAAGACGATGCGAGAAATTTTATTTTCGGGAATTTTCAAAGCCTCAACCAAATGCCAGGCAATAGCCTCTCCTTCGCGGTCTTCGTCCGAGGCCAGAATGATTTCAGCCGCTTTCTCGGCGGCTTTCTTTAGCTTAGTGACGGTCTTTTTCGCTTTGGTCGGAATGACATAACGAGGTTTAAAGTCGTTTTCAATGTCGATACCGATATCGGATTTCGGCAAATCGCGAATATGGCCGAAGGATGATTCGACCGTAAAACCGGCGCCTAGAAATTTTGAAATTGTTTTCGCCTTGGTTGGCGATTCGACGATAACTAGTTTCATTTTTTTATTGCTTGGGTTGGCGAGCTCGGACATAGTTCATGCCGCCCAGATGCTTGACCAATCCCTTCATTTCCATAATAGTCAGTCTACTGTTTATCACATTGATGTCAAGCTTGGCAAGTCGGGCGAGCAGATTGGCATGTTTAATTTCAGCGCCCAGCAGTTCAATAATCGTCAGCTCTTCGCTGGTTAAAGGCAGGCGCGGCTGATGAGCCGCTCTGGTTTTAGCCGCTTCAAGCCCAAGACTTTCTTTAATATCGGCGGCGCTGGTAATCGGTCGCGCGCCGGCGCGCAATAAGTTGTTCGGGCCGGCCGAGTTAAAGGAATAAATCGAACCCGGAACGGCAAAAACATCGCGTCCTTCTTCAAGCGCATAACGCGCGGTAATCAGGGCGCCTGATTTTTCTCGGGCTTCGATAACTAGCGTCCCCAGAGTTGTTCCGGCAATTAAACGATTCCGGCGTGGAAAGTTGGTTTTAAAAGGCGGGGTGCCGGGCGGGTATTCGCTGATTAAAGCTCCGCCCGATTCTATAATGCGGCGAGCCAAATTAAAATTGCTGCGCGGATAAACTTCATCGACGCCGGAACCCAAAAAGGCAATAGTCAGTCCTAGCGAATCAAGGGCGGCTTCGTGGGCCAGGCAATCGACGCCGAGAGCAAGACCGGAAATAATCGTCAGTCCATCCGAGCTTAAATCCTTGATTAAGTCCTCGGTGACTTGTCGGCCGTAAGAACTTATTTTTCTGGTACCGACTACGGCCAAGGGCAAACTCCAAGTCTTTTCATTTATAGTGCCGCGATAATATAACAATAAGGGCGGATCATAAATTTCGCGTAATAAAGGCGGATATAAATCATCCTCGAAAAATAGAAGTTTGATATTTCTTTCAATGATTTTTTCAAACAGTTCTTGAGGATTTGTTTTATTTCTGAATTCCAGAAATAAAGAAACGGTTTGTGTTTTCAGGCCGCTTTGCAAAAGGTCTTGCGCGGAAGATTTCCACGCCGTTTCCCAGGAACCGAAAAAATCAAACAGCAGTTTCAGTCGACGCGGACCGAAACGCAGAAAATGGCTCAAGGCCACCAGATAAATATGCCCCTCCTGCATATGTACGCCTGCTTGGACTCGAACCAAGGACCCTCGAGGTATAAGCTCGATGCTCTAACCAACTGAGCTACAGGCGCATGGATTTTTGAGATTTCCTCCTAAACCGGTGACCGTTAGTGGACTCGAACCACTGACCTTCACGATGTCAACGTGACGCTCTAACCAACTGAGCTAAACGGTCTTAGTGTAAACACATTAACACGAAGTTTTTTAAGTTTCAAGCCGCCGCATTTTTTCTTCGATGCGGGCGATTAACTCCTCCGCCGCCAAGGGCAAACCGTCGCTCAAAGAAACGGTGGCCGAAGCCCGCGTTCCCTTGGCTTTCAAGGGTTGAACCAAATAGAGCACATCGAAATTTTTAACGCTGTGAATCAGAGCCCGCAGTTCTTTTGTTCCATCGGCGCTTGCTATTTCGTAAACCAAAACAATGACCTGAGCTTGCGGCATGCTGACAATCAATTCGTCAATAACATCATCCAGATTTTCCGGCTTTGTTTCAGTGGCTTTGAAATCGGCGGCATGTATCATCGACCACACAATGCGGTTATCAAAGGCGCTTTGCAGATTCATTAAAACCGAACCCCATAATTTCAAAACATTGATATGTCGGGAGCGATAAAGAGCATTGATAATCTCTTCGCGTCTGGCTTCATGAACAATTAAGTCTGCGGCAATCGCCAAAGTTTTAGGCGTCACGTTGGCTGTTTTGAAACTTTTGGTTTCGGAAATCAAAGCCGCCAATAAACAAGTCGCAATCTCGGCGTCGAGTTTAGTTCCTTTGCTTTGGAATAAACCATAAAGAATTTCAGCCGCCGCAACCGCGTTGACGTTTACTAAATTGATTTGACCGTAGTTGTCATTGGACGCTTGATGATCGATATTGATAAGAGTGGTTTCAAAAAAGAATTGAGTATCTCTATCGTAGATTTCACCGAGCGATTCAAGATCGGGCGTATCAAGCGTGATGATTAAATCATAAGCAAAGCCGCTAGAACGGGAGCTAATGTCTTTATTTGTGAAAAAGCCTTCTTTGGGCGAGATGATAAAATCGAGCTTGGCTTTATCGAGTTGATATTCGATTTGCCCGACCGTCGCATTGCTGATGTTCAAAGAAATGACAAATTTACGGAGGTTGTCGAGGCTGGCTTTAATAAAATCAAAACCCGGTAAAAAGGCATAGGGTGAAACCGCGGTCGGCTCGCTGGCGGCAACATCTACTTTTTTGCCGTTTTGCAAAAGCCAAAGACGCAAAGCCAAAGCCGAAGCGACGGCGTCGCCGGACCAAGTGCGGTTGAAGACAATCAGAATATGTTCCGATTTTTCAATCGTTTCTAAAATTTGTTGTTCAATCGTTTTCATGAAAATTCAATCTGTTAATCTACCGTATAAAGGCTATCGAGTCAAGATAATAACATTCTTGACAATCCTTCTTTTTATTATTATACTGGGTTTTGCGGTTTTATTTTTTTAAATAAGCGCCATGGCCCTATCGTCTAGTGGTTAGGACATCAGGTTTTCATCCTGGTAACAGGGGTTCGATTCCCCTTAGGGCTACAAAAAAAGAAACGGCTGATGGCCGTTTCTTTTAGTTTAAAATTTTGAACCAAATAATGAGAATGGCTATGGCATAGCCGGTACCATGCATGATGTGTACTTTCCAGCGCGGCAACAAAGTCCCGAACCAGCGCGAACTGATATACTGGACAAAGGTTAATTTCGGATCAAAGGGCTCATTGGCTTTGCCGCGGAAATGCTTTTCTAATTTGGTTAACGGACAGCCGCGGAAAATCATCGGCGCTGTTATGTTTATTAAAATGTAGGTGATAAAGAATGGAATATACGCGGCTCCGAAAAAAAATAAAAATACCATCTGCAAAGGCGAAAGTATCGTCCAAATAAGATGGATTGAAAAAACCGTTTCGGCTAAGGTTTTGTAGGGTGGCTTGGAACCGAAGGCCCATGAATAAAATGCTTCCATAGCTTTATTGTAGCTGATTTGCGAAAAAGCACAATCTATTGCTATAGTGGGAGAACTATACATATATATATGAACTACGATTACGATTTAATCATTATCGGCGCCGGCGCCGCCGGCATGACCGCTTCAATTTACGCTTCGCGTTATACGCTGAAAAACGTCGTTATCGGCGATATTCTCGGAGGTACGACGACTGAAGCGCATAAGATTTATAACTGGCCGGGCGACCCGGGGATTACCGGTTATGAATTGATGGACAAAATGTCCAAACATGTTAAGTCCGAAGGCGGAGAAATTTTATCCGATATTGTAACCGATGTTGTAAAAGAGCCCGAAGGTTTTACTGTTACGACCAAGCGAGGAAAAACTCTCACCAGCAAGGTTGTTTTATTCACCTCAGGAACAAAACATCGTCACTTGGGTATTGCGCGCGAAGATGAATTGGCCGGCAAGGGCGTAGCCTATTGCGCGACCTGCGACGGACCGCTTTTCCGCGGCTTAAATGTCGCGCTGGTCGGCGGCGGCAATTCAGTAATTTCCGCGGCCCTCTATATGGCGGACATTGCCAAACAGGTTTATGTAATTGTCCGCGGTCCCGAATTGAAAGGTGAGCCGGTATGGCGCGAAGAATTGAAGAAACGCGAGAATGTAAAAATTATAACCAATGCCAACATCAAGAGTTTGATTGGCCTTGAAAAGCTTGAAGCGATCGAGCTTGATAATGGTTCGGACAATATCAGCGTTGATGGTTTGTTTGTTGAGATCGGTTTGGTTCCACAGACTGAACTTGCGAAAAAACTCGGCGTTGAAACCACTGATTTCGGATACATTAAAGTTAAAGAGGATATGTCGACGAATATTCCGGGCGTTTACGCCGCCGGCGATTCATCCAATGCTTCTAATAATTTTCATCAAGTCGTCACGGCCGTTGGCGAAGGTTCGGTCGCGGCTGATGCCATTTATAAAGCCCTGAGCGTTAAATAAAGCGCTTATGCTATAATAAGGCGTAGATATTATTATGCCTTTACGCGATTATTTTAAATTTGCCATTGAACGTCATGCCTCTGACCTGCATTTGGTGGCGGGGGCCAAACCGGCCATCCGCGTTGAAACGCGGCTTGAGAATATAGAAGAGGAAATTCTTGATAATGACCGGCTGATTACCGAATTGCAGGATGTGCTTGACCCCAATATGTGGCATCGTTTTACCGAGAATAAGGAATTGGATTTTTCTTATGAATTTTTCGGCAAACGCTTTCGTATCAACCTCCATTATCAAAGCGGCAAAGTCGCTTTATCGGCGCGTTTAATTTCCAACCTGTCGCCCGATCCGGCCCAACTCGGCTTTAACGAAACAATGAATAATTTGACCAAGCTGCGCGACGGTCTGATTATTTTGACCGGACCATCCGGTTGCGGCAAATCAACAACTCTCGCGGCGATGATCAACATTATCAATAAATCCCGCAATGGCCATATTATTACCATTGAGGATCCGATCGAATATGTTTTTGAAAACGATAAGTGCTTAATCGAACAGCGCGAAATTGGTTCGGATACGCTTAACTTCGCCGACGCTTTGAAATATTCTTTGCGCCAAGATCCGAATGTTATCATGGTCGGTGAAATGCGTGATTTGGAAACTATCGCCGCCGCTTTGACCGCCGCCGAAACCGGACATTTGGTTTTATCGACTTTGCATACGGCTTCGGCTTCCGACAGCATATTGCGCATTGTCGATATGTTCCCGGCTCATCAACAACCCCAAGTTTTAAATCAGCTGTCCGCTTGCTTGCGCGCCATAGTCACACAGCAACTTTTGCCCCGAGCTAACGGCGGATTAGTTGCCGCCCGAGAGATATTGGTCAATAACGGCGCCGTCGCCAATTTAATCCGCCGCAATCAAATCAGCCAAATCATGTCGATTATTGAAACCAGCGGCAAGGACGGCATGATGCCGATGAACAAATCAATCGAACAATTGCAGGAGCAGGGTATTATTTCTTTTGAAACCGCCGCCAGCCGCAAGCGCAATCTTGAGACTCAGGCGACTTATTATTAAACTATGTTGCCCGAACGTTGGGAAGAAATTAAAGAAAAAGTTAAGGCCGGTTTCGAGGTCGAAGACGAAGGTGTTTACGAAGATGAGGAACACGGCGGGACGATTACCGAATATATAGAATTTTCCGGCCCCCTGGGCCGTTTGCGGCTTGAATTCGAAACCCGAGCGAAACTCTTAGAAACCAAAACCAAGTATCATAAACGCATCGGCTCAGAAACCACCGTTAAGAATGTTTATTCGCCGACGGAGAAAGCCTATTCGCTAGGTGTTTACAAGTACGATGAGGCGACTGATGATTGGATTCCTTTTGACAATAATTTATTTAGCTAAAAATATGAAACAAAAATATATTCTCGGCATAGTCTTAGTGGCAGTGATCGGCGCCGCCTTCATTTATTTGAATCTACGCGGTGAAAATACCGCTCCGTCGGATTCTACCGCCAATACTTTATCCGAAAAGATTGCCAAGCAATCGGTTTTGAAAAAATTCTCCAGTCCTGAAGAAATGAAGGCTTTTTTTGCTGATCGCAGTGGCGCGTCGGCAACTTCAATGTCACTTAATCGAAGCGAAAGCATGGCCTTTGGTTTGGGCTCCGGCAGTAAAGATACGGCGCAGCCGACCGCCGGTTTTGGCGGAGGCGGCGGTTTTTCCGCTACTAACATCCAGGTGGCCGGCGTCGATGAAGCTGACATCGTTAAAACCGACGGTAATTTCATTTACCTCGTGACCGGAAAAAATTTAGTCATCGCTTCCAGCCTTGACCCTAAAGAAGCGGCAATCGTTTCAACCACTGTCTTAGCCAGCCGTCCGCAAGAGATTTATGTCAGCGGCGATAAATTGGTTGTTTTTGGTTTTGATGAAAGCGTTTATGCTAACGACGGACGCGCGATGATATATCCCATTAATCCGCGAGTCTTTTTGATGGTTTATGATATCAGCGACCGCGCCGCGCCCAAGGTTTTGAAGAGCTTGAGTTTCGAAGGCAATTATACGGCTTCGCGTTTAATCGGTCAGCGGCTCTATTTCATTACAACGACATACAACTATTATCCCTTTGATGACTCAGCCATTGAAAAGCTGATGTCGAGCGGCGATGTGTTTTATATTGATACGCCTTCGGCTTATAACGCGACGACGGTCTCCTTAATTAAATTAGACGAACTCGAAGAGGCGCCGGCCGCGAGCATTTATTTAATGCCGGCAGGGGAGAATGTTTACGCTTCGACTGAAAATCTTTATCTGACCTACACAAAATATCTAAGCGACTATGAATTGCGCATGACCGTTGCTCGCGAAATGATGTTTGGACGCTTATCGGACCGCGAACGCTCCCGCATCAACCAGATTAATTCAATTGACGGTGCGATTTTATCCGATGATGAAAAAGCCGCCAAGATCAATCAAGTCATCGAGTCTTATATCAACCGTTTGCCCGATGCCCAGCGCGACGGCATTCTCAATGAATTGAATCAGGAATTTACTCGCCGCTACGAAGCGCTTTATAAAGAATTGGAAATGACCGTTGTTCATAAAATAGCTTTTGACGGCGATAAGGTGGCTTACCGCGGTTCCGGAGAAGTTTCCGGAAGGATTCTGAATCAATTTTCAATGGATGAATTTGAAGGCAATTTCCGTATCGCAACAACGCGCGGCCAATCCTTCTTTATGCCTTTTCCGATTATTGTCGAAAAGATGATTGCCTTGCCCTCGGAACAGCGCCCTTCATATAACAATGTTTTTGTTTTGGATTCGGAAATGAAGCAAATCGGCGCTCTTGAAAATTTGGCTCAAGGCGAAAGAATTTATTCAGCTCGTTTTATGGGCAAAAGGGCTTATGTCGTTACCTTTAAACAAACCGACCCGCTTTTCGTAATTGACTTGAGCGATGCGCGCTCGCCGCGCGTCGCGGGCGAATTGAAGATCCCCGGTTTCTCAAGTTATTTGCATCCCTATAATGAAACCGTCCTAATCGGCGTCGGCAAGGAAGCCGAGGATCGCGGCGATCAAGGCGTTGATACCAAGGGTCTTAAAATCAGTTTGTTTGATGTCGCTGATATGAGCGCTCCGAAAGAGATTGCTAATTTGCAAATTGGCGGACGCGGCAGCGATTCTTCGGTTCTCTACGATCATAAGGCCTTCTTGTTCTCGGCTGAAAAGAATTTGCTGGTTATACCGGCGACTTTAACCGCGCCCAATTCAACCAACTATAATGTTGAATTTCAGGGAGCAATTGTTTTGCGAGTCAGTCCGACCGAAGTTAGCGAACGCGGTCGCATCGGTCATGATTCAACCATTTCGATTCAGCGCAGTTTATACGTCGGCGATACGCTTTACACTCTTTCTCCCAACTTCATACAATCCAACAGCCTAGACAGTTTGGCGATAATCAAAAAAATCGCCTTGCCGGCCGAGGCTATGCCGGAGAACAAACCGATGCCGGTTGATTTGCCGCTTAGCCGCTAGTCTTAATTAATTTATGGATTCACGTTTTCTATTTCTTCCCACAGCGGTTTTTGCTTTAATCGCTTTATTGCTTTGGTGGCACTATCGACCGGCCGATTTCGGCATGATTATTATCGTTGCCGCTTTGGCAAATATTATGGCCGCTTGGTGGGTTATGAAAGCGAGGCGCGATTGGTTAAGTTTCGCTCTTTTGCCGGCTCTGCTCTTATGGAGCGCTTTGACCTATGCTTTGATCATCAGCCAGCAATCGGTCGCTTGGACGATTTTGATTTTAACCGGCGCGGCTTTGATTGCTTATTGGCGCTTGGTTTATATGTACGCTTTCAAGCACGCGGCCTATCGTCCTTTCAGCCTCGAGCGCTTGAGCGGATATATAAGTTTTGTCACCGCCTTCTTTTCCGCTTCGGCGGCATACGGCTTGAAAACTTTTTTGGATTTGGCGACTTGGCAATTGACGGTGGGCATCGCTTTGGTTAATCTCGGTTTGGCCTATCAATGGATGTGGGTGCAAAAAGCCGAATGGAAGCATACCGGTTCTTACGCCGCGATGTTTGTTATCGCAACTGTTGAATTTTTTGTTGTTTTAAGTTTCTTGCCTTTTGACTTTAACATTCTCGGTTTTTTGCTGGCCTCGGTTTGGTACGCTTTGTCATATTTATCGAGCGCGCAAGCCGCCGGGCAGTTGAGTTCGAGCAAATGGCGCTTGATAATCGCCTTGGTCTTAGCGGCCTGGTTTATCGTCCTGCTGACAGCGCGCTGGTTTTAAGCTACAATATAAACCTATGAAGATCGCTGAATCATATAAGTTTTGGTTCATCTTAATCGGAATTCTATTCGCCGCTTTTTTCGGCGGAATTTTGGGCAACTGGGTTTTTATTTATTTGCTTGATAAGTATTACGGCATTCCCGGAGGCAATTATTTGGCGGCGCCGACTTCTTCGTCGGTAATCGTGCGCGACGCTAAAAAAGTAATTGTCGAACAGGATAATCGAATCGCCGCCACCGTTGCTTCGGCTGATCGCGGCATGGTCAGAATTTTCAAGCGTAACGCGAACGGAATTTATCAAATCAAGGATGCCGTCGCGACCGCCGCGGTAATGACCAGCGACGGTTGGATAGTGACGCCGTCCCGACTGACGCCTGCCGCCAACAATTCATTCGACGCTTATGAAGCGGTCAGCGCCGACCGTCGCCGTTTTTCAATTGAAAAAATAGAGATTGATTCGGTCAGCGGCCTGTCCTTCATTCGTCTAGCTCGAGCGCAAAATCTTTCAGTCAGCGGTTTTATTTCCAGCGCGCAGTTGTCGGTCGGACAAACATTAATTTCGATTGCGCCCGATTCTTCGATTGAAGTCGGACGTTTATCGCGCCAAACTCCGGTTGTTCGCGCCAGCGAAGGCCAGCCGACGACCTTGCTGGTCAGCGACTTTACGCCGCGCGGCGCTTACTTTTTTGATGCCGCGGGGCAGATGGCCGGACTTTCCGATGGAAAAACAATTTTTGCGATGGACTCAATCCAAAGCGTTTTGGAAAATCTCTTAACCGAAGGAAAAATCGAGCGGTCTCGACTCGGCGTCCATTTTCTCAATCTTTCCCAAGCTTTAGCCTCTGGCAATGAAACAGGAATTTTATTAACGGCTCTTGATGCCGAACACGGCGCGGTTATACCGAATAGTCCGGCCGATCGAGCCGGGCTTAGAGCCGGCGATATTATTACGGCGATTGATGAAACGGCTTTGAATGAATTTTCGAGTTTCCCTTCGCTCTTGCAGGAATATCGACCCGGCGAACAAATCATTCTTTCGGTCAAACGCGGCACCGAAACATTAAATGTCTCCATAACGCTTGATGCCTATGAAGCTTCTGTCAATCAGAAACAATAGCTCCGCGCTTAAAGGTAAAAGGATTTTATTGCGCCTTGATCTTAATGTTCCGCTCAAGGGCAGCCGCATTGCCGACGATTACAAATTAACCAGCGTCTTGCCGACGCTGCGTTATTTATTGCGCCTAGGTTGCCATATCGTCATCGTAACGCATTTGGGAGACGGCCGGCCTTCGGTTAAACCTTTGGCGCAATGGCTGAGCCGAAAGTTGAAAGTAACGGTGCCGATTTTTAAAAAAATAAATCCGCTCAAACCGGTCAGCGGTTTGGCCATGCTTGAGAATATCCGCCGTTTCAAGGGCGAGTTAACTAACAGTGCCGCCTTTGCCAAAGAGCTGGCGAGTTTGGCTGAAGTTTATGTCAATGACGCTTTTGCCGTTTCGCATCGCGCTCAAGCTTCAGTAGCGGCGGTCAAAAATTATTTGCCCGCTTATGCCGGACTTTTATTGGCTGAAGAAATAAAACATTTGGAGCGTGCTAAAAATCCCCGTCGTCCTTTGGTTTTGATTATGGGCGGCGCTAAGGTAAAAACCAAACTGCCTTTATTAAAAGCCTTGGCGTCTCGCGCCCAAGCCGTCTTAATCGGCGGTCAGCTGGCCAATGAATTGATGGGCAAAAAATTGCCGTTTAAGAATATTGTACTGCCGCGCGATGGACGGCCGCAGTTAAAAAAGATGTTGGACATCGGACCGCTTACGGTAGCTGAATTCATTGTCCGTTTATCAAAGGCCAAAACTATTATTTGGAACGGCCCCTTGGGCATGTTTGAGAATAAAATTTATAGCCGCGGCAACCGAGCGATCGCTCGCGCAGTCGCCAAGCTCACCAAGGGCGGCGCTTTTTCTTTGATTGGCGGCGGCGAAACTTCGGCTTCGGTGGGAAATTTGAAATTCAGCTGGGTGTCGACCGGTGGAGGCGCAACCTTGGCATATTTAAGCGGACAGACAATGCCCGGTTTGGATAAATTAATAAAGTCTTAAATTATGACTTCATCAGTCAAGCGTTCGCGTCCAAAACCGATTACTCTTATTACCATCGAGGGCCTTGGCTCAGCGCCGGCCAGCGAAGGTAATTTAGTAAGTCGAGCTAAGACGCCTTACTTCGAGCGTTTGGCCGGTGATTATCCGGCCGGTTTATTATCGGCCACCAAAGAAAGCGAGAGCGGGCACGGCGTTATCGGCTTGGGACGCAAACAAGTTGATATTTTTGAAATGATTAACGACTCTTTGCCGAAAAAAGCATTTTGTGAATTGAATTCATTTAAAAAATTAATAGAAGATTTGCGCCCAGCTCGCCGCCTTCATTTGATGGGCTTATTGTCTACTGCCGAAGAAGAAGCATCTTTGTCTCAGCTTGAAATCTTGTTAAAAGAAATAAGACGGGAATTGCCCGACTTAGAACTGGTTTGGCACATTGTCCTAGACGGTCGCGTTGCCGCGCCGACCGCGGGCGAGCGTTTGTTGCGAGATTTGGAAAAAAATTTAAAGCAGCTCGGCAACTGCCGATTGGCGACGATCATCGGGCGTTTCTACGCGCTTGATAACCGTTATAATTCGATTCGAACCGAAAAGGCCTTGCGGCTTTTGATTGCCGGCGAAGGTCGCCTTATTGAAAACCCCTCCAGCGCCGCCGCCGAATCTTATGAAAAGAAAATTTTTGATGAAGAATTCTCTCCTTCAATACTCGGCGACGCAAAACCGGTTGAGGAAGGGGAGACAATTTTATTTTGGAATCATAGCGGCCGCGCCTTTGCCGCCTTGATCGGCGCCTTGAAAAAAGCCAAGCCTTCATTGAATTTGGTAACTTTAAGCGATTACGGTGTTGGCGCCTTAGCCAGGAATCTATTTTCTCTGCCCGAGCCCAAAGCTTCGCTCGGCAGTGTTATCGCTAACCACGGTTTGCGACAATTGCGTTTGGCCGATTCGGGCGCCTTTCCCGGAATTTCTTTATGGTTGGACGGAGGTCTATCGGTTAATGAGGGGATTGATCGGCGACTTGTGCCGATTTCCAGCGCTTTGCCGATTGGCGAAGCCATGGTTGATTCGATTATTGAAACCCGCAAAGCTTTTATAGAAGCGGTTCATAACGGACATTATGATTTTATTGCCGTCGGCTTTTCACAGCTTGATGTTTTGGCGCATCGCGGTTTAGAAAACGAATTGATTGCCTGTTTGGAAGAATTGGATAATTCTTTGCGTTTAATGATGGAAGCTTTGGAACGCACCGGCGGCGCGGCACTCATAACTTCTACGCACGGCTTTGTCGAGCGCTTGATCGATCCGAGCATTGGCACCGTTTCCAAAAAACATTCAAACAATCCGGTTCCGCTTTATATAATCGGCCGACGTTTTCAAGGTTATAATCTCGGTTGGCCGGAGGCGGTCGGCGGAGATTTGAGCATGCTTAATCCAATCGGCACTTTGGCCGATATCGCTCCGACGATTTTAAGATTGGCCGCCCTGACAGTTCCTAAGGAAATGACCGGCCGCAACCTAATCAAATAGTTTATGGTACCCTCGACTCTCCGCCGTTTCTTCGCCACTCCGGCTTCCAGTGTAGCTTCAGCCGCTTTTATTATCGGCCTCTTGTCTATTGCCAGTCGTTTGCTAGGCATTGTGCGAGATCGTATTCTAGCTTCCAGTTTCGGCGCCGGCACGACGCTTGATATGTATTACGCCGCCTTCCGTTTGCCGGATTTGGTTTTCAATTTGTTGGTTTTGGGCGCTTTGTCAGCCGGCTTTATTCCGGTATTCGCCAAATTGGCGGCTGAAAAAAATCAGCGTCAAGCGGCTTGGCATTTGGCTAATAATATTTTTCATACTCTTGCCTTTGCCCTGATTATTATTTGCGGATTGGGCATAATTTTTTCGCCGGCTTTAACGCAATGGATTGCGCCTGGTTTCAAGGCCTCGGAGCGGGAAACGATTTCTATCTTGACTCGGATTATGTTTCTCTCGCCCTTTTTTCTCGGTCTCTCGAGCATAGCCGGCAGTATCTTGCAGTCCTTTCATAAATTTTTCGTTTATTCATTGGCTCCGGTTTTATACAATCTAGGCATTATCGCCGGCGTAGTTTTTTTCGTGCCTGACTACGGTATTTACGGCTTGGCTTGGGGAGTGGTTCTCGGTTCGTTGGTTCATTTCGCAATTCAGCTGCCCGCCTTGGCCAAATTGGGTTTTCAATACCGTTTTATTTTCAATCTGCGCGACCGGGCGCTGCGTTCGGTTTACGCGATGATGACGGCGCGAACTTTGGGATTGGCGATTACGCAATTGAATTTGATTGTCATAACTATTTTAGCTTCTGGTTTGGTTGAAGGCTCGTTGGCCGTTTTTAATCTCGCCAACAATTTGCAATCTTTTGCCATCGGCATCTTCGGCATTTCTTTCGCGGTCGCGGTTTTTCCGCTTTTGTCGACGGCCGAGTCCGATGAAGTTTTTATCAATCGTTTTTCTAAAACTTTCCGACAAATTCTATTTTGCATTATTCCCGCTACGGTCGTTTTGATTATTTTGCGCGCCCAAATAGTTCGCGTTATTTTAGGCAGCGGCAACTTCGGTTGGGAAGACACCATTATGACCATCGATACGGTCGGTTATTTTGCGCTTTCGCTTTTTGCGCAAGCGACGATTCCTTTGCTGGCGCGCGCCTTTTACGCTCGACATGATTCTAAAACGCCTTTTTACGTCGGACTTTTTTCCGCTGTCGCCAACGTCGCGCTGTCCGTTTATCTCGCTCCGAGCTTGGGCGTCGCCGGTTTAGCCCTGGCTTTTTCCGCCGGCATGATTTTAAATTTCTTATTGCTCTTTATTATTTTGCATCGCCGGCTGCGGAGCTTGGACGAGAAAAGAATTATCGTTTCAATCGCCAAGTGTTCGGCCGCGGCCATAGGAATGGCCGTGACCATTCAGGCAATGAAATTGCTGATTTGGCCCTATGTTGATATGACTCGTTTTTGGGGAATTTTACTGCAAGGTTCTTTGGCCGGACTTTTCGGCTTACTCGTATATTTCGCGGTTTGTTCCTTGTTGAAGAGCGAAGAGTTCAATGAATTGTGGTCCGCGACCAAAATCAAACTCTTTGATTCAGCCAAGAAACTCAAGAGCGACGACCAAGGCGAAGTGCATGGTATTTAATTTTCATGTCCGATACTAAATTTATAAAAGTAGCCGAAGACTTTGTTTGCGAACATTGCGGCGCAAAGGTGGCGGGCGACGGTTATACCAATCATTGTCCGCACTGCCTCTGGTCCAAACACGTCGACATTAATCCTGGCGACCGCGCGGCGATTTGCCAGGCGCTGATGGAGCCTATCGGGCTCTTGGTAAGTAAGGAGTGGATTATTGTCCATCGTTGCCTAGGTTGCGGCAAAATCATAAAAAATAAGACCTCTGAGAACGACAACCACGATCAATTGGTTGTTTTGGCTAATAAAGTCTTACCGAATATTAGCTAATTTTAAGCAAAATTCGATTCATTTCGGCTTGACTTTTGTAAGACGCTTCAATATAATATGGTATGCCTTGTCTTGAGGTATGCGCCGGGTACGCGGATGGTCGCTGAGTTGAAAAACAGCTTAGAGGAAAGTCCGGACTCCAGTAAAAGGCAGTGGGTAACGCCCACCGGGAGTAATCCTAGGGAAAGTGCCACAGAGACAATACTATCCTTCTTGGCTAAAGCTTTGGAGGAGAAAGGTGAAAAGTTGGTCAGTGTCGCAAAACGGCTATGACCTTCGGGCTTCGGTGACGAAGCAAACGCGGTAAACCCTGCTTGGAGCAAGAGCAAACCTTGTCCGAAAACGGATAAGAGGAACGTAGCTCGCTCGAATCCCTCAGTGATGGGGGATCAAGATAGATGGCCGTCGTTCCGCCCTAATGCGCGGAATACAGAATCCGGCTTACAGCGCACCCGGTGTTTATTTCAAGAAAAGGCTTCTAACAAAACTATGAAAAAATCAGAATTATTTTTTTCCGTTCTGCTTCTGCCGATTGATTTTTTAATGGTTGTCCTAGCCGGTCTGTCGGCTTACTATTTGCGTTTTTCCGAACTTTCGACCGACATCCGTCCGGTTATTTTTTCTTTGCCGATCGTCGAGTATATGCAGATTCTTTCGGTCATCGGCGTTGTTTGGTTGGTGATATTCGCCTTTGCCGGTTTGTATAATTTGCGCGAGCTCGGCAGTTTGAAAACGGAATTGAAGCGCGTCGTTTTCGGTTGCTCGCTCGGATTGGTTGCCGTCGTTATTATGATTTTCTTTTACCGCGAATTATTCTCTTCGCGTTTTATTGTTTTGACCGGTTGGCTTTTATCCATTCTCTTCGTGGCCATCGGCCGCATTTTGATTACTTATCTGCGCCGCTTTTTTTATAAGTACGGTCTCGGCGTTCATAAAGTCGTCATCGTCGGCGCCGGCGCGACCTCTGACCGCATTGTCAAAGAATTCGCAACGCGTCGCTCGCTGGGTTTTTCAGTGGTTAAACGTTTCGATGATTTTGATTCCGAGGCGAGCGCCGAGCTGGAAGATTATTTAGCTACCAAGGAAGTTAATAAAATCATTAAAGCCGATCCGAACTTGTCCAAAGCCGATCGTTTGCGGCTTTACGATTTCGCCGATGAACATCATTTGACTTTCAAATACGCGGCTGACTTGCTTGAGACCAAAGTGCTTCGCGTTGAAGTTGATGAATTGGCCGGCGTGCCGGTTGTTGAAGTTAAAAAGACGCCGCTCGACGGTTGGGGCAGGGTTTGGAAGCGCTTAGTCGACATAGTCGGTTCTTTGATTTTGATTATTTTGACCAGCCCGATTATGATTCTGACCGCGATTGCCATCAAGCTGGATTCGCGCGGCCCGATTTTCTTTTCCAAGCTCGATGATGACGCGCCGCTTTATCGTATCGGCCAAGGCGGCAAGAAATTCCGCTATCTCAAGTTTCGTTCGATGCTCAATAAAATGAACTCAATGCGTTATAAGGAATTGGCCGATCGCAATATCCGCTCCGACGGACCGATTGTCAAAATCAAAGACGATCCGCGCATTACCCGCGTCGGCCGCTTTATCCGCCGTTTTTCAATCGATGAATTGCCCGAACTCTTCTTGGTCTTGAAAGGCACGATGAGCTTAGTCGGCCCGCGCCCGCACTTGCCGGAAGAAGTTGAAAAATATGAAAGCCGTCATAAAAAAGTTATGACGATTAAGCCGGGTATCACCGGCCTGGCGCAGGTTTCGGGTCGTAGCGATTTAAGCTTTGAAGACGAAGTGCGCCTTGATATTTACTACATTGAAAATTGGTCGATTATTTTTGACCTTATCATTCTACTTAAAACGCCTTTAGCGGTTTTATCATTTAAAAAAGGCAGCGCCGTATGAAAGTTGCTTTGATTCACGATCATTTGGCTCAAGACGGCGGCGCGGAAAAGGTACTGTTGGTTTTGGCCGAGATGTATCGCGAGGCGCCGATTTATACTTTGCTGGCCGAGCCGGATGTTGCGAAGAAGTTTTCGCGCCGCATTGAAACTTCGATTATTCAGCGTTTGCCCGGCGGCATCAAGCATTACCAATGGTATATGCCCTTTATGCCGATGGCTGTCGAGTTTTTCAATCTTAACGGTTATGACCTTGTCATTTCCGATGCCTCGGCTTTTGCCAAAGGCGTTATTACCGGCACCGATACCTTGCATATTTGTTATTGCCATACGCCGACGCGCTACGTTTGGGATTATACTCATCAATACATCGACGAACTGCCTTACAATAAATATTTTAAAAAAGTCATTTCGCTCGTTTTGAATTATATCCGCCTCTGGGACCGGCAGGCCGCCGACCGGGTTGATTTTTTTATCGCCAATTCCAAAACCGTCCAAAAAAGAATCAAGAAGTATTATCACCGCGATTCGATAGTTATTTATCCGCCGGTTGAAGTTAATAAATACGCCGTGCGCAATTCAAGCGGCGAATTCTTTTTGATTGGCGGGCGGTTGGCGAAATATAAGCGCGTTGATATTGTTGTCGAAGCTTTCCGCGATCTCGGTTTGCCTCTTAAAGTTTTCGGGGACGGCGTTGACCTAGACCGCTTGCGCGAGATAGCGGGGGGAGCGCCGCATATTCAATTTTTAGGTCGCGTATCAGAAGAAGAAAAAATTAAACTTTTTGAAACCTG
>DDTV01000036.1 GCA_002344425.1 Candidatus Falkowbacteria bacterium UBA2355
CTATGGCAACAATAAAGATAAAATTTTAAATAAAAAATTAAAGCTCGGCCGCGTTTTTCTGGTGGCGACGAATTTGGCCTTTGTCGACACCAAGGGAGAGCGACAAGAGTTTTCAATCGAACTGCCTAAAGAATTAGAAGCGATTTTGAAAACCTTAAAAGCAAAAGCATGATTATTTCCTTTGGCGGCAGCATAGGTTCGGGCAAATCGGGCGTCGCGCGCAGCTTGGCTCAAAAGTTGGGCTGGCCTTACTATGATATGGGCGACATCAGGCGCAAGTTAGCGGCCGAAAGGGGAATGACTTTGGAAGAATTAAACATCTTGGGTGAAAGCGATCCGAAAACCGATACCGAGGTTGATGAGTATCAGGAAAAATTGGGCAAGGAGCAGGATAATTTTGTTATTTCCGGACGAACTTCTTGGCATTTTATTCCTCACTCTTTAAAAATATTTTTGAAAGTTGATCCGCTGATAGGCGCCGAAAGGGTTTTTAAAAGTTTGGCCGGCCGCAATGAAGCCGACGGACTGGACAGCGTCGAGACTGTGTTGGCAGCCAATCAACGCCGGGTTGAAAGCGACCGTCTGCGCTATAAGAAATATTTTAATATCGATGTCTATGATGAGTCGCATTATGACCATGTCGTAGACACTAGCCATATCACGCAAAACGAGGCTTTTGAACGCGTTTGTGCTATAATTGAGGCTATAAACAATAAACATCTATGAATATCGCCATTAACGGCTTTGGCCGCATCGGTCGCGCCGCTTTCAAAGCCCTGTTAGATCGCCCGGGCGTCAATATTGTCGCGATCAATGATTTGACCGACACAAATACTTTGGCGCATTTGCTCAAATACGACAGTTGCTACGGTATTTATAATCGTTCGGTTAAGTCGACGGCCAATTCGCTTATCGTTAATAATAAATCCTTTCCCGTTCTTGCGGAAAAAGATCCGGCTCGCTTGCCTTGGAAAAAATTTAAAGTTGATGTTGTCATCGAATCAACCGGCCGTTTTACTGACCCGCTGGCCGCAGGCGCTCATCTTAAAGCCGGCGCGAAAAAAATTATTCTCTCCGCTCCGGCCAAAGGCAAGGGAGCTAAGACTTTGGTGCTCGGTGTTAATGAACAAAAAATAACCCGCCAAGACAATATTATTTCCATGGCTTCCTGTACGACCAACTGCCTTGCGCCGGTGACTGATATTATCCGTCGTAATTTCGGAATTGAAAACGCCTTGATGACTACGATTCATTCTTATACCGCTGATCAGAATTTGGTTGATGGTCCTCATAAAGATTTGCGCCGCGCCCGCGCCGCCGCTTTGAGTATGATTCCGACGACGACCGGCGCCGCCATTGCCGCGACGCAGGCAATTCCGGAACTTAAGGACCGCTTTGACGGTTTGTCAGTCCGCGTTCCAACGCCGGTCGGTTCGCTGTGCGATTCGGTATATGTTTTAAAGAAAAAAACTACGGCCGATAAAGTAAATAAGGTTTTATCCGCCGCTAGCCGGACGAGCCGCTTGCGCGGCATAGTGACGGTCACTAACGATCCGATTGTTTCAATCGACATAGTAGGCAACTCAGCCAGCGCCATTGTCGATTTGTCTCTGACAACTGTTATCGGCGGAAATTTGCTTAAAGTTATTGCTTGGTATGATAACGAATGGGGCTATAGTAACCGTTTAGCCGACTTGTGCGTTTATCTTAAAAAGAAAAAATTAGTTTAAAAACATGACTCTAAAAGAAAAGCAACAATACCTGGTCTTGCTGGGTATTGCCATTCTTATAAGCGGTGTTATCGGCGGTATTGCCGGTTTTACGGCCGCCCAATCAATAATTGATAATAAGCCGCTTATTCAGACAGCTACCAAAATAGAGGCCAGCGACATAGTCAATGTCGTCGAGGGCGCCTCACCGGCAGTAGTCAGTATTATTGTCACCAAAGATTTGCCGAAAATCGATCAAAACGATTTATTCCGCCGCTTCTTCGGAGAGGGTTTTAATAACACGCCTCAGGAAACGGAAAGAAGGGAAATCGGCGGCGGTAGCGGTTTTATAGTTTCGGCAGACGGTTTTGTCGTGACCAACAAACACGTTGTTACTGATGAAGCGGCCGATTATACGGTTTTGCTCAATAACGGCGACAAGCATGCCGCCAAGGTTTTGGCTCGCGACCCCTTGAACGATTTGGCGATTTTAAAAATAGATGTCAATGATTTGCCAACGCTGGCCTTCGGTGACTCCGATTCTCTCAAGCCGGGCCAAAGCGTTATCGCCATCGGCAATGCGCTCGGCGAATTTCGCAATACGGTTTCGACCGGCGTCATTTCCGGTTTGGCTCGTTCGATTACGGCTTCATCAGGTCCTTTTCAAAGCGAACGCTTGGTCGGCTTGATTCAAACCGATGCTTCAATCAATCCGGGAAATTCCGGCGGACCGCTTTTGGATACGGCCGGACAGGTCGTTGGCATTAATGTAGCCGTTGCCCAGGGCGCACAAAACATCGGTTTTGCCATCCCGATTAATCAGGTTAAAGAAACCATTGAAAGTGTGCGTCAGAACGGCAAACTGATTCGAGCTTGGTTGGGGGTTCGTTATGTTCCGATTACGGCAGAAATGGCGCAGGCAAATAATTTGGGCAAGGATTTCGGCGTTTTAGTGCTTAAGGGAGACAATCCCGAAGATATCGCGGTTATGCCGGGTTCTCCGGCCGATAAGGCGGGTCTAGAAGAAAATGATATTATCTTTGAAGCTGACGGAGAGAAAATTACCGAAGAAAATCCTTTGGCGATGATTATTGCCCGCCGCAAACCCGGCGATCTTTTGCGGCTCAAGGTCTTGCATGACGGCCGAGAAAAGGATACAGTGGTCGTACTTGAAGAAGCAAAATAATGGAAAATTTACTGAAAAATATCGAAGCGCTCCGGGAACGCATTCTTGCGACCTGGAGCTTACTTTGACCTTGATCGCAAGCAAACTCGCGCGCTTGAACTAAAGGGACTGATGGCCAGTCCTGATTTTTGGCAAGATCAAGCCAAAGCTGTTTCAGTTGGTCAAGAAGCCAGCGATTTGGAAAATGAGGTTAATCAATGGCAGGCTCTGCTCAAAGAAACCAGACATCTGGAAGAATTGGCGACAATGGCCGATGCTAACGAAGACAATTCCTTGCATGATGAAATAGAAAAAAATTTAGCCGATCTGACCAAGCGTTTCGAAGCTTTGGAATTTTTTGTGATGTTTTCGGGTCACTATGATGCGAATAATGCCATTCTATCAATTCATGCCGGCACCGGCGGAGTAGACGCCCAAGATTGGGCGCAAATGTTAGAGCGCATGTTTATTCGTTTTGCCGAGCGCCACAATTGGAAGGTTGAAATAATCGATCGCGTTGTTGCCAACGAAGCCGGAATCAAGAGCTCTTCCTTATTGATCAGCGGACGATTTGCTTACGGTTATCTTAAAAGCGAGGCCGGTTCGCATCGTTTGGTACGCATGTCGCCTTTTAACGCCGATGGCAAGAGACAAACATCTTTCGCGCTCGTCGAAGTGATTCCTGAATTGCCCGAAGATGACAATATAATCATTAAGGATGATGAATTGGAGATTGATTTTTTCCGTTCAAGCGGACCAGGCGGTCAGAACGTCAATAAAACTTCTAGCGCGGTTCGCATTACGCATAAACCGAGCGGCATTGTTGTCGCTTGCCAATCAGAACGTTCTCAACATCAGAATAGAGAATTGGCTATGAAAATGTTACGGGGTAAATTAGCCGAGTTACAGCAATCCGACCGCGCGGATTTAGCGGCTTCAATTAAGGGCAAACATACGGCCGCCGGTTTTGGCAATCGTATCCGTTCTTATGTATTACAGCCGAATCAATTGGTCAAAGATGAACGCACGGGACATGAATCTTCGGATGTTTATTCGGTGTTGGACGGTGACATTGACGAATTTGTTGAAGCTTATTTGAGAAAGAAGTTATAAATTTATAAAAATATGAAAAACAGAGGAGGGCTGTTTTTATTTTTCTGCCTCGGTTTAATCGCCGGGGTCGCTTTGTTTTCTTGGCACGAGCATACGGCATCGCCGCAAACGATAGACTATTATATCGGTCAGAAAGTAAGTTTTTACGGTGAAATAATTTCCGAGCCGACTGTAAAAGGCAAAACCGTGGAAGTTGATGTCGAAGTTTTACAATTCTCGAATAAAAACCAAGTCGAAGGCAAAGTGCGCTTGCGCACTACGCCTTGGCCGCGCCTTGCTTACGGCGATAAGGTATTGGTTGTTTGTCAGCCGGAGAAACCCGAGAATAGCGAATTCAATTACCAGCGCTATTTGGCTCGTTATGGAATTTATGCTCTTTGTTTCAGGGCCGAAGTAGAAAAATTAGGCGAGGGCGGCGGCAACCCAATCAAATATAAATTATTCGCTTTAAAAAATTATGCCAAACATGTTTTGGAGCGCCATATCGGCGAACCAGAGTCGTCTTTAATCGCTCCGGTACTTTTCGGCGGGGGAGATGAGATTGGCGACGAGATATTAAATAATTTTCGTCGTACCGGTTTGACGCATATCATGGCCGTTTCCGGATTTAATGTTGCGATTCTGGCGGCCGGACTCGGCTATGTTTTTTTCTTATGCGGTTTGCGACGTAAACTGGTTTTTATTTTGAGTGCCGCGGCGACGGCGGCGTACGTAATATTGGTCGGCGCTCCGCCGAGCGCGGTGCGCGCCGGAATTATGAGTATTATAGTTATCTATGCGCTGGCCATCGGTCGGCTCGCGCGTTTACTAAATATCGTTATCATAACGGCCGCCGCTACTTTAATTTTCAATCCGCGCTTGCTGGCCGCGGATATCGGCTGGCAATTGTCTTTTGCCGCTGTGCTCGGGCTTATGTATCTTCATCCGATAATTAAAAAAGGTTTAGACAAGATTTTGCCTAAGCGTTTGAATATGTTAGGGGATATCGTCGCGGCAACTCTAGCCGCCCAACTCTCAACGACGCCGATTTCGCTTTATCATTTCGGACAAGTTTCTTTAATCTCTCCTTTGGCCAATATCTTAGTCGTCTGGACTATTCCATTCTTAACTGCCGCCTCGGCCATCGCTTTGCCCCTAGCGGCTGTAATCCCGGCAATTGGAGATATCTTATTTCTACCGTCCTTTATTATTGCTAAATATATTATATTTATAGTTCAAATTTTAGCTAATATTAGCTGGAGCTCTGTTAATTTTTAGATTATTGACAAAGTGGTCAATTTATGATATTTTATAATATTCGGAAAATTGATAGAAAATTACAATAAAATAATAAAAAAATCTCAAAAAAGGAGAAAAAATGACACATGAAAAGCTGCAATCAGACTGGCAGGCTTATGATAAAAAAGCTGCCGCCGGTAATTACAGTATTGATCAGAATGTAGAAAATGCTCCCAAAGGTTTGCCGATTGAGCTAATCAATGAAGCATTAATATTTTGGTCATTCTTAAGAATTAAGTTAACCGCTCATTCATGGAATCTGGAAATTTTTTGGACTGGATGGCGGAAATTTTTGAGCGATTTTCATAAGAATACTAATCCGTATATTGAGTTGGTGGCTTATATGGAGTTTTTACCAACTTCAGTGTTTAGGAAAATATTATGGAAACATAATATTGATTTTATGGACTTCGGAGCTTTCTTGCGCAGAGTTACCGTTGAGCAGCAATTGGCTATTATTGAAAATTGCGAAGATTTCAAAGCCGGAAGATTGCCTAGGGTATTCGGTTGGTGGGACAAGAAAGTAAAAAAAATTACTTTTGAGTCTTTACAAAACGAAAACCCTAAAGAAAGTCTACGCTACCAAAGCAAAGGAGCTATGTCTTATAATCTTCTTGGTATAGATTTCGGTTTCAATGCGTACCCTTTAGGTATTAACGATGATACTAAAGTTGTTGAGGTAAGTCCTTTCAGGTTTATTTCTGAAAAACAGCATGCCGATGACTTTGTTGTTAATACGGAAGATGGAGCTTATTG
>DDTV01000007.1 GCA_002344425.1 Candidatus Falkowbacteria bacterium UBA2355
AATAATATTTTTGTTCATATAGATTGATTTTAAGCGAGCCAAAAGGCTCTTATTAATGCTAGTGTAGCACAAAAACGCCAACTAGACTTCCCAGCTTTGTTTTGGCGCCGGTACGGTGATAAGCAAGTCGGGCCTATCTGCGGCCAAAGCGGTTTTAAAAATGGCCGCCTGCCTTTCTTCGCCATGCACCAAAAAAACCTGTTTTAAGCCTTTGAGAGCTTCAATATAGCGCTTTAAACCTTTCTGGTCGGCATGGGCCGAAAACTCATTAAGCGTAACGACCCGGGCTTTGACCTGATGAAGTTTATTGTAAATCCGCACCGGGCTGACGCCTTCTAATAATTTTCTGCCCAGCGTATATTCGGCTTGGTAACCGGTCAAAACAATAACCGCGCTCGGATCACCAACCGAATCTTCTAGATGGTGCAAAATACGCCCGCCTTCGCACATACCCGATGAAGCAATAATGATAATCGGTCCGCGAGCTCGCTCTAAGGCGCGCGAATCATCGACGCTCGTGACCTGCTTCATGTTCTTAAACATAAAGGGGGATTCATGATTGGGAAAATCCTTGGCGGTCTCTTCGTCAAAACTATCGGTGTACTTTTTAAAAACATCCGTAACGCTGTTGCCCAAAGGCGAATCGATTGCTACAGGGATAGCGGGAATTTTTTTCTGATCGAATAATTTATGCAAAATATAAATAACTTCTTGCGTGCGCCCCAACGCAAAGGCCGGCATAATAATTTTGGTTTTATATTTTACCGCATCATTGATCAATTTAATCAAAAAATCATTAGCCTCATCAACGCTTTTATGAAAACGGTCGCCGTAAGTGCATTCGCTGATAATCGCATCAATCGGCTCTTCAATCGGCGCGGGTTCGGGCAGAATCGGAACATGGGTATTGCCAAGATCGCCGGTGAATAAAAGGCGCTTGGTCCCTTGAGTGATTTTTTCTTCCAAAACAGTGGCTGCAGAGCCGAGGATATGACCGGCATCATAAAATTTAAAACGGCACTCATCATTCAAATCTTGCCAGACTCCGTAATCAAGGGCCGCGAAATGCTGGCAAGTTTCTTCAACGTCTTCGATCGAGTAGAGCGGCGGCAGAGGTTCATTGCCCGGATTATCATAGCGGCTTAAGCGTTCGAAATCTTCAAGTTGAATCTTGGCTGAATCAAGCATAATCAAGCGGGCGATATCAATCGTCGCTTGCGTAGCATAAATTTTCTGCTTATAGCCCTGCTTAACGAGCATCGGCAGTAATCCGCAATGATCAGCATGGGCATGAGACAAAATAACAGCATCAATCGAAGCGGCCGCAAAGGGCATGGTTTTATTAAGTTCATAGGCTTCGCGGCGCCGCCCTTGATGCAAGCCGCAATCCAATAATATGCGTAAACCGCCGGCTTCAACTAAATGTTTGGAACCGGTGACATTTTGCGCCGCGCCGAAAAAGTTTATTTTCATGTCATTAAATATTAATCTGCCAAAAGCTAAAATTCAGATAGGCGGCAAATATCACCCAAGCCAAGTAAGGCAGTAAGAGCCAAGCCGCCAAAGCTTTGATCCGGTAAAAAAAGTACATAGTCATTATAATCGCCGCGATCAACAAAATTATTTCAATAAAAGCTCCTTTCGGATCGCGCAAATAAAAAAACAAAAAGGACCAAGCGACGTTTAGAATCCATTGCACGCCAAAGGCGACCAAACCTAGGTGAAAATCCCGCTTCTGGGCGCCAATAAATTTTTTTCCTTCGCGAACTACTAAGAATAAGCTGATACCCATTAATAAGAACAAGATTGTCCAAACCGGTCCAAAAACCCAACTCGGCGGATTAAGCAAGGGTTTTTCCAAGGCAAGGTACCAAGTATCCAAAGAACTGAAGTTGAAAAAACTGCCGAACAAACCGGCTGATTGCGCCGCCAGGATGCAGATGACGAGCAGAATTATATCTGATCTTTTCATATGTTTATGAATTATTGATAACGACGCACGATTATTTTTTGGCTGACATCGCGATAATTGCCGGCTTTGTCATAAGCGCGCAAAGTTACATTATATGTACCGGCCTCGGGAAAAGGAATATGAATTTCTGAGCCGATAGGAAAGAAAATTTCATCATTAATTTTAAGATAAAAAACTCTCTGCAGTCCGCTTAAAGAATCCTTGCCCGAAGCGGTAAAGCGGACCAATCCTCCCGGCTTGATTTTTGTCTCGCTGGCTGACAAAAAGAGTTCTTCGGGCGGCGTCTTATCAATATTAACGCTGTACTCGCCGCTGATAATTTCGCCGCGCTCATTCTTGGCTTGGATAGTGAATTTATGGCGGCCGTCCTGATTAACTATTTTTTTTATCGGCGGCAATAAGGCCATTTCTCCGGTATGCGACATTCCGTCCGGTATTATCTCGCCTAAAATACTCGGCGCCCAAGACAGAAAAACGGTTCGTTTCGAATACCAGCGTTCGGGATTGGGATGAGTAGGGGAAAAAACAATCAATTTATTTTGATCGGCAATGGCCTGGCCGTCGGCGAACTTAATGGTTGAATTAACCGCCATACGCAAAACATTGGTCGCCAAACCGTCGTTGGCCAAAACTTGGGAATCATCCAAAAATCTTAGAGAGGTAAAAGTCGTATTGGGTTCGGCTTTGAAAAAGAGGTCGCTAACAACCGCGCTTGATCCTTTAAACCCGGGATTCGGTATAATACATTCCATCTCTATCTGGCCGGTTTGCGAATTGTGGTTTGAAACTATGAAGTGTTCGCAAATCGAACGATCCATATCAATCGATTGGACGCGCAATTCATCGGGGTTGTATTGCAAAGACAAACGAATGGCGTTTATCGCTTCGCCGCCCGAGTCAAGCATAACGGAAATTCTTTGAGCAAAGCGTCGATCAAAAACTCCGCCTTCCGGTTGAAAACGCAGAATTGAATTATAAAGCGGATAGGGCTTGATTTTGAAATTGAAGAAAGAAGCATACAACAAAAGCATGGCCAAAACGCAGGCCAGAGAATAAACGGCCACCAAGCTAACGCTTAAGTGTTCAAAAAAATGAAGAGTTTTTTTCTTTTTCAAAAAAGTTCGGTATCTGACAAACCACAGTACAGCCAGCAAGAAAAGCAGTGGCACCAAAAATCCCAAAGTGAAATATAAGAACCAATAAGGCAGGGGCGTAAAAATCAAAACGCCGCCGAGTGAATCTTCGGCTCCCGGCAACATTAAGTTCTGTACGATGAATAAACGATGATCGGGCAAGCGGACCAAACGGGTGCCGTAATCTTCTTTTAACAAATCAAGTTCGGGCTTGATATAACGATTTAAAAGTTCCTTGCCAATCGGCATTTCAACGCTGGCGCCGGACAAACCGTATTCATTGGTATAAAAAACTAAATGCGAAGCCGGCGGCAAATATTTCTGTACAAAATAGCGAGCATAAGTATCATCGGTGCTATAGCCCAAAAAGAGGGCGCCGACCTTCTCCTGCTCTTGATAAACCACATGGCCGGTTAATAAAATTAATTGCCTGGGGTTGGTCGTATTGCCTTGAAAGGCAAAGGCATCCTCGCCACTTTGAGACAGCTTTCTCCCCAGCGGATTATTAATAAAAAAATTATCGCCAATGGTATTGGTTGACCTGGTTCTTGCTAAAACCGTACCTTGTTGATTTGTTGCCGCAATTAATCTGGTACCCCGCTCGTTTATTTTAGCGGCCAAAAGACGGCTGACCGCTTCGGTATCATCATTGGCCAAAGCCGAAGCAATCTCGGGGTTATTGCCCAATTCTCGGCTGGTTTCCAAAAAACTTTCAATTTCCTGGCTAAAGCCGGTGCGGACTTTTTCCAAATTATGCGCGGCCTTATTGGCCGGATAAAATTTATAAACCAAGCAAAAAATAAAGGCCGCTGCAATCAGAGCCAGCGCTAATGAGGAAATGGCGATGTATAAAAATTTTTTCATTGCGTGCGCTGTTTTACTTCTTCAAAAACTTGTTTGGAACTTTGTTGTATATATTCGGACAAGGCGGCATAATTGTCTCCACGCGTCATAATGCAAATCATATATGGCGAAGGTTCAAAGTAAACAATGCCGCAATCATGCAACTGCTGTTCGCCTTGATTGTAGGCGCGAACTCCGAACTTATGCGCCACTTTGATATTTTTCGGCAAACGTCCTACCAAACCATCTTTAAACTCGGTTTGAGATAATACATTCAGCGCCTTTTCTGACATTAAAGGATTTAAATATGAGGCATTATATAAAATACGGAAAATCGAAGCGTATTGCTTAACGGTTATCTTTGAATCAACCAAATTAGCTTCATAACCGATAATTCCCAAATCGCTTAACGTACGTCGGATAACCTCGTGGTTGGCTCCCTTGGTATCAAGCCATTGGGCCAGCATATCAATCGCGCGATTATCCGAATGGACAATCATATAATAGACTATTTCATCAATCGTATATTCGGTATCCGGAGCTAGGGTTTGACTGCTTTCCATTATTTGGCTGTTTTGACCAAAGACCGCGGGCGTCCGCAATTTTTCTTCAAGTTGCGCCGGATCATTCTCAACATATTTATAAACCGCCACCATCATAGGCAATTTCAACAAACTCATTGGCGCGAATTCCGATTGTTCATTGAAATAAAAAGTCGGGCCGTTGTTCAAATCGCGAAAATAAAGCGCCGCCTCGCTTAAATCGCCCCGTTCTTTGGCTAGGGACAATTTTTCCAGTAATTCTTTTTTAAACACCGAATACTCAACCTGCTCCGGCTGATCATCGCCGCAACGCAGAGGGTTGATATGGCTAAAAGGACATTCCTCGCCATAAGTATTGGCCGAAGAATTAGACGCCGTTTTATTTTTAACAAAATAAAGCGCGCCGCCGGCAAAACCGAGGATCAGGCACAGAACATAAACGACGTACTGTTTTTTCATGCCCCTAGTTATTAGCTAGCGCAATGATGATTCCAAGTAAAATCAAAGCGGCTACTCCGCCAATCATCCACCATAGTCCCTTGGCCGCCTCATCTTTTTCTTCAATGCCGAACTCAAAGGGCGGATAGGCATCGGATAATCCCATAAAATAAGAATTAATCCGGTTGTTCCATTGCATAACGGCTTTATTGAACATGAACAAAGGGCGCGGATAAGCTCCCGTAAACAAAACCGCGAATTGTCCGCAAACCAAGGCGAGCAAGCTGGCTACACCCAAAAAATACATGATTATAAAATGCGGGATGAGGAGCAGCGGTTTAATAAAAACCAATAAGGTGCACAGAGCAAGCAAACGAGAAGAACGCTCCGGATATTTGATGGAAACTTTTACCGGATAGTCTTTTGAGACGTTGTCCGTCATAAAAAGAGGGTTAATAATAATACCCTTTTAGTATAGCAAAAACGGGCAACTTTTAATAAGTTGCCCGCTCTTTCATAAGGTACGATATTTGTTCATCTTTGTCAGAAGCTATAGCCCATAGTTACAAACCCGGACCCCCGCTTGTTTCGGGTTTCATAGCGCAATTCAATTGATCCCGTGAATTTATTCACTGAGATAGAATTGAAATACTCCATAACGGCTCCAAAGGATAAATCACTGGGGATGTTAACCAAACCTTCGCCCAGTGTTCCCAAGGCAAAATGGCCGATTGAACCGAATTGTTTGCCGACAATCAATTCAATCTTTTCTGTTGCGCCATACTGCTTAGCATCAAGTTTCACCGAATATTCTCCTTTGGTGGAGATGGGTGAAAAGTGAAGGTAGAAAAAGGGTGGAACGACTAAGTAGCTCGTTCCCACCAAGTAATTCTCCTGAGAGAAATAACCCTGGTTGGCGTTCTTGATGCCGAACTGCGTTCTAAACCAGAATTCGTCTGTTTGAGGATTGTGATTGGCAAAAGTAAAATTGCCAAAATCTTTCAAACCCTTGGTTCCGAAGAAGAACCAGTTCCTTTTCAGCTCTCTGCCTATGGCCACAAAGAAATCTTTGGGATGAAAGGCCAGCCAAGCATACTTATCTTTGGTAAATTCCTGATAAGTTCTTGGAGCATTGGCGCTGACTACACCGGCTTCAAAAGTAAAGAATTTATGAGCAACGCGGTGTATAAAATATCCGCGCGGTGTTTGTTTGGGGCCAAAGCCTAAACCGGCTTCCAGCCAAACAACAAAGTCTCCGAAGATGCTTTCGGTGAAAACATCAAGGAAATATTCGCTGCCCTTTGGCGGATCACCGACTTTAAGGCCGGTAACATCAAGACTGAATTTCTTGGTTTCAATCAATTTCGCAACCGTAATTCCGAATATATCTGAAACCGGCTGACCGCTCTTACTTAATTTAAGGTCATAAGTTAAGGAGAAATTATCTTTCTTAACTTTGAAACGTTGTATTTCTACAGCGTGAAAACCGGTGTCACTGGTTAAGGTGGTTTCGGTTTTAACAACTGTCTGAGAAGTAAGGGGTGTAAAGGTGAAGCAGATTAACATTACTAAGATACTGCCAATGATTGATTTCATCTGAATGCTCCCTTTCTGGAAGATTATATTTTTTTATTAAATTTCTTGCAATTTTGGTTAATAGTGGATTATACCATTTTTATAAAATAGTGTCAATATAGCCAATTCCCTTATTTTATAAGGCTTTTTTCTACTTTCAGGGCTTTGCGCCTTAATTTATAATCCGGCAAAGCAACTTCAACTAATTTCCAAAATCTAGGCGAATGATTAAATTCTTTTAAATGGCAAAGTTCATGGACAATAACATAATCGGCCAAAGCCGGCGGCAATAAGGCCAACTTATAGTTAAAGCTTAGGTTGCCGGACTTGGAGCAAGAACCCCAGCGGCTTGATTGGTTTCTAATGCTGATCTTTTTAAAAACAAAGTTATATCTTTGGTTAAAATGCTCGAGACGCTCAATAATCATTTCTCGCGCCGCCAACTTATATTTTTCATATTCCGCCTTAGCTTCTCGCTCATTATTTTTCCGCCTTGGCAAGCGTTTTAATTGTTCCCCAATCCAATCTTTTTTGCGCGCGATAAAATCACTGATGAATTTTTGGCTGGCGCTTTTCGGGGCGGTAACTAAAAGCCGCCCGTCAGGGCGGATGATGATTTTAATAGATTTGGCATTACGAAAAACTTTATACTCGTACTCGAATTCGCGCCCTTCGTGTAAAAATTTTCTTAACATTTTTCTTATTATAATCTTCTATCAACTCCAACTTCTGCTCTCGCGTCATTCGCTTAATCGCCGCTTCGCGTTTCAGCGCCTCTGACCGATTTTTGGCTGGCTCGCTATAAACAATCTTAACCGCTCCGTGCGACCGCGTATAATTTCCACCCTTCCCACACTTATGTTGCTCAAACCTTCTCTCTAAATCCGTAGTTATGCCACAGTAGAGAGATTTGTCAGAGCAGAGGAGGAGGTAGATTGAATAAAACGACATTAAGAAACTATTTTATGAATTCTTTAAGTTTAAAATCTACCTTATACAAATATACTTCAACATTAGGAACGGCTTTAAGAGCATAATCCAATTTTTTATCATATTCTCCGGCTATAATTATCCCCATAACATCTGGGTCATTCTTATTCTCGCGGATCCATCCCATATAGCGAGCAACCTGGCCAACAGTATCATCACTAGTCTGATTCTTTTTTAGCTCTATGACTACATGATTCTTCGTTAATTTATTACGTACTAATATATCTATTGGACCTATATCTGTCCTATATTGTTGGCTTAGCAAGTCTCCTTCTTCAATTATGAGATCAAACCGCTTTCCCAGCTCAGTACTGTCCCAATTATGTATAATAAAATCCTCTAGTTGCTTCTCCATATAAAACAACCCTTGACTTTGAGTAGCTGCAATTTTTGTCATGGGCTCGCTTAATATGGTTTTTTGATAATAGTTTAAAATAGTGGTCAGGTCTGCTTCAAGGTCTTGTTCAGTGAGAACAGTGTCTTGTCCCTTATTTCTATATTCTATTTGTTCTTCTTTAACATTAACTGAATAGGCTTTAAAAACAAAGGAATCTCCGTAGCGAGGAACTTTTTTATCAAAGAAGGAAGTAATAGTTTGCCGTGAGTTAATAAT
Source organism: Candidatus Falkowbacteria bacterium UBA2355 (assembly GCA_002344425.1). Taxonomy (GTDB): domain Bacteria; phylum Patescibacteriota; class Patescibacteriia; order Patescibacteriales; family Patescibacteriaceae; genus Patescibacterium. Next base: position 8,107 of record DDTV01000007.1, read on the forward strand.
TTCAACTGGCCAGGTTTCTCCAAAATCTTCTGTTTCACTTATTCCATAAGCCAGGACCAGGGTATTTAGCTCTTTATAATATAAATAAACCGGATAAAAACCATTACTGACTTTCATTTCTGTTGAAACGAAAGCTATCCATGGCACACGAGCGGGCGCGCCCATGCCAAATGAAATCCTTAGATGGAAGGGGCCCCATTCCTTGGGATAAGTAGCGGTTTTTAAATCTCCAGATAGAGACTGCTGAACAAAACAATTTAATAATCTACTAAAATCAAATTTCATATAGTGAGTATATATTAATCAGCTAAACTAGTATTTTGCTGCCAACATAGTCTCTTAAGTCCTTATCAACTATGTAAACATATGTACCTCTTATTCCGCGAGTAAATAGAGTTTTATAAATATTTATAATATATCTCTCTAATTCTTTAGGGTCGTCAATTCCCCGTTTACCGTTAGAGTCTTTATAATTTTCCGCATGAACTACCAATTTCTTTTTTTCTTTATCATAAGATAATTCAGGACCAACTATTACTCCGGCATAATTAAGATCATAACCTTGTACCGTATGGATACATCCAACCTCATTAACAGCATTTGGAGAATTAACCCAGTTATGATTTACAGAGTTCCATTGTAATTTATATCCTTCAATATCAATATCAGAATACCCTGGCTTGTTTTTTGAAACCCAGGGCCATGAAAATCCAGAAATTATACGACATAAACTAAGTTCCTTATCTTTCAATTTAATAGCATTAACCATTTCGGAGATGTGGTCATATATCTTGAAATCATACTGACTAAATTTTTTCTTATTTTTTAGATTAAGATCAAACAAATTCTGAGCGAACTCTAAATATTCTTCACCTCCATCAATAATTCGCTGCTGATTTTTTAAGACTAAGTGTTCTGCGTTAAGAGATTCAATCCTTTTGTGATCTATATCAGAGGGACGTACAGTTTGATTTTTATCATAAAATAAAACTTGAAGTTGAGATGATTGCAAAATCCAATCTAATTCCGTGCCATTGTTATCTAACCCAAACATTTTATTTGTTTTGTCAAAACTACCGTAATTAGAAATATTTTTTCTCTTCTTTAACCTATGGGCTTCATCAACTAGCAAAACATCATATTTATTTCTACTTAGATCATTGGGGCCTATAACCATATTAGGCTTTAACCCTTTAACATTTTTAAATACTTTTTTAAGAGTATGTCGCAGGGAAGTCATTGGCACTATTAATGCAATCTTTAAATGCTTCGTGTGCTCATCTTCCTGCAAGGCTTTCATCAAATATGTAGCTAAAATTGTCTTACCGGTGCCTGGGTCTCCATTAACTATATAAGTTTTACTGACGCCCATTCTAATACGACTCATTAATAGTTCTGCGGTTTCTAACTGGTCCCCAGATAGAGCTTTGTAAGGTGAATATTTAAATAAATCACTATTGCGAATTTGGATCCAGTCATTTATAACAAATGCTGACTGTTTCAATTGATTCCAAATCGTGTCAAACTTTCCTCGATATCTTGGTTTATCAAAATAGTTATGATCCACTAAGCCTAAATTCCCATTCTGCAAAACATATTTACCATCAGCAGCTATGTATTGGATAAGCAATGATTCAATATCTAGGGCGGCTGATACATTATATTCTTCATCAGTAATAATATGAATACGATTGAGTTTTGTTCTTAATGGATTTTCAAAATGCTGTTTACACCTTGAATACATATTAGTCGTCTGTCCTATATATATTTCTCTTTCATTATCAATAATATAAACAACGGGCCAATTATTCCCATATGAATATGCCTTAACCTCACTAAAATGCTCTTTTCCAAAAACCAGTGTCTTTATTTCACTCATTCTTAGAGTTGGTTATATTTATCATGTCTTCCCCTAGCTTTTTCAACCGGGTATTTTTCTTCATTCTTTTTCATTTTTTTATGAAAAGCGTCAACAACATTAATATCAAGATCATGGCTCATTAAGAGCACCCAATATAATACATCAGCTAACTCTTTACTAATATCTTCTTTATTAGTTTTAATATATTTGTCCATTTCTTCTTTGCTCTTCCACTGAAAATGTTCCATTACTTCAGCTGCTTCTAAAACTAGAGAGAGCGCCAGGTCTTTTGGGTTGTGAAATTGTTTCCAATCACGAGAATCTCTAAAATCTACTATTCTCTTTGTAAGATCTTCAAAATGATTCATATAATTAAAAAGAGGGCTTGGCCCTCCTTCCAGTCTGTAAATTATGCTTTTAATATACTCCTTTTCCGCTAAAAGTAAAGAAAAATCTGGAAAATTCCAGATTTTTCTCTATATCAGAATGATTCTTATGCTTATGCTTCAACAATGGTCTTAAACCCGCCGTAGGCCATTTTTTTCATATCAAAAGGCATTGGCATCTTAGCCATCTTAGGATCATTCATTGCCGGATCGCTCATTACCTTTTTATTAACAGCATCGCGATGCGCGCGGGACTTATAAACAATAAAAGAAAAGACCACCATTTCATTGGGCTTGGACTTAGCCATTTTCGGGAAAGGCAAAGAGCCCATTGAGCTTTTCATATCATCACCGATGCATTCCTTATAATCTAGGGCGCCGTGCTTCATCCACATTTTTTTACCAATCGTCGCCATCTTGCGATAAGCGGCGAGGTTCTTTTTAGGAACAACGAGAACAAAACCGTCAACGTAAGTCATAGGTTTAAAATTAATAATAAATATTTCTCAGTATAACAAAACGCCCGCCTTAAGGCGAGCGTTTCTTATATTTTTCTTGAATCATAAGCCCAATGCAAAACGGCCTGCCGCTGACGCGGGCGGCACGTCAAATCGCCGCGCGCGCAATTGTTCTTGATTTGCGCAATATGACGCTTGATCATCAGCCAACGCTTAATCTGCCGTTCATCTTCAACGCCCAAACGCCGGCCCATATAATAACGGCAATACCATTGAAACCAACCGCGCGGGTCATGCTTCTTATTAATCCAATGCTTGCGTTCCCATTCTTTTAAAGATTGGCTGGCGTCGACCTTAAAATAATTAAGCGTCTTGTCATGCTCTTTAGGCGAAAGCTTCGCGCGCGTAAACCAATCCGCGGGAAATTCCTTGCGACAATCGGTCATATATTTTCCGCCGAAAACTCCTAAGGCAAGCATTTGCTTCGGAGTTAACTGCGGCTTAAATTCCGGTGCGAAATTTTTGCCAATCGGAGCGGTCAATTCATAACGATAATTTTTTTGCATTTTATCGTTAACAATGACGGTTTTGGATTTCATAGAGGCGGAAGAGGAGGGATTCGAACCCTCGATACCGTTGCCGGTATGCAGCTTTTCGAGAGCTGTGCCTTCAACCACTCGGCCACCCTTCCTAAAAACTTATAAAGCTTTTAATTTATGTATTTCTTCTTTGCTTAAATACTTCCAGCGTCCGCGACTGACTCCGGCGACGGTCACGTTCGCAATTCGGACTCGTTTGAGCATTCCGACATGGCAACCGACAGCGCGAAACATTCGTCTGATTTGCCGTTTTTTGCCTTCGGCTAAAACTATTTCAAAGGTGCGGCCGCGCAAATGTTTAAAACGCTCGACCTTGACCCGTCCATCGCCCAAACCGATTTCAACGCCGCGGGCAAAGCTTTCCGAAACCTCTTTAACTTTTTGCTTAATCTCTTCGCGATTGGCCCCGAGATCATGCGTCAAAGTAACGACATAAACCTTAGTGACCTTGAATTTGGGATGCGTCAATTTATAAGCCAAATCGCCGTCATCGGTTAGAATAACCAGTCCTTCGCTTTCCTTATCAAGCCGTCCGACAATGGCCAAGGGCTTATGGAGCTTAACAAAATCAAGCACATTGCGTTCGCTCGGAAAAGAACGGGTCGTTGAAACAACGCCGGCGGGTTTATAGAGCTTAATATAGGTATGCGTTTTTGTAAACCGAAGCGGTTTTTTATCAACCAAAACGGCGTCGTTCTCATCGGCGCGATCGCCCAGCTTGGCGGTTTTACCGTTAAGCTTAACCCGTCCCGAAGCAATATATTTTTCTGCTTGGTGCCGCGAACAAACTCCGGCGGAAGCGATTAATTTTTGCAAAACTATTTTCATGATTGTTTTTTAACGACTCCGAGCATTGCTATGAAAAGCCAGAACATAGCGGCCAAATCATTTTTAAAATAAGGCACATCAACCAAGCCGTGTATCAGAATAACGAGCATAGCAAGACAAAGTCCCAAAGTAAAGCCGTCGCGTTTCTTAAAATAATTTATAAAAACCAGCCACAAATATTTAAGCGCGATCCATAAGAACAAAAGCAAGCCCAAGAATCCCAGCTCGCTCCAGAAATTAAGAACAATATTATGCGGATATAAATATATTTCCAAGGGCTGCCAATGGGCATCGCGATAAGCCTTGTCCGAATTAACGCGCGCGACAAAATCTTCTTCGCTTAATTTTTCTCTATTGTAGAAAAAACCGTCTTGATGATAGGGCGCGATTGAGGCCTGATAATTATTGAGTCCGGCGCCCGAAATCAGCCGGCCGTCCGATAACATATTGATTGTCTCGCGCCATTGCAAACGGCGAATCTGTCCGGAAAAATCTTTTAACAATAAACGATCGGTGACATAGCTGACGCCCTGCGGTTTGATTGCTATTGCCAAACAGGCGGCGATAATAAAGGCCAGCGCCGCCAAACGGGTTTTTTTAGTCGCGATTAATGCGCCGATTAAACCGGCGATGACCAAGGCGAAGAGCGCGCCATCTGATTGAGCAAAAAGAACCGCGCAAAAAGAGGCGGCAATGGCAACTGTTAAAAACCAAAACCATTGCTTGTTTTTTTGATAAGCCTTGGGTAGTAGTCCGACGAAAATCAATATCAGGGGAGCGAGAAAAAGACCGACGGCGTTAGGGTAAGGAAAGAGGGAAGTTGCCCGCCTGCTTTCCGCCGCCGCCCAAAAAGGATTGCTTATCAAGTCTCCGCTAACATACTGATAAGCCGCGATTAAAGAAACAACTATCGCCGAGCCGGCCAAAACCGAAACGGCGCGATAGATTTTTTCTTTAGTATCAAAGAGGTTAGAAAAAACTATGAAAAGCAAAGCCGGTTCAAAAAAATAAGCGCGCCAAATTCCAAAAGAAGACAGACTCGCCCCGGCGACGATCACGGCAATAAATGAGACCGCGAGCCAGGCGATTAATTCCCAACGAAAAAGATAAGTAGTATGCAATCTTTTATAATTCTTTACTAACCAAGTAAGGAACAAGGCTAAAATTAAAATTTCCAACAGCGTAGTTGGAAATCCTAAAATAGGAAATCTGACGACGTAAAGTGGTAAGGCGGCGATAACCGCGTAAGCAAGATAAATCATACGACGAGCAAGTAAAGCCCGAGCGACACTAAAATGATACCCAATAATTTCTGCAACATAACGCCGCGGCCGACTTCTTCATCAAGAATATGCGGATAGCGTCTTGAAAAAATAATAACCAGAATCAAGAGAAAGGCGTACTGCGTTCCCTGCAAGGCATTGATTAAGGAAACATTGTCGCCGAGGCTGACCGCCCAGTTAAGCATAATAAAGGCCAGCGCCGCGGCCAAACGAACGCCGAGAAAGAAAATCAATTGCTTGGGGGTCCGTTTCTCGGTGGTTTTTGATTCTTTAATCAAGCGGCGCCAAGCCGGTACCAATAAAATCGCAATTACGCCGATAAAGCTGCCGAGCCGGGACCAAACAAAGGCGCCGATAAAGGGCTGGCCGGTATGAGAATAAATATATTTGATAAAAACATAGTAGGCGGCGAAACAGGCGGCGGCAATCACCGAATTGACGACCAGCCGTCGCGTCGGACGGACTTCAACGGCGAATTTTCCAAAAACATTTCCGAAAATATTTTTTACGCGCTCATAAACCTGAGTAACCTTATGCAGGCGCGTGCGTTTAACCGAAATCAACAAACCGCCGGCAATTAAAACTATAAAGGCGCTTAATTGCTGAACACTCAGTTGCGCATCAAGAAAGAGATAGGAAAAAACAAAAGAAAAAACCGGCGTTAAGGCGCCGACAATCGGGACGACGCGCGTCGCCTCGCTTTGATGCAAGGCCTTGTACCAAAAAATCAAAGTGAACAAAAATAAAAAGCCGGCCGACAAATCGAGCAATAGGGCCTTTACTTCGGGAACATAAGGATCAAAGACCAAGAGCGCGAAATTGCCGACGCTCCAAATTCCGACATAGAAGGCATAGACGACCGAAGAGTGGATTTTTTTAGACAGCAAAAATTTGTCGGCGACATAAACGCCGGCATTCATTAAGTATGAAGTTACCGCAATAAAAATCCACATAAAATTTAAAGAGAATTATTTTTGGCAATGGCGCCAAACTCCAAGGCCGAGGGGCGCGCCGTGCGCGCAAAGGTTTTATAATCAACTTCGAAGAGACCGAACTTCTTGGCAAAGCCGTGCGCCCATTCGAAATTATCAATCAATGACCAATGCAAGTAGCCGCGCACATCGGCTCCGTCTTCAATCGCGCGATGAACCTGCTTTAAAATTTCTTTGATATACCAAGCGCGATGATCATCGTCAACATCGGCCGTTCCGTTTTCGGTTATATAAATCGGGCATTGATAGCGCTTGGTTAAATCCATTAAAACCGGATATATTCCTTGGGGATACAATTCCCAGCCCATATCATTAACCCGCTCATTCTTGTTTTTGGAAAAACCGTAATTAATCAGATTGTGAAAATAAAAATTCAAACCGATAAAATCTTGCTGGTCCTTAATCTTGTTAAGGAAACGGAAGTTCCACCACCACTCGGCAAGAGATTTAAGAACATTATTAATTAAACCGCCCGATGATTCAAAGTTAATAGTGGGGCTTGCGATGCTGACCTGCGCCGAGTGGTTATGTTCTTTGATTATCGCATAGGCCGCACGGTGCGCTTTAATCAAACGGCTGATAAGAGCCAAGTAAGAAAAAGGATTTTTTTTCTCGGGCGGCCAAATGCCTTTTAGATATCCGTTGCCGGCATAAATTTCCGGTTCATTCAAAGTAATCCAGAATTTTACAGTCGGGAAAGCTTCGACTAATTTTTCAGTGTACTTTTTAAAATATTCAATGATTGAATTCGAGCTCCAACCGCCCTTGGCCAAAAGCCACAGCGGAATCGGCCAATGCCAGAGCGTCACAAAGGGTTCAATGCCTTCTTCCTTAAGCCGGCCGATAAAGTTGGCATAACGCGCAATGACCGCTTCATCAAAGCGGCCTTCTTCGGGTTCAACGCGCGACCATTCGATTGAAAAGCGATAAGCATTGGCATTAATCTTTTTCAAGCATTCGATATCCTCCTCTAATCTGTTCCAAGAATCGGCCGCCGCGCCGGACTGAAAATTCGCCGGGTTAAGGCCCTTCTTTTTAAGCTGTGCCAAGCGGCCTTGGGATTTTTCCCATTGGCTCCAATCATTAACCAAACCGCCTTCTATTTGATAAGAAGAGGTTGCCGCGCCCCAAAAAAATCCTTGGGGGAAAGATAGCTTTTTTTGTTCCATATAATTTCAGTATATCACAATAGGAAAAGGCTAGCAGTACGCAAAAACCTTGACTAAAGGCCAAATTTAAGGTTATACTTGTCAGGTATTATTAAGACTCAAAACATCACACCTCTATGGTTCAAATGAAAAAGCGCACGAGCGCCTCGACCGGACGTCGCCGGGCTCACCTCGCGCTCAAGAGCAAAACAGTCAACAAATGTCCGAAGTGCGGCAAAGCCGTCCAGCCGCATCGCGCCTGCGCTTTCTGCGGAACTTACCGCATGATGGAGACGCTCAAACTTAAGACTAAGAAGAAAAAATAAATGGCCAATCGTCATCTATCTCGTACCATCGCCATGCAAACTTTGTTTGCTTGGGATTTTAATGGCCGAGAAGCGGTTGATATTGATAAAGTAATCAAAGAAAACTTTCAGCAATTCGCGCCCAGCTTCGATGACCATGGTTTTGTCGAATCGCTGGTACAGGGCGTTCTTAACAACCTCGAAGCGATTAACGCCTACATTGTAAAATACGCCACCGAATGGCCGCTTGATCAAATTACGATTGTCGACCGCAATATTTTACGGCTCGGCATTTATGAATTAGTCTTTGATAAAAATATTCCAGCCAAGGTGGCGATCAATGAAGCCATTGAAATGGCCAAAACCTTCGGCGGCGATTCTTCCGGAAAATTCATCAACGGCGTACTCGGCGCTATCATGAAAGAGATGCCCGCCAAAGAAGTTGATAAAAATACCGGGCAAGGAACTATTGAAGTGAAACCTGTCGCATGAGAGAATTTCAAAAATTGGAAACGGCGCTCGGTTACGAATTCAAGAATATTGAATTTTTGCGCCAAAGCCTGACTCATCGCTCATATATCAATGAGCATCCCGACTTTAAACTCGGCCATAACGAACGGCTGGAGTTTTTGGGCGATGCCGTTTTGGAAATCGTCGTAACCGAACATCTCTTCAATACTTTCCCTGACACGCCGGAAGGCGATTTGACTGATTGGCGAGCTTCTTTGGTTAATGCAAAAATGCTGGCCTCGATTGCCCAATCATTGTCGGTTGAAGATAATCTTTATTTATCGCGCGGCGAAGCCAAAGATGCGAATTCCAAAGCCCGCCAATATATTCTGGCCAATGCAATGGAGGCGATTATCGGCGCAATGTACTTAGACGGCGGACTTGAAGCGGCCAAGGCCTTTATTCATCGCTCGGTCATTAATCAGTTAGATAATATTTTAACCAACCGTCTTTATCTTGACCCGAAATCTCGCTTTCAGGAAAAGGCTCAGGAATTAGCCGGCATTACCCCGCATTATCGGGTTATTTCCGAAAATGGGCCGGATCATGAGAAAATTTTTGAAGTCGGTCTTTACCTTGATGAAGAGTTGGTTGCCGTCGGGCGAGGCTCTTCCAAACAAGAAGCGCAGGTCGCCGCGGCCTCCGAAGGGCTTATGGCCAAAGGCTGGAAATAAGCTTGCCAGCGGGTGTTTTAAAAGTTATAATTTAGTCATATGAATCCGGAAATAATCGAAAAAATCAAACAAGATTTGCTCGCAAAAAAATCCCAGCTCACCAAGGAGCTGGCTGATTTTACTGACCTTGATGAACACGGCAAAAACAATCGCGTCGCACAAATGCCCGACTACGGTTCGGAGTCTGATGAAAACGCGCAAGAAGTCGAACAGTATACGACCAATCTCGCCGCTGACAAGGTTCTAGAGAAAACCCTTAACGATATCAATCAAGCTTTGAAGAGCATTGATGACGGCGACTACGGAAAATGCAAATACTGCGGCAATGAAATAGAAGAAAAGCGTTTGCTGATTCGTCCCTTCTCCTCATCTTGCGTCGCTTGCAAAACCAAACTCCAAAACGGAAACTAGTTTAAATCATCATATGAAAAAATACGCGCCTGCCGTTATCGTCGCCGCGTGTTTTTTTATTCTTGATCGCTTTTTAAAAGTTTGGTTTACCCAGAGCGGCGAAGCGGTAAAAAATTATCAAGCCGCTTTTTCTCTTTCCTTTGGTTTTGATATTCTTTGGCTGGCCGCACTGGTTATTGCCTGCGCCTTGGTATGGTTGATTTTTTCTTTATTAAAAAAAGACGCCCTGGCAACGAGCGCTCTGATTATTCTCTTGCTTGGCGCCGGCGCCAATTTTTACGACCGTCTTGTCTACGGTTATGTGATTGATTATCTTCAACTGCCGCCTTGGTTGGTATTTAACTTGGCAGATCTTTTAGTGGTTGGCGGCGCGCTTTTACTCGGCTTGCAAGAACTTAAAAAGAAATAATTCTTTCTTTGTCTTTGCCATGACCGAGGCGGATTATTTTTTTTGTGCGAGGCAACATCTTTAAAACCCGATCAGCCCACTCAATAACCACCAAAGCTTCTTCATCCTTAATATAATCTTGTAAACCAATGCCCTTTAACGAAGCGGCTTTTTTTATTCGATAAGCATCGACATGAACAAAGCGCTTGATAAAAGGATGTTTAAGTCCCTCATAAACCCGCATTAAAACAAAGGTCGGGGAATTGACGCTTTTGCTAATCCCGAGTCCCTGGGCCAGGCCTTTGGCAAAAACTGTTTTGCCCGCGCCCAAATCTCCAATTAAGGCCAAGGTTGTGCCGCGCTTAAGCCCGGCGCTTATTTTTTTCGCTATTGCCCTGGTCTGGGCTTCTGATTTAGTGATAATTTTCATAGCTGTCTTATATAAAGAAGCTTATCAGATTTGGCTAAAAAAATCCCACCGCTGTTTAGGCTGGTGGGATATAATCAAAACAAAATCTTTAGTGGCTTTTAAGGGCCGATGGTTTGATGATGAGATTTTGGCCCCTGAATTTAATTAAAGCTCCGGGCAATTTGTATTTCCTAAGGACATCAATCAACACGTCTTTTAAGGCATTGAAAACCGTCGAGTAATCAGCTCGCCTGGAAATAAGGAACTGATATTCTCTTAAAACATCAAAGGGTTTGGCCTGGCTTTTACGTTTGCCTGATCTGACCTTTAAGTCAACGCGCAACGGGTTAATGTTATGTTGGTCGGTAATAAGAGCCTTAAAGCCTGGGGTTTTAAGAACTGACCGCAGTTGATCTTCAGCAACCGGTCCGACCTTGGCTCTATTATTTAAATTGTGATGAATAAATACTGAGATTGCCTCGCCCAAGGGCATTATTCCCTTGGTGTCTTGAAAATAATTCAAGAGGCACAAGTCTCCATTGTCTGGTGATTTTTTCAATTTATTAATGTCTCCTTTTGGAATTATTGAAATTGTTATCAAAGATCTATTTTAAAAATAAAAAATAACACAGCCAAACCAAGCTGTCAATCAAAAATTGGTTTAAGCAGGGGTTTTAAAATTGGTTTCTAGACCGGTCGCCAAAAATTTTTCAAAACTGGCCGGGCCGGTCTTTTTAAAAGCCAAAAAAATCGAAACGGCCGAGTTGGGAAAAATTCGGGCCAGAAGTTTTGCCAAGGGCGCGGGCCAAGGATAAAAATTCGAGCCGGCAAATCTTTCTAAAGTGAACCCGCCATATTGGCTTAAGGTTTTTTCTAGACTCTCTTTGGTATAGGCTCGAACATGAGGCCCCAATAAACGAATTGAAGTAGGCTGTCGGCCGAACAATAATAATAAACGGTTGTGCCAAGAGGCCAAATTGGGAACGCCGATAATGAGTCGTCCGCCGGGTTTTAAAACTCGATTCATTTCACTGGCAATAAAGAAAAATTCTTTAAGGTGTTCTAAAACTTGGTTAATAATTATCAAATCGAAAAAATTGTTTTCATAAGGAAAGACATCGGTTTCTAGATTGATTAGGCTGAGTTTTATTCCCTTGGCCTCGGCGGCCGAACGATGCGACTCGAGCATATCCAAACCGTAATAAGAAACGGCGATGTTTTTTTCTGCCAAATCATTTTTAAAGTTAACGATATCATCACCGTCGCCGCAACCGACGTCTAAAACCCGCAATTCACTTTTGTCCTGCGCCGCCTCCAGCGACCAACGCCGGATAATGGCGCGTCCCCAATTCAAGTAATTGCTTTGAGACTTAAAAGCGACCAAAAATGATTCAAGCATAACAAGCAATTTAAATTTTAGGTCGCTTAATGACTTTGACGACTTGACCGTTAACTAAATAATTTGTCGCATCGCTGACATCAATATATATCGGTTCAATCGGCAAGCTCGATTCGGAAACCAAGGCAATCTCACGATCCGCGCCGTTTCTATAAAATCTTTTTATATTGGCGGTTTCGTCAATCACCGATAAAACATAGTCTCCGTTGCTCGGCGCCCGTCGCGCGCTGTCGATAATAACATAATCGCCGTTTTGAATCGGTCCCCCGTCAAGATTTTTTGCGCGGTTCATTGAATCGCCAACCGCTTTAATAACAAAAAGCCCTTCGGCTTTGCGACGACCGATCGTCGCCGGGGAAACCTTTAGATAACCTTCAAAATTTTCCTCGGCAAAAATATCAGCCGGTCCGCAGTTGGCAGTGCCCAAAATCGGCAAAGTAAAAAGATTGGCGGTCTTGGTTCGCAAGGGCCGCGCCGGAGTAATGGTATTTTTTTTGGCATTGACCACCAACAGCCCCTTTTTTTCAAGTTGCTCAAGATGATGCTTTACTTTTTGAGGATGGCTTTCGCCAATCAACTGGCCGAGTTTGCGCAAACCGAGCGAGGCGAGGTTCACCTCTGACGATAGGGCCAGTAATTTTTGCTGAAGAATATGCATAGTTTTTCCCTTTAATCATAGCATAGCTATAAAATTTGTCAAGTATGTTCAAGAGACTTGACAAAATATTTTAGATGGTATATACTGAAAGTGTTAATTCATAACGCGACTCATATGCACGCACAACTCAATGAACCAATCGAAGTATTGGTTAAATTTTATAAGGCCCAAGTCGTCCCCTCTTTTTTTAAGTGGCGCAAACGAACTTATCGGGTGGAAAAGGTCAATCTCGTGCATCATGAAAATCAAGGCGAGAATAAAATTTATTATTTCAGCGTTTCCGACAACGCCAACTTCTTCCGCCTGGCTTTTTCAACCCGAGATCTCTCTTGGCGAATGAAAGAGCTTTATAATGAAGGCTAAAATCATCTTGCATCTCGACATGAATTCTTATTTTGCTTCAGTCGAGCAGCAAGCCAACCCCTTTTTGCGCAATAAGCCGGTTGCGGTTTGCGCTTATCTTTCGCCGCGCGGTACGATTATTGCTTCTTCGGCCGAAGCCAAGGCTAAAGGCGTCAGAGTCGGCGTCGGCGTTGAACAAGCCAAACTGCTTGAGCCCAAAACCATCTTTGTTGAAAATGAACCGGCCAAATATCGCTGTGTCACTAAGCGCATCTTTGCGATTATGGCCGAGTATTCGGACAAACTTGAACCTTATTCAATTGATGAGGCCTTTCTTGAATTGGGCGAGTGGGTTAAAGACTTCAAACAAGCCGAAGCCATTGGACTTGAAATCAAAAAGCGCATTTTCAATGAAGTCGGCGAATACTTAAAATGTTCAATCGGCATTTCTTATACTAAATTTCTCGCCAAATTTGCCGGCGATATCGCGCCCAAAAACGGCTTACTGATTATTAGCCCCGACAATCTTGAGACTCATTTAAATCGCGAACTGACCGAGGCTTGGGGCATTGGTCGGGCGATGTCTGTGCGCTTGCGCCTTATGGGCATTGCGACTTTGGCCGAGCTCAAAGCCGCCGATCCGATTATTTTAAAAAGGTGGCTCGGTATCTATGGATATTATTTATGGTGCAATGTTAATGGTCGGGAAATTACGGTAATCAATCGCGGGGCACGGCCGCCGAAATCAATCGGACATTCTTATTGTTTAGCCAAACGTACCCGTGAAAAAAATTATCTGCGTACGGTGCTGGCCAAGCTCTGCGAAAAAACCGGGCGCCGTCTGCGCAATCTGGAGCTTGAAGGCAAAAGTGCAACCCTTTATCTGCAATATATGAACGGCGGGCACCTGACTAAAACAATTCATGCCGCCGATGGTTTTTTTACAACGCAGGAATTTCTGGCGCCGCTTTATGATTTTATTACCGATCAAGAGTTAGAGGGAGCCGTGCGGATGATGGCTCTTACTTTGACCAAACTTTCTCCGGTAACCGAGCAACTCGGACTTTTTAAAAATCGCTTAAAAATAAAAAACGCCTCGCGGGCGATGGATAAGATCAATAACCGTTTTGGTGAATATACGGTAACCAGCGGCTTATTGTTCGATACGGAACATATTGCTCGCGACCGCGTCGGCTTCAGAAAGACGGTAAGTTTTGAGGAATAAAAAAGGCTCAGTTATTTAACTGAGCCAGTAATTCTAATAGGTTCTACGATAGAAACTTTTTCCAACCGGGAAAATCTTTATAAAAAGATCCCAAATTGGGTGGTAGCTTAGGATCAAGCGTATATTTAGCATAATATTCAGCCCCTGTCATAATACCCAATGCTTTTGCAGCTACGGAAGCTTTCTGCCAGGTCACATAATAATTGGTCAAGAAAACCTTCCAACCCGGAAAATCTTTATAGAATTTATCTGGATTAGGGGGTAACTTTTTATCAGAAAAGGCTTTCTTATGATAATCTTCTTCACTCTTAATATTATTTAATTTTTTAGTTGCCTCGGAGGCTTCTTTCCAATTATCATAATACTGGCTTAAGAAGATATGCCACCCGGGAAAATCTCTGTAGTGCTTATCGGGGTGTGGCGGCAGTTTTTTATCAAGGAAGGCATTTTCGTAATAATCCAATTCGCTGTTAATAATATTCAACTTTTTAGCAGCTGCTGCCGCTGTTTTCCAATTAAGGTAATAGCGGGCATTGGCCAGAAATAAATCCCAGTCGGGAAAATCCGGGTAACATCGAGCAGGAAAGCGAGGGAGTCTTGGATCCTGAGCATGTTTTTCAACATACTCTAACCGATTCTTAATACCAAGCTTTGCAACCGCGTCAGAAGCTTCCTCTAGTGTTGCGTAAATTCCTGGACTTAAGAATTTAATGATTCCAGGAAAGTCTGAATAGAACTTTCTTGGCGAAGAAGGCAGACGAGGATCTAATTTGTATTTAGATTCATAGCCATTTTCTCCTTCCCAACCTGTTATACCCAATGCTTTGGCCGCCTTGCCCGCTTCCTGCCAAGTCGGATAAAGATCTGAACCTTTTCGCATTGTCAGCTTCTTCTTGCCGGTTCCCAAGAATACTGGAAAACCCGGAAAGTCGCTATAACTGTCCTGCGGCTTAGCCAACAACCTTGGATCCTCTTTATATCTTTTTTCATATTCAAAGCGGGTTTTTATGCCAAGTTTTTTGGCCGCAGCTGATGCTTCTTGCCAACTAGCATAACGTTCCTGCTTGTTGCGCTCTAAAACAGAAAGAAGATTTATTGCCTGCTTCGAGAAGTTAAAAGTAAAACCACGTCCTTCAACATGTAACGCTTCTTCCGGCAATGTTTCGCCGAATTTAGGCATTAATGCTTTGTGAGCGTGTATTTCAATTTCTTTTGTCAGATGATAAATTTCTTCTAGCCTGCCAACATTACCAACAAAATCCAAAACTACAACTTTCTCTTTGCCCTCATGAAGACGCAGACCGCGCCCTAACTGCTGCAAAAATATCCTTCGTGAATCTGTATTTCTTAAAAATACAATCAATTCAGTATCAGGAATATCAATTCCTTCATTGAATTTATCCACTACTAAGATATGGCGAGCCTTACGCTGTTCAAAAGCCTCAAGCGCTTTATGGTTTTTTGTCGCGCCCTGCTTTGAATGAACCTTGACTGAGGAAGGAAGAATTGAAGCAACATGGTTAAGATGTTCGATATTCCGGCAAAAAACTATTGCCTGTTTACCGGTGGCTGATTCTTTTTCTATTTCCTTGCATTGTTCTTCAGTGCGGGCTTCAATAAATATTTTTTCATTAATCTGTCTCTCAGTTAAACGAACATTGTCCTCAAAGGCCTCTTTGCAAATTGAGGCTATGATTTCTTCATTAATGCCGTCTGATAAAACTCGATAATCAACCGGTGTCAGCCAGCCCTTGGCAATTGCTTCTGGCAAGCTGTAGTTAACCACTTCTTTTCCGAAGATCTCACGTATATCGATGTTGTCTTCACGATCCGGTGTTGCGGTAATACCTAGTTTCCAAATCGGCTTAAAATAGTTGAGAACAAAAGCGAAGGTCTCTGCCTGTGAATGGTGACTTTCATCAACTACCAGATACTTAAAATGCTCCGAGGAAAAAACATTTCCGTTGTTGCTTTCAAGATTACTGAGAATTGATTGAAAGGTAGCAAAAACAAAGTTGCATTGGTCCGCGTTCTTGGTTTTTTTCTTGCCGAAGAACTTTGCGTAAGTCCAGTTGTTTCCGAAAAGCTTTTTAAACTTCTTATACGTTTGCATTAAGATGCCATTTTCATGACACACAAACAAAACAGTATCGCCCGGTTTAAGAAAGTATTTCAAAACAAACATTGTAACGATTGTCTTGCCCAATCCTGTTGCCATTACCATTAAAGCCCGAGCTGACCTCTCTAAGGCAGCTACGATCTTTCGGAAGGCTGGGAGTTGATACTTATGTAGCGTGATTTTTTTATTATTTTTTTTATGTGCCATTTTATTTTTATTTAGTTTTCAAAAGCCTCAAAAAGGCCTAAGAAAACCAAACAAAAATAATATGTTATAATAACATATATTTTATAAAAAGTCAATAGCTATCTAAGAATGTTGTTGTGGGCGCACAAGGATTCGAACCCTGGACCCCCTCGGTGTAAACGAGGTGCTCTAACCAGCTGAGCTATGCGCCCTAAAATATTACATTTCGCCGTTCCATTCCTTATAAAAACGCTCTAAATACTCTTTCATATAACGATGCCGATCTTCGGCTAATTTCTTGCCGGAGACGGTGTTCATTCTGTCTTTTAACAACAATAGTTTTTCATAAAAATGGTTAATGGTCGTTGATTGATTATTAAAGTAACTTTCTTTATCTTTATGTTCCCGAGCGGCTTCAGAGGGATTATGCATCGATCGCTTCATAAATCCGCCGTAAGCAAAGGCGCGAGCAATACCAATCGCTCCGATTGCATCCAATCGATCGGCATCCTGCACGATTTTACCTTCAAGGCTTGTTAATTTATTTTCAACCGCGGCTCCTTTAAAAGAAATATGTTTGATTATTTCGCAGACCTGGTCAATAATTGATTCCTCAACATTATACTTTTTCAATAGCGCGGTCGCCTTGGCTGGACCAATGCTTTCATCGCCCTTATGAAATTTCCAATCAGCAATATCATGCAGCAATGCGCCAAGTTCCACAATGAACAAATCGGCTTTTTCATCGCTTGCGATATGTTTCGCATTATTCCAAACTCGAAGAATATGCCACCAATCATGCCCTGAAGCCTCGTTGCTGAATTCTTGTTTCAGCTCTTCGGCAATATGTTGGATGATTTCCTGTTGATTCATATTCTTGGTGCGGATAGGGAGACTTGAACTCCCACAGGGTTGCCCCCACAAGCCCCTCAAGCTTGCGTGTCTACCAATTTCACCATATCCGCCTAAAAAATTAGCTTAGTTTTAACTAAGCTAATTTTGTTTCCTTGAGACGCTTGGTATAGCCGTCTCGCAAATAATAGAGTTTAGCGCGTCTAACCACCGCCTGCTTCATAATTTCAATCTTGGCAATGGTTGGTAAGTTCAAAGGGTAAATCTTTTCTACGCCAACACCGTCAGAAACCTTGCGCACAGTAATTGTAGAGCCCTTTTCCTTACCGTGCTTACGCGCGATAATTAAACCGTCGAAATACTGCAAACGCTCCTTTTCTTCTCCCTTGGGATTAAGTTCTTTAATCTTTTGGTAAATTCGAACCGTCATGCCGGGCTTAAGCTCTTGTTTAATTTCTTCCAAGCTCTTGGTAGAACCCGTAGCCTTGGCGCCGGTTTTCTTTTTCTTGATAATTTTAGCCATAAAGTAAATAAGTGAACAATGCCAAAATTCTATAATAATAAGGCCTGCCTGTCAAGCTCTTACTTAGTAATAATTTTATCGATAATACCGTATTTTTTAGCCTCTTCCGTAGTCATAAAACGATCGCGGTCAGTATCCTTTTCAACCGAAGCGACATTTTGTCCAGTATGTTTGGCTAAAATTTTGTTCAATTTGTCCTTAATATGCAAAATATGTTCACTGCGAATCTTAATATCCGAGGCCTGGCCTTCAAAGCCACCCATCACTTGGTGAATCATTATTTCCGAATTAGGCAAAGCAAAGCGCTTGCCCGGCGCTCCCGCCGCTAGTAAGGTCGCCCCCATTGAGGCCGCTAAACCGACGCAAATCGTCGAGACATCGGCCTTAACATATTGCATCGTGTCATAAATCGCCAAACCAGCCGTCACCGAACCGCCAGGGGTATTAATGTAAAATTTAATATCCTTATCTTTGTTTTCCGCATCAAGAAATAAGAATTGGGCGATAATATTGTTGGCGACATGGTCGGTAATCGGTTCGCCTAAAAAAATAATGCGGTCTTTTAAAAGCCGGGAATAAATATCATAAGCCCGTTCGTATTGGCCGCTTTTTTCAATAACTGTTGGTATAAGAGGCATAGTGATGATTTAGATAATAGTGCAAAAACTATAGCAGAAAATAAAGTTTTTTTCAAGCTTTATCTTGACAATGTCCTATATTTTATCTATACTGCTTTGGTTGCTCATTTTACATAATTTATTAAGCCGAGGAGGAAAAATGAAACAAGGGATTTTGAATCAACAAAATCTAATTGAAAATAATCCTGTAGCTGTAAAAGAATTTTTAAAAAAACAAGCCAGTCAACCGCCTGGTGCTAGCTCG
>DDTV01000025.1:0-1092 GCA_002344425.1 Candidatus Falkowbacteria bacterium UBA2355
AAAATATTTCCAATGAAGAGTTACTCGCTTTAGAGGTTGATGTTTTGGTGCCGGCCGCTTTGAACAGCGTTATTACGGAAAAAAATTGGGAGTATATCAAAGCTAAAACTATTGTGGAAATCGCCAACGGACCGATCAGTTTGCCGGAAAGCGCTAAGTTATTTGCCAAAGGCGTAACGGTTATTCCCGACGTTCTGGCTAACTCGGGCGGCGTTGTAGTTTCTTATTTTGAATGGCATCAGAATATGAACAATGAAAGCTGGGAACTTAATGACGTTAATGGCAAACTAAAAGAAAAGATAGTCTCGGCTTTTTCAGCTATCTGGCAAGTGACAGAAAAATATAATATTGATTTAAGAACATCGGCTTATATTTTAGCAGTTGGAAGAATCTTGGAGGCCGAACAAGCTAGAAATTAATATGGACATAAAAGAATTGTTCAAAACCGCCAAAAGCGATACCAGCGAACGCTTTAAACAAAAACTCAGTTCACTGGTACGCAATGACTATAAATATCGAAATTTAAGTTCTGAAAATCAGGAATTCTTAATGAATTTGATTTATAAGCATATCGATAATATCCGCGACGGCGACGGCATTTCGGCCCACCTGATTCAAAAAGAAACCGAACGTATTTATTCTAATCGAAATAAGCTGGGTATCACTTTGCAAGATTACGAAGACATCAAACAGATTCTAAATCTTTTCAAAAAATAATCATAAAAACTTAAAGCCGCAGTTTTTTATACTGCGGCTTTTTGTAATAAACAATTTTTTCAATCAACCTTTTCTTCTTTTTCTATGGCCTTTGCTATAACCAAATAATTATTAATCAAATCTCCTTCAATATAGCTTTCCATTGACATACTTGATTTGGCTGCTTCAAGAATGTTGGCCGCTTCAGTTTCAGCCGGACTTAAATCTCTCATACTTTTTAAAAGACCAACATCCGACAAGGCAAAACACAGGGTTATTGCATTAATATTTATTTCATTTTCGTTACCGACAAACTTCATGTCTACCTCCTTTAATTTATTTTTTTCGGTACCAATTTTCTCTTAAATCTTTTACTCGCCAAAATGATTCGCGAGC
>DDTV01000025.1:1286-2098 GCA_002344425.1 Candidatus Falkowbacteria bacterium UBA2355
AAAATGATTCGCGAGCCGCATCCTCAATCACTTCATGGTCATCATTCAATTCAATAAGTGATTCAAGGTCTTTTATTAAGTCTTTTTCTTTTTCCGAAAGCTCGTGCGGGCTACGACTTTTAACCAACTCATTAAAATCTTTGATTAATTGACGCGCGTCAGCAGCTGTTTTTTCCGGAATATTTACAGCGGGGTTATCTTTCATTGAGGCTCCTTATAATATATTTTATTTTAAATTTACTATTTTTCTCAAGGATAAGGGTTAAACTTCTTTTTGTCAATGCTTAATAATAGCCAAAAGCTCTGACTTTATTTTCTCCATACTTGCCGTATCGACGGCCTCGACGCTAAAACGCAAAAGCGGCTCGGTATTAGAAGCTCTGACATTAAACCATGCCTCTTCGCTTTCTACCGATAAACCGTCCAATTCGCTGATTTTGGCGCCCGCAAAATGTTCTTTAACTCGGGCAAGAATTTCTTTTGGATCGTCAACCGCCAAACTAATCTCACCGCTATGCACATATTTTTGATAAGGTTTAACATAGGAGGAAAGTTTTTCTCCGCTGGCGGACAATTCGGCAAAAATTTTCAAGGCGACAATGCCAGGCACTTCGTAACAACCCTCTTCGCTCATGTTAAGAATAAAATGACCACTTGATTCGCCGGCAAAGTAGGCGCCGGCGTCGATGACCGCTTCTTTAATAAGAGAGTGGCCGACGCGAGTCACGAGCGGCGTACCGCCGTTTTCCAAAATCGTATCTAAAGTAATTCTGCCGGGACGGACGTCATAAGCAATTGTCGCGTTAGGAGCA
>DDTV01000025.1:2370-20629 GCA_002344425.1 Candidatus Falkowbacteria bacterium UBA2355
AAATAACTTGCTTAAAATTGCCCGCATAATCCCCGCTTCTACCGGAATGCCCTGATCATCAATGAAAAAAATACGATCGGAATCGCCGTCGGTCGCAATACCTAAATCAGATTTGGTTTCTACGACTTTTTGACATAGGGCTTTAACGTTTTCTTTTTTAAAAGGATCGGCCTCGTGCGCCGGGAAAGATCCGTCTAATTCCCAATTCATTTTTTCAACTTCCAGTTGCGGCAACTTTTCAAATAATTTTTCAAAATACGGCGCCCCCATAGCATTGGCGCTGTCAAAAACAATTTTCAGAGGTTTGATTGCGGCCGCTTCGACATAAGCTAAATCATGATTGATTTGATCATTCAAAACTTTATTGCGTTCAAACACAGTACCCTTTGCCGAATGTACCGCGACCGCTTTATTAATAATTAAATTTTTCAAATCTTTGATTCCGGAATTTTCGCTGATCGGCGAAGCCATCTGCCGCACCAATTTAAAACCGTTCCAATCTTTAGGATTGTGCGAAGCGCTGATCATTATGCCGCCGTCATAACGATAATAAGCAACAGCGAAATAAAAGGTCGGAGTCGAACAAAGCCCTATGTCGATAATATCGGCGCCGCCGTCAATCAAGCCGTCAATCAAACGCTTATGCAAGGCCGGACTGGACAAGCGCATATCGCGGCCGACAACCACGGAAAAAGAATCCCAGCCGAGTTCTTCGCGGCGCATCTGACAATAAGCCAAGCCCAATTGATAAGCAAAGTCATCATCAAAGTCGACGTTGTAGACGCCGCGAATATCGTAAGCTTTGAAAATTGATGGGTTAATCATAGTGGTCGTTGCTGGATTCGAACCAGCGACCTCTCCGATGTGAACGGAGCGCTCTAACCAACTGAGCCAAACGACCTAGGCTGCGTCCAAAGCTTCATTGACCAAACGATCCGCTTCTTTATTTTCTTCTCGAAATACATGCGCGAAAGTTATTTTTTTAAAACCCTGTGCCAAGTTATAAACTTTGACGAATAATGGCGCCAATTCTTTATTCTTAACTTTATATTCGCGGTTCAGTTGCTTAACGACAAGTTCGCTGTCAAGAAAACAACGGACTTCTTCAGCTCCCAATTCAAGAGCTTTTTCCAAAGCGGCGATGATTGCCTGATACTCGGCTTGGTTATTGGTAGTCTCGCCGATGCATTTCGAAATATATTGAATTTCCGAACCGTCAGCAGCGGCAATGACTGCGCCGATTGCGGCCGGTCCGGGGTTGCCGCGCGCTCCGCCATCAGAATGGATAATAAAGCTTTTCATACTAAACAATTTTTAGATCGACGATTTTTAACTGCGCTTCGCGCCGTCCGTTGAATTCATTAAAACCCACCGTATAAACAAAGTCAATTATATCGCCCGTCTTAAGATGGGACAACTCTTCAGCTCGGCCAAAGGCCAAAGCCCAGCATCTGCCAAAGCGGAATTTGATATGGGTTTTGTCCTTGCCCATAATAATTATTTCATCGAGGGCCGAGCGCGACATAAATTTCGGTTCGGGGTTGTCTTGGCCAAAGGGTTTAAATAAGTTAACCGCTTCGATTAGTTCGTCATTGATTTGAGAAATTTCAATCTCGGCATCAATCATAAGAATCGGCGATAAGTCGACGCCTTTTAAATCTTGCTCGGCCTGAGCTTTGACTTTGAGAACAAAATCATCGAGATCGGCCAAACTTTTTAAAGTAAAACCGCAGGCCATCTTATGCCCGCCGTAACGGCTGAGCTGTTCTTTGCCCGCTTCGAGCGCATCAACCAAATTGAATTGCTCAACCGAGCGGCCGGATCCTTTGATAACGCCTTCACTGCGCGTAATGACAAAACAAGGTCGTGAATATTTTTCCGCCAAACGGCCGGCGGCCAAGCCGATAACTCCCTCGTTCCAACCAACCTTGCCCTCATCTAAGACATTGGGAGAAATTGCAATCAATAATTTTTCATTCAACTGATTGGCTTCAATTTCAAGACAGGCTTCTTCAACAATTGTTTTTGTCATTGTCTGCCGCTCGATATTCCTTTGATTCAGCTCGCCGGCAATCGACCGAGCTTCATCGCCGTCTTTTGTCATCAATAATTGATAGGCCGTATTGGCGTGATCAAGGCGTCCGGCGACGTTCAACCTCGGCGTAATTTGCCAGCTGACATTCCAAGCATCAAGTTCGCCGCTGATTCCGGCGACCTTGGCCAATTCGCGAATTCCAAGCCTCGGACGGCGATTTATGGCCGCCAAGCCCCGGCTTGCCAATAAACGATTTTCTCCGAGCAGAGTGACGCAATCGGCTATTGTTCCGATGGCCGCCAAATCAATGATTTTATTTTTTAAATTTTCTTTTTCTTCTTGGCTGAGAGTGGAGCTGGCGATTAAGGCTGAGGCGAACTTATAGGCGACACCGGCGCCGCATAAATATTTAAAGGGATAATTTTCATGTTCTAAAATCGGATCAATTAAAAGACATTGCGGTTCCTCTTCTCGCGTCGGCGGTCCGGCGTGATGATCGGTAATAATAATATCCATACCGAGCGATTGCGCGAATTCGGCTTCGGCTTTGGCGCGAATGCCGTTATCGACGGTAATAATCAAAGAAAAACCCTGGTCCTTAAGTTCCTGAACTATTTCTCGGCTTAAGCCATAGCCTTGGCCGAAACGGCTCGGAATCCAAACTTCAACTTTGGCTGATAGGGCGCGCAAAGTTTCACACATAATAGCCGAAGAGCTGACTCCGTCCGCGTCATAATCTCCGCAAATCACAATCCGGTTGAGCGCCTTGATATGTTTGACCGTCAATTCAACGGCCGCTTGCATATCGGCGAACAGGAAGGGGTCAAGTTCTTTGTCGGGATGCAAAAAATAATCGATTTGTTCGGCGCTGCGCAAACCGCGGTTATATAAAAGGCGTCCGACAATCGGATGTAAATTATCAAGCGACGGAGCCAATTCATGCGGTGCCGTCTCAAACAATTTCCATTTTTTATTCATAGCTTAAAAGCCAAAGGCAAAAGCACTGAAAATCATCGACAGAATGACGAAAAGACAGATGACGGCCCAAGCGATGCGCATTTTTTCACGATGTTTCATAATTATTGTTTTAAAATTTTTACAAAGGCGTCAGAAGGAATATCAACCGATCCCTTACCCGAAGCCATCATTTTTTTCTTACCCTTTTTCTGTTTTTCAAGCAATTTGCGCTTACGGGTAACGTCACCGCCGTAAAGCTTGGCAGTTACGTCTTTGCGCAAAGCCGAAATGCGTTCGGAGGCGATAATGGCACCGCCGATAGCGGCCTGCAATTTAATAACAAACATTTGCTTTGGAATGCTTTCTTTTAAAGCTTCGACAATTTCCTTGCCTCGTCGATAAGCTTCATCACGGTAAACAATAACAGATAATGCTTCAACTGCTTCTTCAGCAACCAAAATATCCATTTTAACAACATCGGCCTTTCGATAATCAAGATATTCGTAATTAATCGAAGCATAACCCGAGGAAACGCTTTTAATACGATCGTAAAAGTTGGTCAAAATTGCCGCCATTGGAATTTCATAGTGCAAAACCAAGCGTTCCGAGTCTAGATATTCGGTTGTTTGATAAATCGCTTTTCGCTCTTGCACCAAAGTCATAATCGGACCGATATAATTTTTCGGAGTAACTATGTCGAGTTTGACCCATGGCTCTTCAATCTGCTCGATTTTAGAAGGATCAGGCAACATATGAGGACTGCGCGCCACAATAATCTCGCCTCCTTTGGTATAAACTTGGTAAGCGACGCTCGGCACCGTTACAATCAATTCCAAATTATATTCGCGGCGCAAACGTTCTTGAAATATCTCCAAATGCAACAAGCCCAAAAACCCGCAACGAAAACCGAGTCCCAAGGCTTGTGACTGTTCGGCTTCATACATAAGAGCCGAATCATTGAGCTTCAATTTATCGACAGCATCGCGCAAGCGTCCGAAGTCATTGCCTTCGCGAGGAAAAATTCCGGCAAAAACCATGGGCTTAACTTCATGATATCCCTTGAGAGATTCGACTTGAGCTTTTTGCAAAGTAACCGTATCGCCAACGCGGCATTCCGCCACGCTCTTAAAACCGGTCACGATGTAGCCGATAGCGCCGGTCTCCAATTTACCGGTCGAATGGTAATCCGGTTTGAAATTACCAATATCCAAGATTTCGCTTTCCGCGCCGGTCGCCAGTAATCGGATTTTATCTCCGGCTTTAAGCGCACCGTCAAAAATGCGGATATAAGCTACCACACCCTTATACTCATCGAAGTTGGAATCGAAAATCAAAGCGCGCGCGGGTTTAGCTTGATCACCTCTCGGCGGAGGTACGCGGTCAACAACTTCTTGCAAGATTCTTTCGACGCCGGCGCCGGTTTTGCCCGAAGCATGGATAATGTCTTCCTTAGCGCAACCGAGCAATTTGATAATTTCCTGAGATACTCTTTCAATATCAGCCGCCGGCAAATCGATTTTATTAATCACCGGAATAATTGTCAGATCCTGTTCAATTGCCAGATATAAATTGGCCAAAGTCTGGGCTTGGATTCCCTGCGTCGCATCGACTAATAAAACCGCCCCTTCAACAGCGGCCAAGGAGCGGGAAACTTCATAGGTGAAGTCAACGTGTCCCGGCGTGTCAATCAAATTCAATTTATAATTTTTATATTCCATAGCGACCGGCGTCAATTTGATGGTAATGCCGCGCTCGCGTTCGATGTCCATTCTATCCAAAAGCTGAGCCTTCATTTTACGCTGTTCAACCGTATGAGTAAGCTCAAGCATACGATCCGCTAGGGTCGATTTGCCGTGGTCGATATGGGCGATGATGCAGAAATTTCTGATGTTTTGCATATTACTATACTCAGAGAGTATAGGCTAAATATGGCTTAAAATCAAGTCTTTGGATAATAAAAAGGACCTTTTTAGGTCCTTAAAAATATATTTTATCAATCACTGATTAGCTCATGATTTAGTTGGAGAAAAAATAGCATTTAACAGTTCAATAATAACCGCTGCGGCCTTTTGAACTTCGAACATAGGCTCGGTGCTTTCGTTCGCTTCATATAAAACGGCATTAAGCGCTTGCCGTGCATGCAGGTCATCAGCTTCACCATGTTTCCTAGTGTAGGTTAGATCTGACGCCTGAAGCGATACGGCCACCTCTTCAATCCATGGAATAAAAACTTTTGAAGACTCTTCAAGCAAATAAATGACAGTTGCTGTAGTCACCGAGTTTAATTTAGCCGCAGTATTTTGTACCTTATTAATTACAGGAAAGAGCCTTTCATATTCTTCAGAACAGGGAAGAATGTTCATTTGCTCCATAAAATTAAACAACATTGCTTGATGATTTTCAGAAATTTCTAACTTTAAATTATCAAGAGCCGCCATGCGTGCTTCTGAGGTCTTGGCGGAAATATACATGGCGGTCACCCATATAATAAAGTGCGGGTGTATAGCCGTGATATAGCGAACTAAAACTTTTTGTTTATCAGCTGAGGTTTTGTGTTCTTTTAACAGACTACCAATATGATCGGAAAGTTGCCTTGCCAAATCAGATAAATATTTTTCCAGTTTCATTAAAAATTTCTCCCTGCTAGCTTTAGCTTGTTTTAATTTCGGGTTTTGGCCTGGTCTTCCATAATATTGTTCCCAGAATAAATGAAGCAATAGCCCCGCTCATGAAACAAACAAAATTTGTCGTTGGGTTGCCTGGCCACACCTTTAGCCCAAGAATCAAACTGGAAATAAACAATATCCAGAATGGATAGATTACGACAATTTTCCAAGGTCGCCCCATGACGACTTTGATATTATTCTTCTTCCATGCCTTTTCATGTTCAACAGCAATCATAAATTTTGAAACGATGACCAACGAAATGAATATCGCGAAAATAATCATTAATGGCTCGGTCTTAATTATGATTCCGATTAACACAGTTACAACAAATACAACCGCTGCGAAGATCAGGTTTTTTACCATGGTTTTATTCCTTTTTTAATTTGCGATTTGAACTTTAATTAAGCTAAGAGTAAGATATTTAATTCTATTTGTCAATAATAAAAGCCCCGTGAATACGGGGCTTTTAAGTAAATAGCTATCTTAGCTCTTAGCCTGAGAGTAGCGCCAAATGCCGCCAAGGCCCCAAAGCAGAGCCAGGAAGCAAAGGAACCAGCCAAGGACGGGGATCGAAAAAATAAGCCGAGAAACTATAATACCGACAATCATTGCCGCCATTAAAGAATTATGCCACTTATGCATAAACGGCAATGCATTATTAAGCTTGCGACCGATTGCAATACCAGACAAAATTACACTCGGATACACAAGTAGCAATAATGTACCGATTGATAAAATCGATAATGGAATACCAATAACTGTAAAGAGGATTAATAATGAAGCGATTGGAATTAATATTAAAACAAGGATTCCCCAACCGAGCGACGGCAAGGGTTTAGTAAGCATACCGTCGGTAATATCGTGTATCGGCTTCGGCAACCAGCTAACTAAGAGTAAACCTACTACTAGGGCTGAAAAAATACCGATAAGGTTAAACCAGGCCCAAGCGCCAGCAACATCCTTGGCTTCGCCGCGATTTTTCCATTCTAAGTTTTTCCGTTCAACTGAACCTTTAATAACTTCGGCGTTTTCAATTTGCGCATCGCGCATCGCCGTATAAGTAAGATTACCGCCGATGGAAGCTTCTTTGTTAATAGTCAAAGCACTGCGATCTTCCGGCATTTGGCGATCGTCCATATACAAAAGTACATGACGATTAACCGGACCGGCTAAAGTAAAGAATGAACCGGCTCCATATAAATCGCGTTTTATATTGCCGCGAATTTCAGCGTAGGCCGAAGCTATAAGCGCGTCCCAGCCGATATTGGCTTGCGGCGATATCGTAACATTAGCACCGGCCGCCATTGCGGTTCGGGCAATAGCACCGTTTAAGATAATGGTATTACCGGCAACGCGTACACTGCCGCCCACCGGACCATTAATTGTAATTGACTGTCCGGCACAAATAACATCGCCGTCAACGCGACCGTTGATAACGAGCGATTGCGCCGCACAAACAACATCTCCCTTGACCGTACCTTCAATTGTGATTGAAGCGCCGGCTGAATAAAGACTGCCCTCGACGATCTCATCTTTTGGAATGTAGACCGACTCTTGAGGTCCGGCTCCTTTAGCCGAAACGAAACCAGGCAAGATTAGCGCCGCGGTCGCCAGGAGCGCCAAGACTGCCATTCTTGTTTTTGCCATAAATGTATGGTTAAATAATTATATTCTAATTATACTAAAATTAACTAAATTTTGCCATTATGCCCTCTTTTAAGGAGCTAAACCAAGAAGATCCAAAATTGGCCGAGATTATCGCTCGGGAGGGCTCTCGGCAAGCCAATGAGCTTGAGCTGATAGCTTCCGAAAACTATGTTTCCGAAGCGGTTTTAGAAGCCCTGGCTTCACCCTTGGCCAATAAATACTCAGAAGGCTATCCGGGCAAACGCTATTACGGCGGCAACCAGATTATCGATGAGGTTGAAAATTTGGCGATTGAAAGAGCTAAAAAATTATTCGGCGCCGAACACGTCAATGTCCAACCCCTGTCCGGCTCACCGGCTAATGCCGCGGTTTATTTTGCTTTGGTAAAACCCGGCGACACTATTATGGGACTGCGCCTCGACCACGGCGGACATTTATCGCACGGCCATCCGGTTAACTTTTCCGGCATGTTATATAATTTTGTCCAATACGGCGTCGGTCACGATGGCAGAATCGACATGAACGAAGTCAGACAAGTCGCCTTACGCGAGAAACCAAAATTAATCGTTGCTGGCTTTAGCGCATATTCAAGAGACATTGATTGGGAAGGCTTTAAAAAAATCGCTGATGAAATCGGCGCTCTGACTTTTGCCGATATTTCTCATCCGGCCGGTTTAATTGCGGCAGGAGTTTTATCAAGTCCGGTTCCGCTCTTCGATGTGGTAATGACAACCACGCATAAAACTTTGCGCGGCCCGCGCGGCGCGATTATTATGTGTAAGGAACAATTTGCCAAAGCGATTGATCGCGCGGTTTTTCCGGGCATGCAGGGCGGTCCGCATGACAATATGACCGCGGCCAAAGCCGTGGCTTTCGGCGAAGCTCTGAAACCGGAATTTAAAACCTACGCCAAACAAGTTATCAAGAATGCTCAAGCCATGAGTGATGAATTTATTAAACTCGGCTATGAGATAGTTTCGGGCGGAACCGACAATCATATGTTCGTCATTGATTTGAGAAATAAAAACTTAGTGGGCAAAGAAGCGGAAAAAGCTTTGGAAAAAGTCGGCATTTCTGTGTCCCGCTCAACGATTCCCAATGATCCAAATCCGCCGATGAATCCGTCGGGCATCAGAGTCGGCACGCCGGCAATCACGACGCGCGGTTTAAACGAAGACGAATGCCGTAATGTTGCCGGATTAATGGATAAGGCGATTATGAATAAAGAAGATGAGGCGGTTTTAAGTGAGCTGCAAAAAAGCATTAAAGAATTGTGCCGGAAATATCCTCTCAAGTATTAAAATGAAACTGATTGACGGCCGCGCTTTGGCCGAAAAAATTAAAGATTCCATTGCGCTGGAAATTCATTCCTTCAAGGGCCCCCGACCGGGGCTCGCGATTATTTTGGTCGGCGAACGTCCGGATTCAAAACTCTATGTTAGCTTGAAAGAGAAACAAGCCGGCACGGTCGGAATTGACGCGCACGTCTATCGCTGTGATGAAGATATGACGCAGGAGGACCTGCTGAAAACAATTAATTTTTTAAATAACGATCCGGAAGTTGATGCTATTTTAGTGCAATTGCCTTTGCCCAAACACCTTGATGCCGATACGATTGTCAATGCGGTCAACCCGGACAAAGATATCGACGGCTTTACTAAAGAGAATATGCGTCGTCTGATGGATAAAAGTAATGAAGCCGGTTTTATGCCGCCGGTTTATGCCGTGATTCTTGCCATGTTGGCTAGTATTAATTTTGACCTACAAAATAAAAAAGTTAGTCTAGTAGTGAACTCTGATATTTTTGAAGATAAATTAACAGAAATTTTAAAACTGCAAGGTGCAAAAATAACCACTGCGATGAAAGAAGCTGATTTAATAATAACCGCCATTGGTAAGCAAAATTCTATTACCGCTGATATGGTTAAAGACAATGCCGTAATTATTGACATTGGTATTAGCAAAGATTCAACAGGAAAAATCTGCGGCGACGTTGACGCTCTATCAATGAAAGACAAATCCGGTTTTTTAAGCCCTGTCCCCGGCGGCGTCGGCCCGATGACGATCGCTATGGCTTTTTTAAACACTTTGCTGGCGTTTAAGAAGCAAAAGAATATTCAATAACCCAGTGTCATCCTGAACAAGCTCCACGAAGTGGAGCGCTGATTCAGAATCCATGATATCGTAGTAACTACGGAATAATGGATCCTGACATTCGTCAGGATGACACTTTGGTATAATTTCATGTATAAACAGGAACAATTAACAGAACTTCTTAGAAAGCAATACGGCTTTTCTTCTTTTAGGCGCGGTCAAGAAGAAGCCATTGAAGCCGTTTTGAACAAACGCGATGCCTTGGTTATCATGCCGACCGGCGGCGGCAAATCTTTGTGTTATCAATTGCCTTCGCTCGTTAATGACGGCTTGACCTTGGTTGTCTCGCCCTTGATTGCTTTAATGAAAGATCAGGTCGATGCCTTAACATCAGCCGGCATCAAAGCGACTTTTATCAATTCTTCCATCAGTCCGGACATTGCCGCGCAAAGACTTGAAGAAGCCGCGGCCGGAGCATATAAAATAATTTATATCGCACCGGAGAGATTTTATAACACTGAATTTACCGCCCGCCTCTCTACTATAAAAGTAGATTTATTCGCTGTGGACGAAGCTCATTGTATCAGCCAATGGGGACATGATTTCCGTCCCAGTTATCGCCATCTTGGTTCGGCCGTTGAATTATGCGGCCGACCGCCGGTCATCGCTTTAACCGCAACGGCAACTCCCGAAGTCAGGGCCGATATTATCAAACAATTAAACTTAAAAACTCCGGTCAATATAACCACCGGATTTGCCCGTCCTAATCTCCAGTTCGGCGTTATAGAGGCGAGCGACGCGCATAAGCCTCGGATTGTGCTTGATGTTATCCAAAGTCTGGAAGGCGGCGCCGGTATCGTTTATGTCGGTACCCGCGCCAAAGCCGATGCCCTGCTTGAAATGCTTTTAGCCGAAGGAATAGAAGCGGTCGGTTACCATGCCGGAATGCAAAATGAAGAACGGCAATGGGTGCAAGACAACTTTATGAATGGCACGGCGCAAGTTATTGTCGCCACCAACGCCTTTGGCATGGGCATTGATAAAAAAGATATTCGTTTCGTCATTCATTTTGATTTGCCGGGCACGATCGAAGCCTATTATCAGGAAGCCGGCCGCGCCGGCCGCGATAATGAGCCGAGCGTCTGTCTCTTGCTCTATCATCCCCGCGACCGATATCTGCGTGAATTTTTTATCCGCGGTGACAACCCTTCTCCCGAACTGGTGCGCGATGTTTATAAATATTTATTAAAAGCCGAAACGCCAAGAGTCTTGGTGACTTATGCCGACATCAAAGCGGCGACGGATGACGAATCGCCGGAAATGGCGATTGGTACGAGCGTTAAACTGCTCGAACAAGCCGGTTATATCCGGCGCGCTCGAGAAAAAAACGGCCAAGCCTTTCTTAAATTAAACAGTTCCCTAAACGAAGTCCTAAAACAGTTTTCCGGTCGCGCCGCCAAACAGCGCGAAGTTTTTGAAAAGTTCTACGCCAAATTTTGTGCCGAGCTTGAAAAGGGTTGGGAAAGCAACCTTGAAGACGCGGCGTCGATCATCGGCACAAGCAAGGACATGCTCCTGCGTATCATAAAAAAATTATCGGCTGCCGGCTTAGTAGAATATCGCCCGCCTTTTAAGGGAACGGAAATTGAAATTATTAAACGCGTCGATCCTTGGGACATTGAACTCGACACTACGGCTCTAAAAAACAAAGCGGCGCGGGCTTATTCAAAACTCGATTTGATGGAAGAATATGTTTTTTCCAAAACCTGCCGCCAACGCTATTTGCTAGAATATTTCGGCGACGATGAACTAAAGCGCTGCGAACGCTGTGATATGTGCTTGCGCGGCGAACGGGCCGAGGAGATCAGCGATATCAGCAATAAAAAAATCGAGGGTAAATTATCAACCAAGTTAACTCAGCTTGAGACCTTTGAGCTTTTGAATAAGGGGATGAGTATTGATGAAATAGCCGCGGCGCGCAATCTTGATCGGAAAACCATTGAAGAACACATAAAATTTTTAAAGGATAAGAAACTTCTCAAAAAATAAAAAAACCGCTCCCTTTCGGGAGCGATTTTTTTATTCGGCCTTTGCGCCTTTTTTCTTGGTCGCTTTCTTATCAGCCTTGGCCTTTGTGCCTTCGATAATTTTATTGTTGATCAAGAGGTTGGCGACGGTTTGGGACATGCCCGAGCCCTTGCTTAACCAGAACTTGATGCGATCGCTTTTGACCTCGAGTTTTTTGGAATGGGGGTTGTAGGAACCGAGAATTTCCAAAGCCTTACCATAGGGGTCTCGAGCTTTTTCCGAAATAACGAGGCGGTAGGTAGGATAACCTTTTTTGCCGACGCGGGAAAAACGAATAGTTAACATAGTTTAAATTAAATAATCTTGAGCATTTGACAGTGACTAGATTTTAACCGAAGATTGGGCAAATGTCAATAATATTGACTTTTAAGCTAATTTATACTAAAGATAAGGTAAATAAAACAAAAATAATAAAAAACAGGAGGAATAAATGTTCAATGACAAAAGAATAGATTTTGAGATAGTCGGGCAGGCTCATATCGGACCAAAAAATACTTCGGGCTTTGATCTAATTAATCAAAGAAATTATCTGGTCAATGATATCTCTCTAGCGGGGCAGCGGGAAGCACTTGATAAAAAAGATGGTGACCCCGACCCAACCCTAGAAGAGCTTGAAGCGCTTGCGGCTAAAGCCGTTGAGCTTATTGGTTTTGATAACCGCCCTTTCTATACAGGCACAGTCGAAGAGTTAGCTTTAAAAGCGGCTGTTAAATGTTTAGAAAGTGCCCATATAAATATATCTGAAGTAGATATGATTATCGGCACAAGCAATACTAACGGGCCTGGTTATCCTACTTTGGCGGCTGAAGTAAAAAGTCGATTGGCAACAACTGACTCCGAATACGCCGGCAGAACCAATGCGCGCTGCGTTGACGTAAAAGGAGCTTGTGTCGGAGGTCTTTATGCTTTGGATATGGCGATAAATTATC
Source organism: Candidatus Falkowbacteria bacterium UBA2355 (assembly GCA_002344425.1). Taxonomy (GTDB): domain Bacteria; phylum Patescibacteriota; class Patescibacteriia; order Patescibacteriales; family Patescibacteriaceae; genus Patescibacterium. Next base: position 14,788 of record DDTV01000025.1, read on the forward strand.
TTGCCCGAGGCAAGCATAAATGTATTCTCATTATTGCCGCTGAAAAGGCAACTGAACTCGCTAAAAAAGATGAGTGGAAATCCAGCAATCTGTTCGGAGACGGTTCAAGCTCATTGCTTGTCAGAGCGACAACCAAACACCATCTTTTAGCGGAAAGTTATGGCACCGATCCCTACGACAACCGGATCAATTATATCTATAACAGAAAAGATGATTGGAAATTCGGACAAAAGGGTAAATTCGTTCATGGTTATATCGGTAAGGCGGTCACCAATGCTTTAATAAAGACCGTTACCGAAGCTAAGCTACAAAAGAAGATTAAACATCTTTTCTTTCATCAGCCCAGTAAAAAAACCGGTGAACTGTTCTATGAGAAAGTAAAACTACACTGGCCTCAGTTTAAAGGTACTATCCATACTGATCTTAGTACGGGCAATATCAGTAGCGTCAGCGTTTTCTGGCTTTTCTCAAAAGCAGTCGAAGAAGGAAAAGTCAAAAGAGGCGACACCGTAGGCTTTATCAGCTTTGGCGCCGGCATGGATTTAGGAATAGTTTTTTTCAAATATTAAAAAACTTCATAAAACAAAAAGGGGTTTGCTTTTGCAAATCCCTTTTTTTATTTACATTATTTATGCGTGGTCAACTTGAAAAACCTGAGTATCATAACCTCTGAGCTCCTCATCATCCCTAGATAGGCCCAGCGACTCCAAGGCTTGAAATAACTCTTCCTTAACTGCGGCCGGATCAGCATCATCCCCTGTCAATTTTTCAAGTTCAACAAAAGAGCCCAATTTTTCAACCGTATCCAAACAAATTTCATAATCTTTAAATCTGCCCTTTTGTCTGATTTTTTTCACCTCGACCTGCGGCTGGTAACCAATTTCCAAAAAAATTTTATGCAAAACTTCGGGATCGGCAACTTCTGTTTCCAATTCTATATTATCAAGTTCATTGCTTAACTGTTTTTTTAAGGTAAAAATTGAGCCTTTTTTCTCGCGCCGAATACGCAAAACCAAACTGCCGCTTTGCGCTTTCTGCCAAAGGCTAACATCGTTGTTATAGGAGTATACAACGTCGTGCTGTTCCAAAGGTTCGCTTAATTCGCAACCGAGCTCCAAGAGCTTACTTTTAACAGTCTCCAAATCTTTGGTTCTTATCTTGATTTCAATTTCACGCATATATAGTGAGCGGGTAAGGGGAATCGAACCCCTATCTTAAGCTTGGAAGGCTAACATAATAACCATTATACGATACCCGCGAAAACTGGCTTATTTAGTTGTTCCTCTCTCTAGTACTCTATCAAAAAGCCCAATTTGGTCAACTGTTATATGGGCTAGGGCAATTCGTAGCGGAGCCTTAAAAATAACTTCCTTGCCGAGCTTAGCAGCCAAAGCAACCGCCGTAGCTCGATGGTGGCCTTCTATGCAAACTATCTGTCCGCTATCATCACGAATCAAACCAATCATATCGACGTCAGGAAAATCTTCGATGATAGAATTAATTTTAGGAATATCTTTCCAATAATCAAATTGTTCGTCAATATTAATCAGCTCTTCGAAGGTTGTTTGATTTTTATTCGTAACGCGCGATTGCCAACCGGAATATGGTCCGATTAACATCAAAGGAACCTCTTTCATTGGATTAGAAAATTCTTGGATTTCCCAAGACAAATTTTCGGCGCCAATCTGCTCGGCAGTAAAACGTCGCCAAGACTCCCAATCCGGCCAACCTTTTATTTCAGTGGCTACTTTTATCCAAGCCGGATCAGAGCCTTCACGTTCTTGCCATCCTGCAAATACTTGCGGCCAAGTTGTCTTGCTTAGAAATTTCATGTGTCGGGGTGCTGGGAATTGAAACGTTAATAATAATATATTGAAAGTCTAACAAATATTAAATTTTTTGTAAAAATAGCGAAAAATTATTGCTCAGTTGTTCCCTCAGTAAATATCATATACTATCATATACGTCGTCTGTACGGCACAATAGCGTCACAACTTTTTAGTCGATTAGTTGCGATGCTAACAATACAGGGGCAGACGATGTTCGGAGTCGTATACCTGTTAAAAAAGAATCCTTAGACTGAAGCTAGGGGTTCTTTTAAAAAGGTTTTATTTTTTCTTCTTGGTCAAATCAACTACCACTGAATTTTTCACTACTTTTTTTAAAGCCTTTACAGCATTATTTGCGCCCTGTTCTGTTTTGTAGGTTTCAGTAGATGCAAGCGTTTTATTATTAGACGACTTAACAAGAATATATCTTTGTTTGTTACCCGAAGGTTTAATAATAATTCTATTTTTTGAAGGCATATTATTTAGTATAAATTATTAAGAAATTTTATCTTTAAAATTAACTGATATTTCTATGGGTAATTCTGCTTCAACTTTAAATTCATTGTCCTGAAGCTTCCTCTTTAACCTCATTAAATATCTACCACTTATAGTAATGGGTAATCCTGGAATATTAATCCTGCTTCTAAATCGTTTAAACGAACCTTTTATAGGGAAAGGTGCTTCTAGTGAATTAATAATACTGCCATCTGGATCCACTACTTCAATAGTTAGCTCAATCATGGTTTCGTTTTCTAACTCCCAGAGGCTAAAAAGCTGAAATGCCAAAGGAATAATTAACTGCTCACCATCTTTTTGTTTCGATTTATCTATTGTGACTTGAAGCTGTTCTAGGCAATTAAAAAGACTGAGATTATTTGATTCATAATCTATTGATGATCGTTCACAAATTATTGACCAAAGATGTTTCATACATTTGAAAATTATTTATTCAATTCACTCAAAATTTCATACTCAATAAGTGGCTCGTCCATCGTTTCAATCTGAGCATAGGTTTCAGCATTATCTACTGAATGGTTATTTTGCTCGATATTGAGCCAGCTAGCTGGGAAGGAGATCGCAGGGATTTGGTTATTTGAATTAATTTGAAAACCAAAAATATTTGACCAATTCTTTTCTGAAAAATTTAAAGATTCGGCAATTCTACCTAGTAAATCCAATCCGATATTCACTTCATAATTTTCTACTCGGGAAATTATTGCCTGAGTAGTTTTAGCGAGTTGAGCTAGCTTTGGCTGGGAAATACCCATGGCTTCTCTAACGATATTAACCTCGTTTGCGAGGCGAATTCTTAGTGTAGCGTCTTTTATTTTTTCTTGGAATTCGTTATTATTTTTCAACCTATCGATAATATTTGTTTTTTTATTCATTTTTTTTAACATGCTAGAATACTTCATAAAAATCTGAATTTTGAATAAAAATTAACCTATTGTTGTCAGCAATCTTAAATTGCTTATCCTCAAATCGCTCTTTATCCCTAGAGGAACTATAAGATTCAGGTTTTTCAAATCCATGTAATAAAATAAGTTTATCTTGATGACAAAAATAAAGAATACGAATTAGAGTATTTTTATTCTTTCTTAATTTAATCTTAAACAGACTATAGCCCTGTATCGCTCCAGCCATGCTGCCAAGGGGCGGTATATTTTTTCTTTCACAGATTAATTGAATAATACCGAATAGATTGGTAAGCATGGTTTCATGTTCCTGAGAGTCTTCATACGCTTCAAAGTAAGGTGTAAGAAACTCTTTTACGGGGCAATGGTCGGTCTTCTTATCGCTATAGTAAACAGCGTTCATTGCTCTTTTTTAATACTAATATGATCTGATTTAATTATATCTAATTAGATATAGATGTCAAGGGGGTGCCGTGAGATATGTTGTGTGCTGGGTATGGCAAAATCGTCCCAGCACCATAATTCCCGATTTTCCTAATATTTTTGAATAAAAAAATTCCGCCCAATAGGCGGAATTTCATGAAGTAACGGCACAATAGCGTCACAAATTTTTTAACTAAATTAATATTTTTATCTAATATTAGCGGTAAAAATTGTCGGGGTGCTGGGAATTGAACCCAGTCAACATGCTCCCAAAGCATGCGTACTACCGGTATACGACACCCCGAAAAGAGAAAAATAAATGTGCCTCGGGTCAGAATCGAACTGACGACGCCAGCCTCTTCAGGGCTGCGCTCTACCACTGAGCTACCGAGGCAAACATGTTGCGGGGGTCGGATTCGAACCGACGACCTCCAGGTTATGGGCCTGGCGAGCTGCCAACTGCTCTACCCCGCTATATGACGAACGGTGGGCATAGATGGATTCGAACCATCGACCTCCACATTATCAGTGTGGCGCTCTAACCAACTGAGCTATATGCCCCAACAAAAAAAGACTGGCTATTATAGGCTAGTCTTTTCATTAATCAAATAGCCCATAATCTATTTGTACAACCTTTCGATGCTAATCGACGTTACTTCAGTTCGACTAATGTCCACTAAAGGACTTTCTCCCTAGAAAGGAGGTGATCCATCCACAGCTTCCGCTACGGATGCCTTGTTACGACTTCACCCTTATCATCGGCTTCACCTTCCCTGCCTCGCTGGCAGGTTCGGGCGTCTCCGACTCTCTTGGTGTGACGGGCGGTGAGTACAAGACCCGAGAACGTATTCAACGTGGCGTGGCTGATCCACGTTTACTAGCGATTCCAGCTTCATGAGGTCGAGTTGCAGACCTCAATCCGAACTGAGAAGAATTTTTTGGGATTTGCTCCACCTTACGGTTTGGCGTCCCTTTGTATTCCCCATTGTAGCACGTGTGTCGCCCAAGGTGTAAGAACCATGCTGATTTGACGTCATCCCCACCTTCCTCCTGCTTAAAGCAGACAGTTCCCTATGACACGTAAAACATAGGGTAGGGGTTGCGCTCGTTACCCGACTTAACGGTACATCTCACGACACGAGCTGACGACAACCATGCAGCATCTGTCTAGCACCCTCGAAGGCTCTCCTGTTTCCAGGAGTCTGCAGCTAGATGTCAAACCTTGGTGAGGTTCTTCGCTTATCGTCGAATTAAACCACATGCTCCACCGCTTGTGCGGGTCCCCGTCAATTCCTTTGAGTTTTAATCTTGCGACCGTACTCCCCAGGCGGGATGCTTAAGGTGTTAACTTAGGTAGGCAGCACCGAGAGGGTCGAAACTCCCGATGCTCAGCATCCATCGTTTACGGCGTGGACTACTGGGGTATCTAATCCCATTCGCTCCCCACGCTTTCGTTCCTGAGCGTCAGAACTGTCCTAGCAAGCTGCCTTCGCTTTTGGTGTTCCTGCTGATATTAACGGATTTAACCCCTACACCAGCAATTCCGCTTGCCTCTTCCAGTCTCTAGTTTATCCATATCTCCTGCAGCCCCAAGGTTGAGCCTTGGGATTTAACAAGAGATGTTACAAACCGCCTACGAACGCTTTACGCCCAATAAATCCGGATAACGCTTGGGGTACTCGTATTACCGCTGCTGCTGGCACGAGTTTAGCAACCCCTTATTCATTTGGTACCGTCATAGTTCTTCCCAAATAAAAGCAGTTTACACCCCGAGGGGCTTCTTCCTGCACGCGATGTCGCTCCTTCAGCCTTTCGGCCATTGAGGAATATTCTTGACTGCAGCCTCCCGTAGGAGTCTGGGCAGTATCTCAGTCCCAGTGAGACGGGTCATGCTCTCACACCCGCTATCCGTCGTAGCCTTGGTGAGCTTTTACCTCACCAACAAGCTGATAGAACATAGGTCTCTCTCGAAGCGTCGGAGCCTTTACGTGGGAATGACTTATGTCCCCCCACGACCATCGGGTATTATTCCACCTTTCGGTGGGTTATTCCCGTCTTCGAGGTAAGTTACCAATGCGTTACTCTCCCGTTTGCCAAGCCGGTATTGCTACCAGCTTTCGACTTGCATGCCTTAGACACATCGCCAGCGTTCATCCTGAGCCAGGATCAAACTCT